>DASYGJ010000371.1:0-1552 GCA_035999915.1 Leifsonia sp.
GGCATCAACTGGCTTCTCGTTGCGCGGAGCGGAAGGCGGGACCCGCTATTCAGGGTCGGTGATGTCGGCGACAGTGGCGTCGTACGCGGCGAGCACGGCGTCGGCGTCGGCGAAGAGCGAGTAGCCGTGGGCTCCGGCGCCGAGGGCGATCGTGCGGCCGGGGATGGTGGCGTCGGCAACCACGGGCCAGGCTGTCGTGCTGCCGAACGGCGTGATCGTGCCGCGTTCGTAGCCCGTGGCCTCGAAGGCGACCTCGGCATCCGGCAGTTTGAGCTTGTTGACGGAGAGGAGGGCGCGGAGTTTCGGCCAGGAGATTTTGCGTCCGCCCGGAACAAGCGCGAACACGAAAGTGCCGTCGCTTCGTTTCACGACGAGGGTCTTCACGATGTCGGAGGGCTGGATGCCCAGCAGCGAAGCCGCCTCCTCCAAACTCCTCGCCGCGGGACGTTCGACGATACGGATGCTCACCCCACGCGCGGCGGCATCGGCCTCCGCGCGAGCGCAACCCTCCTCCACAGGATGCGAATTGCTCGGAGTCTCCACAGCATCCGGGGTCTCGGTCATGGTGTACCGCGCTTTCTGGGAGAATCGAGGGAGATGTCTACTACAGCCACGATAAGCCACGCACCCCAGCTGACCATTGGTCCGCTGGCGCTCGACGTGCCCGTCGTGCTGGCGCCGATGGCCGGGATCACGAACACCGCGTTCCGGCGACTCTGCAGAGAGTTCGGGGCCGGCCTCTACGTCAGCGAGATGATCACTTCACGGGCCCTCGTCGAGCGCACGCCGGAATCGCTCCGGCTGATCACGCATCATGAGTCGGAGACCACGCGCTCCATCCAGCTCTACGGGGTCGATCCGAAGACCGTTTCAGAGGCAGTGACGATGCTCGTGGCTGAGGACCGCGCCGACCACATCGATCTCAACTTCGGCTGTCCCGTGCCCAAGGTCACGCGCAAGGGCGGAGGCGCGGCGCTGCCGTGGAAGCTCGGCCTCTTCCGTGAGATCGTCGAGGGCGCCGTGAAAGCCGCCGGTTCTGTACCGCTCACGATCAAAATGCGCAAAGGCATCGACAGCGACCACCTCACCTATCTCGAGGCCGCGAAAGCGGCCGAGGGCGCGGGCGTCGCCTCGATCGCACTGCACGCGCGCACGGCGGCCGAGTTCTATTCCGGGCACGCCGACTGGTCGGCGATCACGAAACTCAAAGAGACCATCACCGGCACTCCGGTGCTCGGCAACGGCGACATCTGGTCGGCGGCGGATGCGGTGCGCATGGTCGACGAGACCGGCTGCGACGGCGTCGTCGTCGGTCGCGGCTGCCTCGGCCGTCCCTGGCTGTTCGGTGACCTGGCCGCGGCGTTTCGCGCGCGAGCGGGGGAGATCAGCGCTGAGGACGCCGCGGACGCCCAAGCGCATCCCTCTCTCGGCCAGGTGGCCGCCACGTTCCGGCGCCACGCCGAGTTGCTCGTCGAGTTCTTCGACAGTGAAGAACGCGGCTGCCGCGACATCCGCAAACACGTCGCGTGGTACTTCAAGGGCTACCCGGTGG
>DASYGJ010000323.1:0-5064 GCA_035999915.1 Leifsonia sp.
TCGTCGTCGGAGACCACTCGGATGTTCTGCAACCGCGGGAGCACATCCGTGCGCAGCAGTTCGCGCGAAGGCTTGGACGGGAGCCCTTCTTCGCTGAGTGTTGCCGCTGTCGGATCGGCGCCGGGCATCCCCATCGCCGCCACCAGATCGTGGCGGGCCAGCGCGCTGACATAAGAGGAGACGAAGCCGCCCGCGCTGTAGAACGTGCGCTGCAGCGCGCCGATCGCCGCGATGAGTGCGAGCACGAGCAGAATGGCGAAGCCGGACCAGATCAGGATCGCACGGGTTCGAGCGGAGAGGGCGGCCGGGGGAGGCGAAGGCGTCCCGTCGATCTCATCCCCAACCATGAGGCCATCTTATGGTCCTGTGGAGAACGGGTTCGGGTATCCACCGCCGCGTTAGAGTAGTTCGTCAGGTCGAGCGAGGAGGGAACTCGGATGAGCCGACTTTCGCTCACCCCCGAGCAGCAAGCCGTGTTCGATTTGATCGAGCACACACGCGAATACGTGTTCGTCACCGGTCGCGCCGGCACGGGTAAGTCGACCCTGCTGAACCACCTGGCCTGGAACACGGAAAAGTCGCTCGTCATCAGCGCCCCGACCGGGGTCGCGGCGCTCAATGTGGGCGGCCAGACCATCCATTCGCTGTTCCGGCTTCCGATCGGCGTGATCGCCGACCACGACATCGAGCAGAGCACGGAACTGCGAAAGCTGCTCAACAGCATCGACACGCTTGTGATCGACGAGGTGTCGATGGTCAACGCTGACCTGATGGATGCGATGGATCGCAGTCTGCGACAGGCTCGGCAGCGTCCAAAAGAGGTCTTCGGCGGCGTGCAGGTGGTCTTGTTCGGCGATCCGTACCAGCTGGCGCCCGTGCCGGGCGACCCGGAGGAGCGCGCGTACTTCACCGACACCTACCGTTCGATGTGGTTCTTCGACGCCAAGGTGTGGCAAGAGGCCGAGCTGAAGATCGTCGAGCTCGTCGAAGTGCACCGGCAGCACGAATCCGATTTCAAGTACATGCTGAACGCCGTGCGACACGGGCAGGTGACGAAGGAGATCGCCGACCGGCTGAACGAAACCGGGGCTCGCGCGGCGCCCGAAGACGGAACGATCACGCTGGCGACGCGCAATGACACGGTCAATCGCATCAACTCGGTCGCGCTCGGCCGCCTGCCGGGCCGTGCCCTCACAGCCAAGGCGGAGGTGAGTGGCGACTTCGGCGGCCGCACCTTTCCGGCCGACGAGACCCTCGAGTTGAAGGTGGGGGCTCAGGTGATGTTCCTGCGCAATGACGCTGGCCAGCAGGATGGTCCGCGCTGGGTGAACGGCACGATCGGCACAGTGACGAGGATCGACTCGAACGTGTATGTGGAGGTGGATGGAGTGATCCACGAGGTCGAGCCGGCGATCTGGGAGAAGTTCAAATACTCGTACTCCCCCGCCACCAAGAAGCTGACGAAGGATGTGGTGGCCGAGTTCACGCAGTTCCCGCTGCGGTTGGCATGGGCGGTCACCATCCACAAGTCGCAGGGGAAGACGTACGACTCAGCGATCGTCGACCTCGGACACCGTGCGTTCAGCCCGGGTCAGACGTATGTGGCGCTCAGCCGAATCACCTCGCTGGAAGGGCTGTATCTGACGCGCCCGCTGCGGCCCAGCGACATCATGGTCGATCCGGACGTCGAACGTTTCATGCGGTCGCGCCGCGAGTCTTGACAGCATCGATTGGAGCAGCATATGGCGGTCACGTTCATCCTCGACTTCAGCGACGGACAACGGGTGGAGACCACCGGGAACGGCGTGATCGGTCGCAACCCGGCCGTCCACACGCCCGGTAACGAACTCGATGACCCCGCACATGTGGAACTCATCACGGTAGCCGACGAGACGAAGTCCATTTCGCGGGCGCACCTGGCCTTCGGGCAGTACGACGAGGCCTTCTGGGTGCTCGACCTCGGGTCGGCGAACGGAACAACCATCGAATACCCCGGCGACGGGGTGTACGCGTGCGACCCGAACACGCGACACGAGGTCGACCCCGGATCGGTGGTTCGGTTCGGGCGCGCATCCTTCGCCCTCACCCGGCGGCAGGATCGCACCTAGAGGCTACAATTCAGGGCAACAGCACCACCAACCATCGGGGGATGGCAGCAATGCATCAACGGACGAGCGGGGCAAGACGGATCACCGTCCTTGTTTTGGCGAGCGTCGTGGTGCTCGTGCTCGCGGGGTGCACTCCGCACGTGAGCGCCGGAACCAAGCTTCCGGCGCAGGTGCCGGGCTCGCTCTCGTCCGGCGTGCAAGGGAAGCTCGAGACCGCGATGAAAGACGCCATGAAGCTGTCGGGCGCATCCGGCGCGATGGTCGGGGTCTGGGCGCCATGGGCAGGAAGCTGGCAGGCGGGCGTCGGCACAACCAAGCTCAAGGGCACAGTCCCGGTGACGGCGGACATGTCGTTCCGCATCGCGGACAACACCACACCGATCACCTGCACGGTGCTCCTTGCGCTCGCGGACGAAAGAAAAGTGGGACTGGACGACCAACTCTCCGACTATCTGCCGGGATTCGTGGGTCTGACAGGCGTGACTCTGCGCGAGCTGTGCCAGAACACGTCGGGCTTCGGGGACTACACGGGTCCACTCGCGCCCCAGTTCGTCGAAAACCCGACCCGGCAATGGCCCGAGCTCGAACTTGCGAACGACGGGATCGCGGCGCCGGCGATCGGGAAACCGGGGGAGAAGTACGGACCGGCCGCGACGAACCTCGTGCTGCTGGGCATGGCACTCCAGAACGCCACCGGATCCAGCTGGCAAGACCTCTACAACAAGTACGTGTTCGGGCGGCTCGGGATGGGGTCCAGTTCGCTGCCACAGGCCAACCAGCTCGAGGTGCCGGGCAAACACCCGAACGGATATGCGACGGCGCTCAACGACGCCGGCGCGCCGATCTGCGGCACTGTCATCGATGTGACCAAGCTCTCCCCATCGATGGGCTCGACGGCGTTCGGCGCCGTCTCGAACCTCTCCGACCTCAAGACGTTCGCTCAAGCGCTCGCGACCGGTGCGTTGCTGAGCCCCGCCTCGGCGAAAGCTCAGCTGGACGGGATCAGTGCAGGAACAGATTGGCAGAAGTACGGGCTCGGGGCCAGCATCCTCGGGCCGATGGTGGGGAGCGTGGGAGCGCTTCCCGGATATCTCTCGGCGATGTTCACAGACCCCGTATCCGGGCTCACTGTGGTGTTCGCGTTGAACAACTCGACCTCGGGCAAAGCGTTCGCGCAGGCGCTCGCCGAACAACTCATTTCGATCGTGGCGAAGGTGCCCGCCAAACAGCCTGGCGCCAAGGTCATCAGCCCTCTGCCTTGGTCGGAGGACCAAGCCGCGACGAACCTCCAGAAGAGCACCGTCTGCCCACCAGCAGTGCCCGCGAAGTAACGGAGGTGCGCCTGTGGATAACGTTGGGGATAACTGGTGGATGGGTGCGGCGAAAGTGTGGAGGACACGCGCGGGCGGCACGATCAACGAGTGGCGTGTCGTTTCAAAAACTGCCGCTCACCAGGAATTATGTGCGGCATCCCCGACCTTCGAACGTCCGTTCGAAATTACCACGGTGTAATTCGACGGCCCTGACAAGCTGTGGATGAATCTGTGGGAAAGGCGCTTCGCGCAACCCCTCGAACGGGTCTCATGCAGCGGCTTTGCGGCCCATCGCGGCAAAGAGAGTACAACGCAGAAAGGGAGGAATGTGAACGAGGTGAGAGAACACCGCACGCTCGATCGCGTCTTCTTTGTGAGCCTGATACTGAAGGGCCTCGACGGCGTGCTCGAACTGGTCGGCGGGGTCCTGCTGCTCTTCATCAAACCGGACCAGATCGACGCGATCGTGCGCGCGCTGACCCAGCACGAACTGTCCGAAGATCCGCATGACCTCATCGCGACCACGCTGAGACACTGGACCGGCAACCTCAGCACCTCCGCATCCCTGTTCGGTGCGGTCTACCTGCTGCTCCACGGGCTGGTGAAGGTCGTGCTGGTCTGGGCCGTTCTGCGGGATCGGCTGTGGGCCTACCCGTGGATGATCGGGTTTCTGCTGGTGTTCATCGTGTACCAGGGGTACGAGCTCATCGTCGCATTCTCTTGGGGTCTGCTGCTGCTCACGCTGTTCGACATCTTCATCGTCCTCCTCACCTGGCGCGAGTACGGCCTCCACCGCGCTCGCCGCCGGGAGGCCGCGACAGCCGACGCCTGACATCGTCGCGGTGACCGCGTTTCGGCAGCGGCCGCTCTCGCTCACGGCGGCCCGGATGGGGAGGGGCGAATAGGCTCGGAGCATGCCGATCCTCCGCGAGCTTGGCCCGACGATCCTCGGCATCCTGCTGCTCGCCACACTCGCGACCGCCGTGCTCACGGCGTATCGGGTGCCGCATCGTTGGGCTCCGCTGCTGGCCATACTGCGGGGGGCCCTGCAGCTCGCCGTGATCAGCCTCATCCTCGCCGGGGTGATCACCAGCGCCGTCTGGGTGGGCCTCGCGCTGGCAGTGATGTTCTGCGTGGCTGCCGGAACAGCCACGCACCGCATCGGGTGGTCCCGCGACCACGCCATGATGATGGGTTCGGCCATGGCCGTCGGAATCGCAGCGACGCTCACGATCGTGTTCCTCACGGGCGCGATCCAGTTCTCGTCGCGGTACGTGCTCGCCATCGGCGGCATCGTGGTCGGCAACTCGATGAGCATCGCGACCCTCGCGGGCCGGCGATTCACAGAGGCCGTCGACGACCACTGGGACGAGGTCGAAGGCTGGCTCGCCCTCGGCGCGACCCCGCGCCAGTCGACCCTTGAGCTCGCGCGCGGCGCCGTCTACGGGGCGCTCATCCCCTCGGTCGACCAGACGAAGACCACCGGATTGGTCACCCTGCCTGGCGCGTTCGTCGGCGCGATCTTCGGTGGCGTCTCCCCACTGGAAGCCGGGCGCTTCCAAGTGGTGGTGCTGGCGGCGATCATGTCGGCGGGAGCGATCACCGCCGTGGTGGTCGCCGCGTGGATGGCGCCCGTGCGCGTG
>DASYGJ010000351.1:0-15006 GCA_035999915.1 Leifsonia sp.
GGAGTTTTCGGGATCTGCGGCGAACGTTTCCGTTCAGACGGAGAGTTCACCGGCGCGTCGTCCAAAGATTCCGACATTCACCCTCGCCGACCTTCCGGCGCGGTCGGGGGCGGGGAGGCGAAAGTCGGAGTTTCCGCGGGACACGCCGCCACGAACTCCGTTCGGACGGAAAGTTCACCGGGATGCGTGCGAAAACTCAGCCACCACCGCCCCGTTCTCAGTCACCCCGGCCGCGTCCTCCGGCACCCGCCCGAACGACGCGCGGTAGCAGTTCGACGCCCAAGCGCCGATCGCGCGCGCCCAGCCGTGACTCCGCTTCTCGACGAGCCACGTGAATCCGGCGGCCACGAGGATGGCGACCGGGATCGCGAACAGCAGCGGCACGTACCATGCGGCGCCCGCGAACAAGTACGTGCTGAACAGGATGATCGGCACGTGCACCAGATACAGGCTGAACGAAATGGTCCCCGCGAACTGCAACGGCTTCGACTCGAACAGGATGCGCAACGGCGCCCAGCCGACGGCGGCCACCACGATCCCCGCGGCACCGATCGGCGCGAACGCCTTGAGCGCCGGCGTCACCTCCGTCATGTCTGACAGGTTCGGTCCGAACAGCCACGGGGCGATCATCAGCATCGCGCCACCGAAGCCCATCACGAACCAGAATGGATGCCGCAGCCGGCGGGTGTTCATCCGATCGGCGAAGTCACGCACCGCGTCGAGACGCGCCGCGAGCACTGCGCCGACGAAGAACGCGGGCAGATAGCTCAGCTCGCCGGAACCTGCGCGAACGCCGAGCCAGGTCAGGACCACGGCGGCCACCAGACCGCTGATCCACCACCTGCGCACCGCGATGGCCGCGATCACGAAAACCGGCAGGGCCAACGAGAAGACGAGTTCCCAACGCAGCGTCCACAACGGATTGTCGATCTGCCCGTCTCCACCGAGCAGGTCCCAGGCTTTGACGATGTATTCCCAGCCGAAGTTCGGGGTCGACGAGTGGCTGAGCCAGGTGCCGGCTGGCTGCGTGCTCCGCTGCGGGATCGCCATCACGAACAGCGCGGCGAGCAAGACCGACGCCATGACGGGCACCATCAGGCGCACCACCCGTCGCGGGAAATAGGAGATCCAGTCGAACCCGCGTCGCCGCACGACCGGCAGCGTCACGACCAGTCCGCTCAGCACGAAGAAGACGATCACCGCCTCCCAGCCGGCGGTCGCGATCTTCAAGGGCGTGTAGCTGATCCACCACATCGGCGAACCGACGATCACATTGCCGGCGCCCGGCGACCCCGGGAAGAGCGGGTTGGTGTACAGCGAATGATGCGCGAGGACGATCAGCGCAGCCAGCCCGCGCACCCCGTCCAGGGCGGCAAGCCGCCCGCCTGTTCTCGTCATCTTCACACCAGTACTCGACATAGGCGTGCGACGGTACCCGTTGAGCCTGGACAGACTCTGTGCCTCGAACTGGGGTCAGGCGAGAGAAGGCGTGCTGATGGTCACAGCCGGTCTTTGAGGGCCCGGTTCTTCTGTTCGACTGCGGCCTCCAGGTCGCCGGCGTACGTTTCGAGTGCGGCGGCGAGGGCCTCGTCGGCGGTGGCGAGGATGCGCACGGCCAGCAGTCCGGCGTTCTTCGCGCCACCGATGGAGACAGTGGCGACCGGGATACCGCCGGGCATCTGCACGATCGACAGCAGCGAGTCGAGCCCGTCGAGTCTCGCGAGCGGCACGGGTACGCCGACCACGGGCAGCGTGGTCACGGCGGCGAGCATCCCCGGCAGGTGCGCGGCCCCGCCGGCGCCCGCGATGATGACTCGGATGCCGCGGCCGGCCGCCTTACGCCCGTACTCGATCATCTTGTCGGGGGTGCGATGCGCCGACACGACCTCGACCTCGTGATCGACGCCGAACTCGTTGAGGACCTGCGAAGCGTCCTGCATCACCGACCAGTCGGAGTCGGACCCCATGTAGATCGCGACGCGGGGATTCTCGGACGTGACAGGCATGCCGCCAATGCTAGTAGAGCTCAGTGCTAGTAGAGCCTCAGCCCTCGAAGAAGGACGCTGCACCGCGGGCGACGTAGACCACGTCGTCGAGGTCGTCGCCGCAGACCGTGATGTGGCCCACTTTGCGTCCTGGCCTGGACTCCTTGCCGTAGCCGTGCAGTTTGGCCGTCGGATGCGCGGCCAGCGCCGCCGGATACCTGTCCTGCAGCGTGCCTTCGGCCGGTCCGCCGAGGATGTTGACCATCACCGACCAGTCGTCGCGCGCATCCGTCGCCCCCAGAGGCAGGTCGAGTACGGCTCGCAGGTGCTGCTCGAATTGGCTGGTGACCGCGCCCTCGATGGTCCAATGGCCACTGTTGTGGGGGCGCATCGCCAGTTCGTTGACGAGCACGCGTCCGTCGGTGGTTTCGAACATCTCCACGGCGAGCACGCCCGTGACGCCGAGTTCGGTCGCGATCGTGCGGGCGATCTCGGCGGCGCGCGCGGCGATGCGCCCGGACGATTGCGGCGCCGGCGCGATGACTTCGGCGCAGACACCGTCGCGTTGGATGGTCTCGACGACCGGCCACACGGCTGTCTGTCCCGACGGCCGACGCGCGACCAGCTGCGCCAACTCGCGCTTGAACGACACGAGTTCCTCCACGAGGAGCGCGCCGCCACGGCCGTCCTCGGCGAGCGCGAGGAACCAGTCGTCGGCTTCCGTGGCTTCGGTGACGAGGCGCACGCCCTTGCCGTCGTAACCACCGCGCGCCGTTTTGACCACCGCGCGACCGCCGTGGTCGTTCAGAAAGGCGCCGAGCTCTTCCGCCGTCTCCACGGCGGCCCAGTCGGGGACCGGGACGCCGAGCCCGCTGAGCTTGGCGCGCATCTGCAGCTTGTCCTGGGCGTACAGCAGGGCGTCGGGTCCCGGATGCACGGGGACGCCCCGGGAGACCAGCGCGCGCAGAATCGCCGGCGGGACGTGCTCGTGGTCGAAAGTGATGACGTCCACCGTTTCGGCGAACGCCAGCACGGTGTCGAGGTCGCGATAGTCGCCGATGCCGGTCGCCGCGATCTCGGCGCTCATCCCGGAAGTCTCTTCGAGCACACGGATGTCGACGCCGAGTTCAATCGCCGGAGGGATCATCATCCGGGCCAGCTGACCGCCGCCGATCACACCCACCGTGTTCTTGCTCATCTACAATGTTCTCCTCGATGTTCTTCAGGCTGGGGAGGGGGAACTCCCAGATAGTGGCGCAGATTCTCGCGTACGCTCACAAATGCACTCCCTATCTTCGCTCATTCGATCCGTTTGGAAGCATGGCTATCGACACTCTCCCCAAGCACGGTTCGCGGCTCATTCCGCAACTGGTGAAATTCGGTGCCGTCGGCGCCGTGGGATTCGTCGTCAACCTCGTGGTCTTCAACGGGCTGATGCTCCTCGTCTTCAACGGCGTTCTGCACGCGACGATCTACTCGACGATCATCGCGACCCTGGTCGCCATCGGCACCAACTGGGTGGGCAACCGCTATTGGGCCTTCGCCGCGCAACGCCAGACGAACACCGCCCGGGAGGGTGTCGAGTTCTTCATCATCAGCCTGGCCGGCATGGGCATCCCCCTGTTTTGCGTTTGGCTCTCGCACTACGTGCTGGGTTTCGTCTCACTGTTGGCCGACAACATCGCCAACAACGTGATCGGGCTCGTGCTCGGAACGGTGTTCCGCTTCGCCTTCTACCGCTGGTGGGTTTTCTCGCCGCAGCGCGCCGAACGGCTCGCGGCGAAGGGCCAGCCCATCAAGACGCCGTCGGTCAAGGGCGCGCCAGCCAAGGTCGCGTCAGCGAATTCCCCGGTCTCCGCGTTCCGCGCAGCAGTGTCGACATCGACCCGGCCGACCTCGCTATCGGGATCCCCAGACCGTGGTCTCGTCGGAGACTGACTCACTCTGCTGACGCCGCACGGCCACCACGGTCTGCGAGTGCTCCATCAGGTCGTTCAGCGCCCGCTGCACGGTGTCGGCATTGGGAACGTCCTTCAGAAGCACGGGGCGCTCGAGCCCCGAGTTGATGCGCACATCCCCCGACCGGAATGCGCTCTGCAACCAGGTGCGGGTGAGCGTCACGTCGTAACCGCGGCTGTGCAGCAGTTCCTGTCGCACGCGCACGAAGAACCCGTGACGCAGGATGATCCGCCGAGTTGTGATCGTGTACCGCCTGCTCAGCCAGAACGCCAGTGGCAGCAGGAACAGAAGCAGCACGACGGCGCCCGCCGCCGTCCAGAGCCCGACGTTCTGCCACACCTCGTCGGCACGTCCGGCGAAGTACCCGAGCGCGCCGCAGGTGGCGATCAGCGCCAGACTCGGCCAGAACAGAGCGCGAGCGTTCGGGCGCAGACGCGCCACGATTCTCTCGGGAGGCGCGGTCGGCACTCCCTCAGGCGTGTTGCTCATGCCCTATTAATACCGCAGGTGGGTCACGTCGCCCGCCGCGACAGCCGTGATGCCCGCATCCGACCGCACAATCAGCCGACCTTGCTCGTCGATGCCTTCTGCCGCACCGAGCAGATTCTGGCCCGACGGCAGTTCGACACGCACGGAGCGTCCGATCGTGTCGCATCCTTCGGTCACGGAGTCGAGCAGTGTGCTCGCGACCGGGTCGCCGCCCGCGGTCAGGAACTCACGGTAAAGCGTTGTGAAAGCTGCGAGGTAGGCCGCGAGCACCGCATCCGCGTCGAGGTCGTCGGATGCGCCTGCCAGCTTGAGCGAGGTCGACGTGTCGGTCGGCAGCTCGTCGCGCTCCTGCGTGAGGTTGAGCCCCGCTCCGATCACGATGCCCGAGAGATCGGGGAGCAGTTCGGCGAGCGTACCGCTCACCTTCGCCCCGCCGATCAGCACATCGTTCGGCCACTTCACGGCCACCCCGGCCGGTACGAACGTTGCGACCGCCCGGCTCATTGCGAGACCGGCCAGCAGCGGAAACCAGCCATACGCCTCCACCGGCAGCCCGACCGGCTTCAGCAGGATCGAGATGGCCAGTGCCTTGCCGGGCGGCGACACCCACACACGCCCCAGCCTGCCGCGGCCTCCGGTCTGATTCGCCGTCACCAGCACGGAAAGATCGGGGAGATCGGATGCGCGACCCACCAGCACATCGTTGGTCGAGCCGGCCTCCTCGAGGTACTCCAGAACGGGAACGACGGTGCGGCTGCGACGGAACTCCATTGCCACAGTCTGCCAGCGACCGCCCGACTTTTTGTAGGGAATCCTCAACCGCATGCCCCAACCGCTGGCCGGTAGAGTGAAACGTGTGACCGACACTGAACCGCGCCAGAGCGCCCCTGCGCCCTCGGCCCCCGATCTGTACACGACCGCCGGCAAGCTCGCTGACCTCAAGGAGCGGTTCCACGAGGCCGTGACCGCGAGCGGCCAGGCCGCCATCGAGAAGCAGCACGCCAAAGGCAAACTCACCGCCCGCGAGCGCATCGAGCTGCTCCTCGATCAGGGCTCGTTCGTGGAGTTCGACGAGTTCGTGCGCCACCGCACCCACGCTTTCGGCATGGACAAGAAGCGTCCATACGGCGATGCGGTCGTCACCGGCGTCGGCACCATCCACGGTCGCAACGTCGCCGTGTACAGCCAAGACTTCACCATTTTCGGCGGTTCGCTCGGTGAGGTCGCCGGCGAGAAGATCATCAAGGTGATGGACCACGCGCTCAAGACCGGCGTGCCGATCATCGGCATCCTCGACTCGGGCGGCGCGCGCATCCAGGAAGGTGTCGTCGCGCTCGGCAAGTACGGCGAGATCTTCCGCCGCAACACCGCCGCCTCGGGCGTCATCCCGCAACTGTCCATCGTGATGGGCCCGGCCGCCGGTGGCGCGGTCTACTCCCCCGCCCTCACCGACTTCGTGATCATGGTCGACAAGTCCAGCCAGATGTTCGTGACCGGCCCCGACGTGATCAAGACCGTCACCGGCGAAGACGTCGGGATGGAAGAGCTCGGCGGCGCACTCACCCACAACAAGATCTCGGGGGTCTCCCACTACCTGGCCAGCGACGAAGAGGATGCGCTCGACTACGCGCGCACGCTTCTCTCGTATCTGCCGCAGAACAACCTTGCCGAACTGCCCGTCTACGAATCGGAGCCCGAGCTCGAGCTGACGGATGCGGACCGCAAGCTCAACACGATCATCCCGGATTCCGCCAACCAGCCCTACGACGTGAAGACGATCATCGAGGGCATCGTCGATGGCAGCGAATTCCTCGAGGTACAACCGCTGTTCGCCCCGAACATCGTGATCGGTTTCGCGCGGGTCGAGGGCCGCCCGGTGGGCATCGTCGCCAATCAGCCGAATGCGATGGCAGGAACGCTCAACATCGACGCCGGCGAGAAGGCGTCGCGGTTCGTGCGCTTCTGCGACGCGTTCAGCATCCCGATCCTCACCCTCGTCGACGTGCCCGGCTACCTCCCCGGAACCGATCAGGAGTGGACGGGTGTGATCCGCCGTGGCGCAAAGCTCCTCTACGCGTATGCTGAGGCCACCGTTCCCCTCGTCACGATCATCACACGCAAGGCCTACGGCGGTGCATACATCGTGATGGGCTCCAAGCAGCTCGGCGCCGACATCAACCTCGCGTGGCCCACCGCCGAGATCGCCGTCATGGGCGGGCAGGGCGCGGTGAACATCCTCTACCGCGGCGAGATCAAGCGCGCCGAAGAGGCGGGCGAAGACGTCGCGGCCGTGCGCACCAAACTCGCCAACGAGTACACATACAACGTTGCGAGCCCCTTCCTCGCCGCCGAGCGAGGCGAGCTGGACGGTGTGATCGAGCCCGCCGCGACGCGTGTGTCCGTCGTCAAGGCGCTGCGTGCGCTGCGCACCAAACGCTCGTCGATGCCGCCGAAGAAGCACGGGAACATCCCCCTGTGACCGGGCAGCAGCATCCCGGGCTGTCGGCCGATCAGCTCCAGTTCGTCACGCGCGGGGTGACGCCGGAAGAGGTCGCAGCGGTGACCGCGGTCATTGCTGCAGCCGCTGCGGAGCAGGAGGCGGCCGACCGTGCCGAACGCGCGGTGGCAGGCCCCGATGCTTGGGAGCGCAGCCAGCGAGCGCTGCGACGACCGTTGCATCCCGGCGCCGGGGCATGGCGTTCTTTCAGCGGCTGAAGCCGACGTGGTCCGGGTGTGATGTACCCCGGTCGAGTGACCCCCATTGGCGGGCCACCCGGGAATTCGGGGGTCTTCTCTCGGGAGCGCGGAAAGATTGTCCCCCACATGTCCTCCAAAGTGACGACTATGCCAACCCTGGCAAGTGCGTCACTATTGTTCTTGCTAGGTGTCTCTCCTCGTGAGTTACACCGCCAATCACTCGCCGACTAGGGTAAGCGGGCGAGTGTTTTGGGGGCGAGTCAGGGCGATATTCGGGTTATCGCCCTGACTCGGGGTTTAGAAGGGGCCGACCATTCGGGTGTCGGCCCCTTTCTCCGTCTCCGGCGCGCGACGAGGTGGCCGGCACCCCTGTTACTCGGGCTCGAATGGGCTCGAATGGGCTCGGATGGGCTCGAATGGCGGCAGATCGACCTTCCGGGCGCGCGGGAACGTCGATTCGCCGCCGCTCGCTGCATTCGGCTTCGCGGAGCGGGACGCGGGGCGGGACGGGGGGGGGCGGGGCGCGGGGGGCGTCAGAGCTCGTGGAGCGGGCGGGGGATCTCCAGCCAGAGATCGACCTCGTCGTCCTCCGTATCGGCGCCCAGGGCATTCGCGCTGCCGTCGTCGGACATCCGCAAGCCCACCACTGTGACCGCCGTCTTCGACGAGCGCGGAACTGTGCGAACGATGAGCTTGTCCGTCGTGGTGCCGCGGATCGCATCGGCCAGGCGCTTGAGCACCACTCCGAGGGACCGCTCATCCAGGTCGTCGATCCCACCTTCGTCGAGCAGGCTGACCACCACGCCGCGGCGGCGCGCATCCATGACCTGCCGGCGCACGTCTTCGTTGAGGAGGCGACGGCCGCGGATCTCGTCACGGATCGCGCCCTCGAGATAGCGGCATTCGCGCCGTTCGGCCTCCGTGAGGTCCCCTCCGCGGCGCACGATCTCCGCGAGCATCGGAGCGGCCACGCGATACGTCTGCCGCAGACGCAGTTGCCGCTCCATCACGTGCGCCTCCTGCGCCGCCTGCCATTCGGTGGCTTCGCGTTCCGCACGCGCGAACTGCAACGCATCCCGCCCCGCCTTGGCAAGCGAACTGGAGATCACGACCGCGACCCCGACCCAGACGACCGAGCCGATCACACCGAGGCCGGCGAGCGCGGGGGTGCCCGCCCACACGACGGTCTGCACGGCCAGGTAGCCCACACCGACCCAGCCGGCGAACTGCTGGCGGCGCACGGCGACGATGGTCATCAGGGTGCCCACCGCAGCGACGTACCAGGTCGCATAGCCGTTGTCCTTCGCAGGATTCAGCTGGCTGGTGACGAGAATGGGCACCGCAACGCACACAGCCAGGTCGAACGCCGCGAGCCACAGCGGCATCTTCGTCGGGCTTGTCGGCCAGAGAGTGATGACGGTCGCGATCGCATACAGGATCATTGCGACGATCGCCGGCCCGGGATTCGCGGGGATCGACAGCGATGACAGGCCCAGAAACAGATGGTACGCCGAGAACAGGGCGCCCAAGCCGAGGAAGAGGAAGCGTGGCAGCGTGATCACAGGCCCACCTCCGCATCCACTTCGGACGACGGCCAGAGGATGGTCACCGTCGTTCCCTCGCCGGGCGCGGTCTCGATGCGCGCGTGGCCGCCGACCTTCGAGATGCGTTCGCGGATGCTGACCCGGAGCCCCAGCCGTTCGGCCGGCACGGTGTGAGTGTCGAAGCCGCGGCCGGTGTCAGCCACCACCACGTGGATCGTGGCGAGCGGGCTTCCCCCGCGGATCGAGAGCGAGCGATGCACCTCGGTGCCGCCAGCGTGCTGCATGCTGTTGACCATCGCCTGCACGGTGGCCGAGTAGATCGCCTCCGCGACATTCACGGGAAGGGTGTGCACCTCGATGTCCCGCACGTCGATCTCGAAAGGCGAGGAGAACGCCTCGGCGGCGGTCGTGATGCGCTCGCTCAAGCGGTCGAGGCCCACCAGCGACTGGTCTTCCGGGCCGGACGCCTCGGCGGCGTGCAGGTGGCCGATCGCGTCCGAGGCCATACGCGCCGCCAACTCCTTGGCTTGCGGCGTGCGGGCGCTTGCAGCGGAGAGAAGTGTGGTGAGCACGCTGTCGTGCACGATCGCGTCCACCTGGACCCGCTCCACCTCGGTGGCATGCTGCCGAACCGCGTTGGCGTACTTGGCGAGAGCCTGACTCTGCGCGGCATCCACGGCCGAGGCCGCCTGCCGCAGCATCGCGATGATGACGAGGATCACGCCGCCCAGGATGATCGCGTACAGGGCGTCGAGACCGGCGATTTCCGCGCCGACGCCGCCGCCGGACGGCAGAGCGCGGATGAATCCGTAGGCGATCGGGACCACGAAGGTGTATGCCGTGGCCAGCCAGAGGGGAAAGGCGACCGCAGCGAACGCGGTGAACACCGAACAGAGGAACCACACCCACGGCTTGTCGCCGATAGCCTGCGGGTCACGCACGAGCAGCGGCCACGTGACGATCGCGAGGAGAAAGACGACGGAAAGGGTTCCCATCGCGGGCTTGACGAACTTCTGGATGACCGCGAGCACCGGGATGATCACGAGCCCGGCGAAGACGATCGTCACCGCCGCGACGCCCCAGGGCTCCTTCGCGGCGTGCAACTGCGAGAGGGCCGCGGGAAAGGTCTGCAGACCGAACACCAGGCCGAAGGCGGAGACGCTTCGGCCGGCGATGCGCTCGAAGCGCGCCCGGCTGATCGGGTTGCGTGGTTGGGTGGCCGTCGGCAGCGGCCGCTCGATCTCGCTAGTTTCGGTCATTGCCCGTGTCGGGGTCGAGCCCGGGCAGGATGCCGTCTTCAACGGCACGTCGGAGGAGATCGACCTTGGTCGGTGCCGGGCGCCCGACCTCGACGTACTTGACGCGGATGCGGTCGAGGTACTCGCGAGCGGTCGAGTTGGCGATACCCAATTGGGCGGCCACCGCTTTGAGCGGGAGACCTGAGGCGTAGAGGTGGAGCACGTCGCGCTCGCGCCGGCCGAGTTGCGCCTTGGCGAAGTCGCTGTCCGCGTCGATGGCGGTGGCCCACTCGAGATTGTTGAGCACATCCCCGCTGGCCACCGTCTTGATCGCGTTCATGACCGTCGTGGTCGGCGAGGACTTGGGGATGACTCCGGCGGCGCCTGCGGCGAGCGCCTCTCGAACACTAGCCACACGGTCAGCGATGCTGTGGACCAGAACAGCGGCGCCGGTCGCCTGTGCTCGCTTCACGTTGTCAGTGACCCGGGAGCCGTCGCCGAGCGAAAGATCGAGCACCACGACGTCGCATTCCTGCGTGCCGAGAAGCTGGACGAACTCGTCAACGGTGGGCGCGGTAACCAGCACCTCGTAGCCGGCGTCTTGACAGGCCGCCTTGAGTCCGAGACGAACTGACTCATGATCATCGACTATCGCCACCCGCACCATGTCCCCATCGTAGTGGGGCACATGTATTTGTCCGACGTCACCTCGTCAGCGTGGCGACGGCCTCCACATGGTGTGTGTTCGGAAAGAGGTCGAAAGCTCGCAGCGAGCGGAGCGCATATCCTCGTTCGGCGAACAGTGCGACATCCCTGGCAAGGGCCACGGGATCGCAGGCCACGTAGACGATCTGCGCAGGCTCGAGGGAGGCGAGCGCATCCACAACCGGTCGTCCGGCGCCCGAACGCGGCGGATCGAGAACGACGGTCGCGGCGCGAAGACGGGAACGGTCTGTGGCCGAGGCGTCGGCCGCGAGCTTCGAGACGAAGCGCTCGACCCGATCGGTGAGCGCGGATGCGCCGAGCCATTCCGCGAGGTTCTCTGCCGCATTGTCGGTGGCGGCCTCGTCACTCTCCACCGACGTGATGCGCAGAGTGCTGCCGAATCGATCCCCGAGCGCCGCCGCCAGGAGACCCACCCCGCCGTAGAGGTCGAGATTCGCGGCGCGAGGATCGAACATGGCCTCGTCGACCGCCGACTGCACCGCCTCGGTGAGTACCGCAGCAGCGCGGCGGTGCACCTGCCAGAACCCGCGCACGTCGAGCCGGAACTCGCGGTCGCCGACCGCCTCGCGGATGGGCATCGGCCGGTGCCGCGGGCGCACGAGACGCTTCCCGCGTTTCACAGGAGCCTCGTTGACGAGAATGTGTGCGGCTCCGCCACTGGTCACGACCACGTCGATCGATTCGGCGCCGGGGAAGGTCTGTCCGAAGGGCACCGTCTCCTGAACGAGATCCGTCGCCAGCGGAAAGTCGTCCACCGAGACCACGTTGTGGGACCGGGCGGCGTACGGTCCGAACGAGCCGTCGCGGTCGACTTGCAACCGCATACGCGTCCGCCAGCCGGTGCCGTCCGCCGTTTCGCCCGACACCGGCTCGACAGTGACATCGGACTCCACTTTGGCCATGCGCTGAAGCGCATCCGCGAGAACCTGTCGTTTCAGCTCCCGCTGATGGGCAGGGCGGATGTGCCCGAATTCGGCCCCGCCCGCCCTTTCCTCCGGCGCGCGCTCGATCGACGCCGCCAACCAGATGTGCTCCTGCCGCTCCGGGGAGGCCTCGAGCACCTCAAGCGCCTCGGCACGCCAGAAGCTGTCGTGCTTCTGGTCGGTTATGCGGGCCCGGATGCGCTCCCCCGGCATCGAGTCGGGCACGAAGACGACACGTCCCTCATGGCGGGCGACGAAGACGCCACCGTGGGCGACGTTGGTAATGTCGAGGTCGACCACGTTCACCACTCTCTGGACCTCCCGGCCTGTACGTTCTGGGGCATCCGTCGAGCATCCCACAGGAATCCATGCGCCTCTACCTCGCCTCCACCTCCCCGGCCCGACTGGCGCTGCTGCGATCCGCGGGCGTCGACCCCGTCGTCGTCCCGTCGCATGTCGATGAGGAAGCCGCCGTCGCGGCGGCCGAGGCCGAGCACGGTCCGCTGTCGGTGGATGCCATGGTGCAGCTACTCGCTCGCCTCAAGGCCGAAGCGGTGCGCGGGGACGTGGACGGCAAACCGATCGACGGTTTCATCTTCGGGGGCGATTCCGCGTTCGAGCTCGACGGCAACATCTACGGCAAGCCACACCTGCCTGAGGTAGCGCGTGCGCGCTGGCAGGCCCAGCGTGGCCGCACCGGAAACCTGCACTCCGGTCACTACCTGATCGACCATCGCGGGGGCGTCGAGAACCACTCGGCCGGCCGCACCGCCATTGCAGCCGTCACCTTCGCTGACGTGACCGACGCGGAGATCGATGCCTACGTCGCCACGGGCGAACCCCTCGAGGTCGCCGGAGCCTTCACCATCGACAGCCTCGGCGGACCCTTCATCACGCGGGTGGAGGGCGACCCGAGTACTGTCGTAGGGTTGTCACTCGCGACGCTGAGGGAACTCTTCGGCGAACTCGGTGTCGAGTGGCCCAGCCTCTGGAACCGCGCTTTGTAGGCATTCCGACCAGTGACCCCTTTATTTTTGTCGGGTCCACCCAAAAGGGTGCCCGATCGGACGAATAGGCTAAAGAACTGTGCCACGTATCAGCAAGGTCCTCATCGCCAACCGGGGCGAGATCGCCGTCCGGGTCATCCGAGCCGCGAAGGACAGTGGGATCGCCTCCGTTGCGGTCTACGCGGATCAGGATCGCGACGCTCTCCATGTGAAACTCGCGGACGAGTCGTATGCCCTCGGCGGCACCACCAGCGCCGAAACGTACCTGGTGATCGACAAGCTGCTTTCGGTCGCCCGGCGATCCGGCGCGGATGCTGTGCACCCGGGATACGGCTTCCTCGCCGAGAACGCCGACTTCGCGCGCGCCGTCATCACGGCCGGCCTCACCTGGATCGGGCCGTCCCCTGACGCCATCGAGCGCCTCGGCGACAAGGTCTCGGCGCGCCACGTGGCCGAGAGGGTCGGCGCTCCGCTCGCGCCCGGAACCCTCAACCCTGTCGTCGATGCCTCAGAAGTCCTCGACTTCGTCGACGTGCACGGACTCCCCGTGGCCATCAAAGCTGCGTTCGGCGGCGGCGGTCGCGGACTCAAGGTCGCCCGCACCCGTGACGAGGTGCCCGAGCTCTTCGAGTCGGCAACCCGTGAAGCCATCGCGGCCTTCGGGCGCGGAGAGTGCTTCGTCGAGAAGTACCTCGACCAGCCGCGCCACGTCGAAACTCAGTGCCTCGCCGACGCATACGGAAACGTGGTCGTCGTCTCCACGCGCGACTGCTCGCTGCAGCGACGCCACCAGAAGCTCGTCGAAGAGGCGCCGGCCCCGTTCCTCACCGCGGAACAGACCGAAAAACTGTACACGTCGTCGAAGGCGATCCTCAAAGAGGTCGGCTACCAGGGAGCGGGCACCTGCGAGTTCCTGATCGGGAAAGACGGCACCGTCTCGTTCCTCGAGGTGAACACACGACTGCAGGTCGAGCATCCGGTCACCGAGGAGGTCACCGGAATCGACCTCGTGCGCGAGCAGTTCCGTCTGGCCGAGGGCGGCCAGCTCGACTACGACGACCCGATCCCGCGCGGCCACTCCTTCGAGTTCCGCATCAACGGCGAAGACGCGGGCCGTGGCTTCATCCCCTCGCCCGGACCCGTTCACGTGTTCAAGGCCCCCGGCGGACCCGGCGTACGCGTCGACAGCGGCATCCAAGCGGGCGACGAGATCAGCGGGTCGTTCGACTCGATGCTCGCCAAGCTCATCGTGACCGGCGCCAACCGCGAGGAGGCACTCGAGCGCTCGCGCCGGGCCCTCGACGAGTTCGAGGTCGCCGGCCTGCCAACGGTGCTGCCGTTCCACCGCGCAATCGTGCGGGATCCCGCTTTCGCCCCCCAGGACGGCGAACCGTTCTCGGTGTACACGCGCTGGATCGAAACGGAGTGGGTCAACGAGATCGACCCGTGGGCCGGTTCGCTCGGCGAGGCCACGCCCGCCCACCGTCGCACGAGCGTCGTCGTCGAGGTCGAAGGCAAACGCATCGAAGTCTCCATGCCGGCGAAGCTGCTCGGCGGTGGCGCCGGTGGCGGTACCGACACCGCATCCACGCCGGCACCCCGGCGCCGCAGCGGAGCGCATGCGGTGGACACGGCCACCGGCGACTCGGTCACCGCCCCGATGCAGGCCACCATCGTGAAGCTGGCGGTCGCCGATGGCGATGCGGTCGTCAAGGGCGACCTCGTGCTGGTGCTGGAGGCCATGAAGATGGAGCAGCCGCTCACCGCCCACAAAGACGGAACCATCACCGGCCTCAACGCGAACGTCGGCGAAACCGTCTCCTCCGGTCACCTTCTCCTGAACATCGTCTGACCCGTCTGACCCGACTGCCCCGCCCGGCCGCCCGCCTGCCCGCCTGCTCGCCTGCCCCGCCTTTCGGTCGGAGATTTCGTCCCGTTTCGACGCAAAGCTCCGTCGTTACGGAGGTCGCACCGGCGAGCCGCGAGCTTTCTCCTGCGCAAGTACAGTCCGAATGGCGTCGTAGACGACACCCCAGTCGTCCATAACGTGGCTGGCCGAGAACCGCAGCCGGGGCTCGCCGCGGACGGCGAACGCCACATCCCGTCCCCGATCCCGTTCGAATGCATCCTTGCTCGAGTGGAACGCGAATCCGTCGAGCTCGATGAAGAGACAGCCGTCGATCCTCAGGTCGACACGGCCGACCCCGGGCACGGCGATCTGCTGCTCCACCACGTGCCCTGAAGCGGAGAGCCGCTGACGCACGATCGACTCGATTCCCGAATCCGATCCCGGTCGCGCTTTCGCGGCGACAAGTCGCGTCCACTTCGGCTCGGAGGCGAAAAGTGACACGAGATCACCGAACCAGACCTCACGACTTCCCACTGCGGTGTCAAGCACAGCGACCGCCGTCTCCTCGTCGGCACAACGCACCACACTC
>DASYGJ010000018.1:0-6370 GCA_035999915.1 Leifsonia sp.
CTGCCGAGGTTGGCCACGACCGTCACATTCCCGTTGCGGAATGCGAGTACATCTTTGCCGAGGTCCAGCCAGTCGAGGGTGCCGAAGGCGAGGTCGTTCGCGGTTCGGGCCGCCAGCGCATCCTGATACATCGTGAGCGTCGACCCGGACACACCCTGCTGAGTGTCACGGGCGTATGAAGCCCAGGATGCGGGCTGCGGCAGCCAGCTCTCCGCGCCCGGACCGAAGCCGAACGACGGAGCGTGCGCCTCCCACGGGATCGGAACACGGCAGCCGTCGCGGCCGTAGCGTTCACCCTTCGTGCGGAACCACGACGGGTCCTGACGGGCCGAATCCGGGAGGTCGATCGCCTCGGGAAGGCCGAGTTCTTCACCCTGGTAGAGATATGCGGAACCGGGAAGCGCCAGCATCAGCGCGGTGGCGGCCCGGGCGCGGTGCAATGCGAAGGCGGGATCGGGCAGACCCTTCGTCTTCGGGCCGATACCGTGGCCCTGCGGGTTGTCGGCGCTGAGCGCCATCCGCGTCGCGTGGCGCACGACGTCGTGGTTGGAGAGCACCCAGGTGCTCGGGGCGCCGACGCTCCCGAACACGGAGATCGAACGGTCGATCACCGTGCGCAGGTCCGCAGCATCCCAAGGCGTCTCGAGATAGCCGAAATTGAAGGTCTGCTGCATCTCATCCGGGCGCACCCAGCGGGCCAGCTTCTCGAGCGGCTCCACCCAGGCTTCGCCGCACAGCACGCGGTCGCCCTCGTACTCTTCGAGCACCGTGTGCCAGTCCCGGTAGATGGCATGGACGCCGTCCTGCGCCCAATACGGCGGCGTCGGCGGCTCGTTCGAGGCGTGCCCGGCGATCTCCGGCTCCAAGACGATTCCGCCGCCCATGCTTCCCGCGTTCGCCGGCGGCGTGTAGTCGGGCAGGCCGGCTTCCTTGACCATGCCGTGCGCCACATCCACGCGGAAGCCGTCCACTCCGCGATCGAGCCAGAAGCGAAGGATGCCGCGGAACTGTTCCCAGACCCACGGGTTCTCCCAGTTGAGGTCGGGCTGCGAGGTGTCGAACAAGTGCAGGTACCACTGACCAGGGGCGCCATCGGATTCGACCACACGGGTCCACGCAGCGCCGCCGAAGATCGACTCCCAGTTGTTCGGCGGGACCGAACCGTCCACGCCCTTGCCGTCGCGGAACATGTAACGCTCCCGCTCGGGACTTCCCGGCGCGGCCGCGAGGGCCGCCTGGAACCACTCGTGATCGCTCGAGGTGTGGTTCGGAACGAGGTCGATGATCACGCGGAGGCCGAGCGAGTGCGCCTCGGCGAGCATGGTGTCGAAGTCGGCGAGAGAGCCGAACAGCGGGTCGACGTCGCGATAGTCGGACACGTCGTATCCGGCGTCGCGCTGCGGCGAGGTCTGGAACGGCGAGAGCCAGACGGCGTCGACGCCCAGGGTGCGGAGGGCGGGCAGCCGCCGAGTGATGCCGGGCAGGTCGCCGATGCCGTCGCCGTCGGCATCCGCGAACGACCGCGGATACACCTGGTAGATGACGGCCGAGCGCCACCACTCGCGGCCGGGGCGACTCACGGAGAGCGCGGATGCGGTGGTGGACCGCTCGGGAAGGCGCTGGGAATCAGAAGGAGAGATTGTGGTCACCTGTGTCTCGATGGGTGGGAACGCTTTGACAATAGCGGCGCGACTTCTGAGACTGCCAAATCGAAGCACAACGTTTACACGGGATCCGGTCCAGTATTCTGTGCAGCACTGACTCCGCCCGTTCTGAGGGATGAAGAATGCAGCCACATCACGACGGTTCCCCGCTCTATGTTTCCACGGACGAACCCCAGCTCGGCGAGACGGTTTTCGTGCGCCTGCGCATCCCACGCTCCTGGGGTTCGGTCGAAGCCGTGCGTACACGATCGAACCCCGACCACGAGCCGCGGTTCTCGGATGCGGTTGTCGTCGCCTCGACCGGTGAAGGCGACGACGTCTGGGACTGGTGGGAGGCACCCGTCATCGTCGAGAATCCGGTGCACGGCTACCGTTTTCTCGTGTCGCGGTCGGATGGACGCAAGATTTGGGTGAACGCGACCGGTGTGCATTCGATCGAGACCCTGGATGCCGAAGACTTCAAGCTTGTGGCATACGCTGCGCCGCCCTCCTGGGTGAAGGAGACCGTGCTCTACCAAGTCTTCCCCGACCGGTTCGCCCGCTCGACAGCAGCGGACGACCGCTCGACCCCGGACTGGGCGATGCCGGCCCGATGGGCGGACCCGGTGGACGAGGTTCCGCCGGGGCGCTCTCAGCAGTTCTATGGTGGCGACCTCGACGGCGTGATCGAGCATCTCGACCATCTGCAGGGGTTGGGCGTGACGATGATCTACCTCACTCCGGTGTTCCCCGGACGATCGAATCACCGCTATGACGCCTCGAGTTTCACCGAGGTCGATCCGCTGCTGGGCGGAGACGAAGCCCTCATCCGCCTGGTCCAAGCCGCCCATCAGCGCGGACTGCGTGTGATCGGCGATCTCACCTCCAACCACTGCGGCGACGGCCACGAGTGGTTCCGTGCTGCATTCGGCAACCCTCAGGCACCCGAGAGCGAGTTCTTCTACTGGCTCAACGAGGAGCACACGGAGTACGTTTCGTGGCTGGGCGTTCCGAGCCTCCCCAAGTTCAACTGGAATTCGGCCGAACTGCGCCGCCGCTTCATCGAAGGACCCGACTCGGTGGTCGGCCGCTGGCTGTCCGCTCCATACAACCTCGACGGCTGGCGGATCGACGTCGCCAACATGACGGGACGCTATCGGGACCAGGACCTCAACGAGAGCGTGCGCCGCACCATCCGGCAGACGATGGTCGAGGTGAACCCGAACACCATCCTGCTCGGCGAATCCACCAACGACGCCTCCAGTGACTTCCAGGGCGACGCCTGGCACGGTGCGATGACCTATGCGAACTTCACGCGGCCGGTGTGGGGCTGGCTCTCCGAGGAGAACCGGGAGTCGTCCTATTTCGGGTTGCCGTTCGGCACCATCCCGACCTACACCGGCAAGCAGCTCTTCGAGGCGCACCAGCAGTTCACGGCCGGCTTCCCGTGGCGAACGCGTCTCGGCACGATGAACGCTCTCGACACCCACGACACCCCGCGTTTCCTCACGAATGCGCGCCCTGGCACGGTGCCGGTGGCGCTCGGGCTCTCGGTCACGCTCCCGGGCATCCCGGTGGTCTTCGCAGGCGACGAGTTCGGCCTCACCGGCGTCGACGGCGAAGCCTCCCGCACGCCGCTGCCTTGGGCGACCGAGCACGCGGAGGCCGCCGGAACGATCGATATGTACTCGCGTCTACTCGAGCTCCGCCGCTCCCATCCGGCATTGAACGGCGGCGGGATGCGCTGGCTGCACGTCGGCGACGATGTGCTCGCTTTCGTTCGTGAAGCGGCGGGGGAGTCCGTGCTCGTGCTGGCCGCGCGCGATGACGCGATGGTCGTGCTCGATCCGATCGACGTCGGCGGAACATCCGCAGCCCGGCGTCTGTTGGGCGATGCCGCGCTCGACGCGACGAAGGATGCGGTGCTGCTGACCGCAATCGGCCCGACCTTCGCGGCGTGGGCGCTCCCCGGCGTCGCGATGTTGTCGGAGGCGCCGAGTGGCGGTAGATCGACCTTCCGGGCGCCCGGGAACGTCGATTTGGCGCTTCTCGGGACGCGCCGCGAGAGGCCTGCGTTCAGCGCTCCCAGTGGGACGGGCGCGTGACAGACGGCGGGAGCTTCGTGCGCGAGTCGCCGCGGGCGGCGTTCACTTGGAGTTGGGTGACGTAAAGCGCGCCGGCGAGATCGGCGCCGGCGAGGTTCGCATCGCGCAGGTCGGCGCCGATGAGGTCGGCGAATGACAGATCGGCGTCACGGAGGTCGGCGGCGATCAGGAGGGCCCCGCGCAGCTCGGCTCCGTGCAGGTTCTGCCCGGCCAGGTCGGCTCCGGCCAGGTCCGCCCCGGCAAGGTCCGCTCCGGCCAGGTCCGCTCCGCGGAGCCCGGCGCGAACCAGGCCGCTCGCCAGACGGAGCAGATCGGCAACGGGCGCGCGCAGGGCCTCGAGGTCGGTCTCCAGGATGCGCTGCGCCGGCAGTTCCGTGACCGCTTCGACCCGAGCGGTGGCGCGCTCAAGCTCGGGTTGGAGCGCGGCGGCGGCGGGCATCCGCAGCGCTTCGTCCAGGTACCAGAGCAGCTCATGCAGCTGCCGCATGATCGGGAAGACGGCGAACATCTCTTCGCGATTGCCCGGTTCTGCCAGCCAGCTCTTGCCGTCGTAGGTGTGCTGGGAGACCTTCTGGCCGGCGCCGAAACAGTCGAACACCGTGCATCCTTTGAAGCCGCTCTCCCGAAGATGCGGGTGGATGGTGCAGCGGAAGCCCTCGTCGAGGTTGACGCACGGGTCACCGGCCGCCTTGTCCAAAGCGAAGTCGGCAGACTTGGCGAACGCGAGCGCGACGCAGCACAGGCCGAAGCAGTCGCCGCAGTCGGCCATCAGGTCGCGACGAGCGCCGCGTTCGATCGTCTCCACCCGTCCAGGGTAGGCCGTCCGTCTTTCTTCGACACACTTCGGACGCCGGGAATGATGTCGCCGGGCGCGGTCGTTACCGTGGTGGAACGACCAGTCAACGAAGGAGAATCGAATGACGGCACCACGTCGCACCATCGGCAGCTCGGACCTCTCGGTCTACCCGCTCTCGCTCGGCGGGAACGTCTTCGGCTGGACAGCCGACCGCGAGACCTCCTTTGCAGTCCTCGACGGCTATACGGCCGCCGGCGGCAACTTCATCGACACAGCCGACGGATACTCGGCTTGGGCTCCGGGCAACATCGGCGGCGACTCCGAGCGCATCCTCGGCGAATGGTTCGCCGACCGTGGCAACCGTGACGACGTGGTGCTCGCCACCAAGGTCAGCCAGCACCCGGACTTCACAGGGCTGGCCGCCGACAACATCCTCAATGCAGCGGATGCGTCGCTCGAGCGACTGAAGAGCGACCACATCGACCTCTATTACGCGCACTTCGACGATGCGTCCGTTCCGCTGGAGGAGACCGTGGCCGCGCTGTCCAGCCTGGTCGACGCCGGCAAGGTGCGCCACATCGGTATCTCCAACTACTCGCCGCAGCGCATTCAGGAGTGGTTCCGCATCACGGAGGCGGAGGGGCTGCACCGGGCGGTCGCCCTCCAGCCGCACTACAACCTCGTCGAGCGAGGCTTCGAGGGTGCGTATCTCGAGCTTGCCGAGCGCGAGAACCTGGGCGTCGTGCCGTACTTCGCGCTCGCCGCCGGATTCCTGACAGGCAAGTATCGTGACGGCATCACCGTCGACAGCGCACGCGCCGCAGGCGCCTCCAAGTACCTCGACGACCGCGGCCGCGCGGTGCTCGCCGCTCTCGACGATGTCGCTGCTGCACACAGCGCATCCGTCGCCTCGGTCGCCCTCGCCTGGCTCGCAGCTCAGCCGACGGTGGTCGCGCCCATCGCCAGCGCACGCACCCTCGACCAACTGCCCGACTTGCTCGCGTCGGTGAGTCTCGAGCTCACTCCGGCCGAGCTGGAAGCCCTCGCCGACGCCTCCGAGCTGGACGAAGCGGCCTGAGCGGATCGGCCATCCGGCTGCGTTCGGGCACGCGTTCGGTGGTACAGACGGGCGCCGCGCTGATGGTATCCTCGTACGGTTGCCAAAAACGCGCGGCGCACGCCGAAACGCTGGCTTCGCCCCCTTAGCTCATTGGTAGAGCACTTCCTTGGTAAGGAAGAGGTAGTGGGTCCGATTCCCACAGGGGGCTCCGTCCTCCCGGTGTCACACACCGAGTAGGCCGCGGCGGGGTAGCTCAGGTGGTTAGAGCACACGGCTCATAATCGTGGTGTCGCGGGTTCGAGTCCCGCTCCCGCTACAAAGGCCCCGAGATCTCGCCATCTCGGGGTCTTTTTTGTGCCGTGACCGTCATCCGCGACACAACTTCGCTTGATGGCAAGACAGCTGGCAGTACGAGTTGGCAGTACGCGCTACAGGTGACGTCCGCTAGCGCTGTGGTCCTACGACGGCAGTCCGTGGTCAGAATTTGTCCGGAGAGTCGACTGATTCGCCGATAGTGATCTCCGGCCGCACGCTGGCGTCGGCGCCGGCGGAAGCGATGAACGTCATCAGTTCGGGATCACTGAAGAATTTCTGGAACGCCGCCTCGGATTCCCATTCGTCAGTAACGAGGACGAATCCGTCCCCGATAGCGAACTGATGGTGGAGAGCACCCTGCGCGCGGGAGCGCTCCCCGATCTTCCGGTACTCCTCAGCGCGTTCCGTGAGCGAATCCTTGAACACGCTCATATCACCGGAAATCTTGACT
>DASYGJ010000032.1:0-1707 GCA_035999915.1 Leifsonia sp.
CTGATCGCCGACGCGGATCAGGGCACTCACGGTGGTGCCCATCCCGGTGAGTTCCGGATGCTCGAACACGGTCTCGGCGAGAAGCGAATTGGCCGCGATCAGTGCTGATTGCAGAGCGAACTCGGCTTCGGACGCGGTTTCATATTCCCGATCGGCTTCGCGGATGCGGTTGACCGCGATCGCAGAGGCGACGTCGCCGCCGGCGTGGCCCCCCATCCCATCGGCGACCACGAACAGGTCGCGGCCGGCGTATCCGGAGTCCTGGTTGTTGGAGCGGATCTTGCCGACGTGCGAGACGGCCGCTGCGCGGTTCGGTATCGCCACGAGCTACCGTCGCAACTCGAAGGACGTCGTGCCGATCTTGATCGGAGTATTGAGCGGAACCTGGGTGGGGACGGTGACCCGCTTGCCGTCGAGGAAGGTGCCGTTGGTGGAGTCCAGGTCTTGGATCATCCACTCGTCGTTCCACAGCAGCAATCGGGCGTGGTGCGTGGAGGTGTAGTCGTCGCGGATCACCAGGCCGGATTCGCCCGAACGCCCGATGGTCACCGGATCGCGGCCGATGGCGAGTTCGGTTCCCTGTCGCGGACCGGACGTGATGACGAGTCTGTTGGCGGTGAGCGCTGTCGCCTTGGCGCCGCCCGCCGCGGTGTTCGGGCCCGACGGGAGGTTGGAGACGGGCGGTGGCTGCATCGCCGGGGCCGTTGCTGGACCAGAGGCCGCCGTCGGAGCTGCGGCGAACGGTGATGCCGGCGCTTGTGTCTCGGGAAGTTTGCGCACCCGCTGCCCGAAGAGATCGGTGCGCAGGGCGTAGACGATCCCGAACACGAACGCCCAGAGGAGAAGCAGGAAGCCGAATCGCAGAACAAGCAACGTCAGCTCGCTCGGGTTCACGAGTCGCTCCAGAAGCCGCCCAGATCGACGTGCCGGGTGGCGTCGTCGTGGAACGGGGGCGGCGCGGAAGGGCCGACAGCCTGGGGCAGCACCCGGAACACGATGCGGGTGCGCCCGATTGTGATCACGGACTCGGGCTCGAGGATGGCCTTGTGGACCGGCTGCCCGTTGAGGTGCGACCCATTCGTGGAGCCCAGATCTTGCACTTGTGCGCGGTGACCGTCCCAGACGATCTGCACGTGCCTCCGCGAGATGCCGGGGTCGTCGACGGTGATATCTGCATCACTGCCCCGGCCGATCACGGTCGTCGGGCGGGTGAGTGGATGCCGTTTGCCGTCGATCTCCAGCACCGGCGTCCACGCGACGGACGTTTTGACGTTCTCGGAATCGACCCCGAGCATCCCCTCGGCGATGGATGTGTCTTCGACCAGGTCGACGGAGATACCGCCGGCGAACTGGTAGTGCTGGGCGGTGGCGTGCTCCTGCACGAACGAGATCAGCTCGTCGATGAGCACGTCGCCCATGGAGTGCATCCGCTTGTAGTCGCTCGAGGACATCCTCAGCACGAAGCGATTGGGGGCAAGGATGCGGTCGCGCGTGACGACGGCGGCTTTCGTGTCGAGTTCCCGCCGCAGGGCGCTGATGAGCTCAACCGGTTGCAGCCCCGAACGAAAGGTCTTGGCGAACACACCATTGACGGCGCGTTCGAGACCTCTCTCGAAGTTGTCCAGAATGCCCACAGGTCTCCCGCTCCGGCTCGTCGACTATGAGCATGCTAGTCGGCCCGAGTGGAAAGCCGCCCAAGCGCTCCTC
>DASYGJ010000110.1:0-7712 GCA_035999915.1 Leifsonia sp.
GTGCGTCCGCGGAACCTCCAGCGCGAGACGCCGTATGAGGCGAAGATCGCGATGATCACGCTGCAGAGGCTCGCGATGGTCGAAACGATCAGGCTGTTGCCGAAGTAGGTTGCCAGCGGAACGGTGGCCCAGATGTCGATGAACGGCTGGATCGTGAACGTGGTCGGCCACCAGGTGAACGCGCCTTCGACGTCACCGAGTGGTTTCACGGACGAGATGATCATCACGTAGATCGGCAGGATCACGAAGATCGCCAGGACGACGAGAATGACGATTCGGAAGACCTTGAAGCCGACAGTTTCACGCACGATTGGACCTCCGGTTTACAAAGAGCAGGTATGCGGCGGAGACGATCATGAGGAACACCAGCAGCAGTGTTGACATCGCGGCGCCGAACCCGAAGTTCAGGTTGATGAACGAGTTGTTGAAGATATGGAACGAAATCAGGTTTGCGGCCGGGGGTTGCCCCTCGCCGAACAGGATGGCGGGATCGTTGTAGTCGTTGAAAGTCCAGAGGAACAGCACGAGTACGAGCACCCGGTTGACGCCCCCCAGCGACGGGAGCGTGATCGAACGCCACTGACGGAACGGCTTCGCGCCGTCGAGCGCGGATGCCTCGTAGAGGTCTTCGTTGATGGTCTGCAATCCGGCCATGAGCATGAGGAAGGCGAAAGGCCAAGTGCGCCAGATGCCGACAACAACGACCGAAGTGAAGGCGTTCGGTCCGATCAGCCAGAAGGGCAGGTTGTGCGGGTTGGCCAAATGCAACGTCACCAGGATCTGATTGATCACGCCGTTCTGCTGTTGGAACATGAACTTCCACGCGATGATGCCCGCGTACATCGGGATCGCGTAAGGAACGAGGAAGATCGTTCGAAAGATCGCGCGCCCACGGAAGCTGCGCTGCAGGGCGACGGCGGCAGCCATCCCGAGACTCCACGAGATGCCGACGACCAGAATAGTGAATCCGCACGTAATTGCGAAGGAGGAGAGTAGCGCGGCCCCCTGCGCGTTCGAGACGCTGAGCGCGATCTTGTAGTTGCCGAACCCGACGAAAGGCGCCTGCGTCCAGTTGGCGATGAAGGCGCCGGTGAGCTGGAGGAAGCTCATCCAGATTCCCGTGATCATGGGAATGAAGTGGATGAGGATTTCAAATACAACCGCGGGGAGGATCAGAACGTACGGGAGCCAGCGGTGAGACTGTCGACCGCGGCGGAGGTTCTTGCCGCCCTTGGTAGCTACGGGCCTGCTCGGGGCTTTCGTCATCGCCATGAACTCGGCATGCCTTTCTCTTGATACGGGATGCGGCCCTCACACGAACCGCGGGAAGTCTCATAGCCTCCCGCGGCCCGCGTGATGCACACAACCAGAGTGATGCACACGACCGGTTTGAGCGGGGGCGCCGAACGATGTCGGCGCCCCCGTACTGACCGGGTCGTGCCTTGCGTTGGTTACTGAGTTGCGAGGACCTTGTCCTGCGCGGTCTGCAGCGCGCTCTTGACGTCAGCCGCCGTGACCTTGCCACCCGTTGCAACCGTTGCGAACAGACCGTTCAGCGCCGTTCCGACCTGCTGCTCGAAGGCACCCTCGGAAGCCACCAGCGGGTATGGTGCGGCGCTCGTGTCGTAGACCTTCGTGAACGTCGTCTCGAATGCCTTGTCGGACGAGAAGGACGGCTGGACACCCTTGACAACCGGGATGCTCGCGTAGGGGAGGCCAATGGCGTTCTGCGCGTACGCGCTGGTCATGAAGTTGACGAACTTCAGGTCAGCGGTCTGGTTCGGCGAGTTCTTGAAGATCGAAAGGTTGATGCCCTGGATCCCCGAGGTGATGTTCTTGCCACCCGACGTGGTCGGGATCGCAACGGCAGCATACTTGTCACTGGTCATACCGTCAGCGCTCAGCGTGCTCGAACCGTTGTTCTGGTTGACGACCATCGCGACCTTGCCCTTGGCGAAGTCCGACATCGCCTCGGTGCCGGTGCTGTATTCGGCGTTCGACTTGTTGACGACCTTGTCGTCCTGCATCAGGTTGAGGTAGCGAAGAACACCATTGACGTTTGCATCCGTGGTGAAGGTCGGCTTGCCGGAGGAGTCGTACCACTCTCCACCGTTCTGCTCGGCCGTGATGAACGCGAAGTGCACGTTCTCGGTGTAGCTACCGCCCTCGAGCCCCATACCGTAGACGCCACCCGTGGTGAGCTTCTGAGCGTCAGTGACCATGTCCTCCCAGGTGGTCGGTGGCTTGAGGCCGGCCGCCGCGAACATCGCCTTGTTGTAGAACAGGCCGTACGAGAGGCCGATGTACGGCACCGAGGTGGGAGCCTGACCCTGGAGACCACCGGTTGCCAGCGCGGTCGGGATGAACTTGTCGGTTCCGCCGATCGCCTTGGCCGCTGCGCCCTCGAAAGGCACGAACGCCTTGGTCGCCGCGAGGTACGGCGCCCAGGTGTTACCGATGCTCACGACATCGGGGCCAGAACCTGACGACACGGCGTTGTTGATGTTGTTCTGCAGGTCGCCCCAGCCGATGACCTCAAGGTTGACCTTGATGCCGGTCTCCTTCGTGAAGTGCGCAAGGATCGGCTTCAGAATCTTGACGTCAGCTGCTGTGGTCGTTCCCGACTGGTTGCTTGCCCAGTAGGTGATGGACGATCCGGAGGCGGAGTTGCTGTTGCCGCCGGAGGAGCTGCAACCGGCGGCGATTAGTGCAATGGACACTGCGCCGACGACTGCGGCTGACACTTTAGTGCGTGAGTACTTCACGGTCACTCCTTCGTGTGCGTGGATAAGGATTCTCTCACAGAGCGCTCCAGCGTGAGAGCGCTCTCACAAGATCGACCTAATGGTAAGTAGCCATCCTCGCATCTGTCAAGCTGTTTTTGAGAGCGCTCCCACAACCGTTATAAAACAGACGGATCGAGGCTTAAGCTTGGGGCATGGGCACTGTGCTGGACGGCCTGCGACGCCCGTTGCGCGACCTGCGCATCTCGGTCACCGATCGCTGCAACTTCCGTTGTGTCTACTGCATGCCGAAGGAGATTTTCGGCCGTGACTACGCCTTTCTGCCGCGGGAGGAACTGCTCAGCTTCGAGGAGATCAGTCGGCTGGCCCGCGTCGCCGTCGCCGACGGAGTGGAGAAGATCCGGCTCACGGGCGGAGAACCGTTGCTGCGCAAGGGCATCGAGCAACTCGTCGGCATGCTTGCAGCACTGCGCACACCGGATGGACGCACGATCGATCTCGCCCTGACCACCAACGGATCGGCGCTCACCCACCTCGCTCCGGCATTGGCGGCGGCCGGCCTGAAACGAGTGACCGTGTCCTTGGACTCGCTCGACGACGCGACCTTCCAGCGCATGAACGATGTGCACTTTCCGGTTCGACGGGTGCTGGATGGAATCGACGCCGCTCACGATGCAGGTCTCGGCCCCATCAAGATCAACATGGTCGTCAAGCGAGGCTTCAACGACCACGACATCGTTGAGATGGCTCGCCATTTCAAGGCGACCCCGCACATCCTGCGCTTCATCGAGTACATGGACGTCGGCGACACGAACGGTTGGCGCCTCGCCGAGGTCGTCCCCTCCGCCGAAATCATCGAGCGCATCAACGCGGAGCTTCCGCTCGAACCGGTCGCCCCGAATTACACAGGCGAGACATCCGAGCGCTGGCGCTACACCGACGGCAGCGGCGAGATCGGGATCATTTCCAGCGTGACGCGGGCGTTCTGCGGCTCCTGCACCCGTGCCCGCGTCTCGGTCGAGGGGAAGCTGTACACCTGCCTCTTTGCCACCTCCGGACACGACCTACGTGCGCTCATGCGCGGCGGATGTTCGGACCAGCAACTCTCCGATTCCCTGTGCGGAATCTGGCGAGACCGCGTCGACCGCTACTCGGAACTGCGCTCGACGGCCACCCGGTCGCTGCCGACGGGCGCACGGAAGGTCGAAATGTCGTACATCGGCGGCTGAGGCGCTGCCTCTTACGGGATCGGCGCTGCCTATAGCGGCAGGTGGGCTCCGAGCGAGATGTTGTAGACGGTCGCGACCATCAGATACATCAACCACAGCCCCGTGAGGATGTGGAAGAGTCCGAGCGCACGCTCTCCGAGTGCAACCCCGATCGACGCGAAGAAGTCCGACGCATAGATCAACGCCAGCCCGACGAAGAGCAGGCCGACGGGCCAGTCATGCACAGTGAAGAACACGGCGAGGCCGAGCACCGAGATGATGAAGAATGCAACGGACATTCCCGCATTCGGCCGCGGGTCGTGCCCCCGGTAGCGGTTGTAGCCGATCGCGAACCAGTGAATTCCATAGGCGGAGAAGGCCAGTGCAGCCATGTACAGCGGCGCATCCTTGAAGACCTTGAACCAGGTCAACCCGACGAAGAGGATCATGCCGGTGATGAATTGGCAGAAGCCGGGCAACCAGATGCCCCAGACGCCTGTCGCTCCATCGACCCGTAGGTCTCGCTTTGGCCAGCCGAACAGTTCTTGCGGCCCGTAAATGAGATAGCCGGTACCGAGCCCGAAGAATCCGAGAGCCAGCGGCACGAAGGGCGATATTGCGAACGTCATGATTCGCCTCCACACAACTTTTAGTGTGACAACTATTTTTAGTGTGACAACTATTGCGACTACGCAACGGAGTGTAGGCCCTCGACAGATTAACAGCAAGGGGTGGCATGCCGCGCTTGCTCGGCGAGGCGCCCGGTGTTAGACCTGACATGTGGGAAGGATCACGGCTCGGCGCCGAGTCGCCCGCCTCACGGTGGGCGAGCGCACCTCTGTGCGCGAAGACATACTCGCCGTCGAGGAACCGCTTGAGATCCGTGTCGGCGGTCGTTCGATGGCGATCACCATGCGCACTCCCGGCCATGACGTCGAACTCGCTCTCGGATTCCTCGTCTCCGAGGGCGTGATCAGTTGTGCCGACCACGTTCGGGCGGCACGGTATTGCGCCGGCGCCACGGCCGATGAAGGCAACACATACAACGTGTTGGACGTCTCACTTGCTCCGGGCGTCGCTCCGCCCGACCCCAGCCTGGAGCGGCAGTTCTACACGACGAGTTCCTGCGGCCTGTGCGGCAAGGCGAGCATTGAGGCGGTGCGCACCAAATCGGCGTTTGACGTGCATGACGATCCTCTGTCGATCGACGCGCGTCTTCTGGCGACCTTCCCCGATGTGCTTCGCGCCGGCCAGGACGTGTTCGAGAAGACGGGTGGCCTGCATGCCGCCGGGCTCTTCGACGGCAGAACGGGAGAACTTCTCGTACTGCGCGAAGACGTCGGTCGCCACAACGCGGTGGACAAGGTGGTCGGCTGGGCGCTTGAGGCCGGCAGACTCCCCGCGCGCGGCCTCGTGCTGATGGTGTCAGGACGGGCGAGCTTCGAACTGGTGCAGAAGGCTTCCATGGCCGGCATCCCCATGCTCGCTGCGGTGTCCGCACCGTCGTCGCTTGCAGCGGAACTCGCGACCGAGGCAGGCATGATCCTCGTGGGGTTCCTTCGCGGGAACTCGATGGTCGTCTACGCGGGGCGCGAACGGGTCGTGAACGAAACGGTCGACTCGCTCACGACCGTCGGCGAACGTTCGCCCGAGAAAGCATCCGACCTCAATGAGAAGGTGAACGCGGTATGACGAAGAGACCGCCTGAAGAAGACGTCACGACGGACGACCTCGAGGTGAGCAAGCCGAAGGACTGGGCCGCGGGCGTACCGGGGATCGCGCAGGCAATGGTGCCCGCGTTCAAAGACACCGGAGTCATCCGCAGCATGAAGGGCCTGCTGGCGATGAACCAGAAGGACGGCTTCGACTGCATGAGTTGCGCCTGGGAGGACCCGCCCGACCGCAAGACCTTCGAGTTCTGCGAGAACGGCGCCAAGGCCCTCAACTGGGAGGCGACCCCGCTGCTGGTGCCCCGGGAATTCTGGGCCGAGCATTCGATCGACGACCTGCTGGAGAAGACGGATTACTGGCTGGGACAGCAGGGCCGACTGACGGAACCGGTGTACAAGCCCGTCGGGAAGGACCACTATGCGCCCATCAGCTGGGACCGGGCGTTCAAGATCATCGGCGAGGAGCTGAACGCTCTGGCCTCGCCCGACGAGGCAGCGTTCTACACGAGCGGCCGTACCGCGAACGAGACGGCGTTCGTGTACCAGTTGTTCGTACGCGCCTTCGGCACAAACAACCTGCCCGACTGCTCGAACATGTGCCACGAGTCCACGGGCGCGGCGATGGGGGAGGTCATCGGCGTCGGTAAGTCCACCGTGCGCTACGAGGACTTCGAGAAGGCCGACCTGATCATCGTCATGGGCCAGAATCCCGGCACCAACCATCCGCGCATGCTCACTGCGCTCGAGGACGCGAAACGCAACGGCGCGAAGATCGTCGCGGTGAACCCGATGCCGGAGGCCGGCCTCATCCGGTACAAGAACCCGCAGAAGGTGCGCGGCATCATCGGGCATGGCACCCCCCTGGCCGACCAATATCTGCTCATCAAGATGGCCGGCGACATGGCCCTGCTGCAGGCGCTCTCCAAGCGGGTGCTGGATGCGGAGGACGCGCGTCCGGGCACCGTGCTCGACCACGAATTCCTCGGCAATCACTGCGAGGGCCTGGAAGCCTTCCGCGCGCACCTCGCCGACCTGGACGAAGCCAAGGTGCTCGAGGCGACCGGGCTTCGCAGCGAGGAGATCGACGAACTCGCCGCCCGGTACATGTCATCCGAGCGGGTGATCATCACGTGGGCGATGGGCCTGACCCAACACGAGTGGGCGGTTCCCACGATCAAGGAGATCATCAACCTGCTGCTGCTGCGCGGAAACATGGGCCGGCCTGGAGCCGGTGCCTCCCCGATCCGCGGGCATAGCAACGTGCAGGGCGACCGAACGATGGGCATCTGGGAAAAGATGCCACCAAAGTTTCTGGATGCAATCCAGGAGGAATTCGGGTTCGACCCCCCTCGCGAAGACGGCGTCGACGCCGTCGGGGCGATTCGCGCCATGCGCGACGGGAAGATCAAGGTGTTCACCGCACTCGGCGGCAACCTGGTCAAGGCCGTCTCCGATACTCCGGTGGCCGAGGCGGCCATGCAGAACACTCACCTCAGTGTGCAGATCTCCACCAAACTGAACCGGTCGCACGCGGTCATCGGCGAGTCGGCCATGATCCTGCCGGTGCTGGGGCGAAGCGAGATCGACATGCAGGTCTCCGGTGAGCAGTTCGTGACAGTGGAAGACACGGTGGCGGCCATCCATGCCTCCAAAGGCGCGTTGAGCCCGGTGTCGTCGAACCTGCTCTCGGAGATCTCCGTCGTCACCCGCATGGCTCGTGCCGTGCTCGGCGCCAAGGTGCCCGTTGACTGGGCGCACTTCGAGCACAACTACGACAGCATCCGGGAACACATCGGACACATGGTGCCCGGTTGCGACAACTTCAACGCGAAGGTGCGCGCGCCAGGTGGATTCGACCTCCCGCACGGGCCCCGGGATTCCCGCACTTTCCCGACCAAGACCGGAAAGGCCATGATCACCGTCAACGAGCTGAAGACGATCGTGGCCCCACGCGGCCGCCTGTTGATGCAGACGCTGCGCTCGCACGATCAGTTCAACACGACGATCTATAGCAACAATGACCGCTATCGCGGGGTGAAGAACGGACGGCACGTGATCTTCGCCAACGCCGAGGACCTGGCCGAGTTGGG
>DASYGJ010000123.1:0-5481 GCA_035999915.1 Leifsonia sp.
ACGCCGAGACGGCGGGTGAGCGAGGCGATCTGGGTGCGCGTCTGGACACGGAGCTTGGCGTCGAGGTTCGACAGCGGCTCGTCCATGAGGAACACCTGAGGGCTACGGACGATCGCACGGCCCATCGCGACGCGCTGACGCTGACCACCCGAGAGGGCCTTCGGCTTGCGGCCGAGGTACGGCTCGAGGTCGAGGAGCTTGGCGGCCTCGAGAACGCGGGTGGCGCGCTCGTCCTTGTTGACGCCGGCGATCTTGAGCGCGAAGCCCATGTTCTCGGCGACGGTCATGTGCGGGTACAGGGCGTAGTTCTGGAAGACCATCGCGATGTCGCGATCCTTCGGCGGAACGTCGGTGACGTTGCGCTCGCCGATGAAGATGTTGCCGTCGTTGACCTCTTCGAGGCCAGCGAGCATGCGCAGCGAGGTGGACTTTCCACAGCCGGATGGACCGACGAGGACGAGGAATTCGCCATCGGCGATGTCGAGGTCGAGGCCATCGACCGCGGGGCGGGTGGAACCCGGATAGAGACGGGTTGCCTTGTCAAAAGTGACCGTAGCCATAGTTCTCTTACTCCTTCACCGGCAGGTACGTGCCGGACGATCCGTAGTGATGGATGAAGCGGTGCTAACGCTGAGGGCGACAGCGACCACGACCCCATAGTATGTCATCGATCCCTGAGTCTTGACCAGTGCCCCAGCTGGACCGCCGTCGTCGGATTTGTCGGTGTCCAGCCTCGTGCGTGTTCAGCGATCGTCTGGCGGATTCCCAGACTGGCGAAATACGCTATCTCGGTGCCTTGGCACGATACCGCTGGACGATACCCTGCGGGACTTCCCGCACGATACCCCGCGCTATGCCCCGCGCTGCCCGCCCCGCAGCGAAACGAGTGATTCCCGAAAGTGACATCCATGACTGACGGTCCCGAAGACAGCCGCCCAGCGAACGAGCGACGCGAAGCGGCGCGGGAGAAGGCGCGACAACTGCGCACGACGCAGCAGCGCCGGGATCGTCGCAATAAGGCGTTTCTGAGGAGCGGAATCATCGTCGGATCGCTCGCGATCGTGGCCGCCGTAGCGCTCATCATCCTCAGCGCCATCCGGCCGACCGTCCCGGGACCTGCGAACATGGCCAGCGACGGCGTCGTCATCGGTTCCGGCCTCAAAGTGAAGACCACTCCGTCCCTGGCGGCGGACGCGAAGCCCATCCCGTCGAAGCCGGATCCGAGTGGCAGCGTCGTGAACATCCGCGTATACGTGGACTACCTCTGCTCGCTCTGCGGCGATTTCCAGCGCACCAATGCCGAACAGCTGAAGCCGTTGGTGAAGGATGGCGCGGTGACGATGGAGATCCACCCGATCGCCATTCTGACCAGCCACTCCGGCGGTACCCGCTATTCGCTGCGCGCAGCCAACGCTGCGGCCTGCGTGGCGAACTACTCGCCCGATAGCTTCTGGAAGTTCAACGACTCCCTCTTCGTCAAACAACCGCAAGAGGGTGGGCCGGGCCTTACTGATGCGCAGCTCGCGCAGCGCGCGTCCGACGCCGGTGCGTCCTCGACTTCGTCGATCAGTTCCTGCATCAACGATGGCACCTATAAGAACTGGGTGACAAGCGCGAGCGACCGCGCCCTCGCGGGGCCGATCCCGAACTCGAGCGTGAAGAAGCTGACCATCGCACCGCTCGTTCTCGTCAACGGCAAGCAATACACCGGTTCGCTCAAGAACGCCTCGGACTTCAAAGCGTTCGTGCTGCAGGCGCAGGGCGACTCCTACTCCACGTCGACGCCGACACCGACCTCGACACCTACCTCGACACCGACCTCGTCGCCATCGGCGGGCTGAGGTTGGTGCGACGATCCTTTAGGATGGTGGAGCAAGACGGGCTGCCCGTCTTGGGCCGGCCTGGCGCAATTGGTAGCGCACCGCTCTTGTAAAGCGGGGGTTACGGGTTCGAGTCCCGTGGCCGGCTCCGTGGGTTTGCGGAAATTCGTTGTGGTTGGGCTGGGCGCTGGGCGACCGCGACCGAGCACAGCGTTACTGATTCTGTCCATGCCCCACCATTCGCGGCCCATTGCCGAATGCAGGAGTTTTCGGGCGGCACGCCGTTGCTGTCTCCGTTAGGACGGAATTTTGGGCTTGGAGCTCCGAAATCTCCGACGAACGATGGCAGACACGGCCGCCCGAAGTGGCTGGTAGACGCACGCCGAGTCACGCCCGACGAGACCCCGCAAACCCTGACGCGAATACGCGACGCAAATCAGAGCTTGTCGATCGCTGACTGCACAGACTGGCGATAGCCGTCGGACGTGTAGGTCGCTCCGGAGACGGTGTCGATTTTCGCCGACTGCGACTTCAGCACCTCCTGGGCGAGGATAGGCGTCGCCTGCGCGTTGATCTCGACGCTGCGGTCGCGGTCGTTCGGTGACTGCAGCAGGGTGACGGCCGTGATCTTCTTGCCGGTTGCGGTGATCCGCACCTGAAGGGGGCCGTACGGAGTCTGTGCCACCGCGCCGTCCACGGTCTTCGGCGCGGGCGCTGCCGGTGCCGGTGCCGCTGCGGCGGGCGTCGACGCCGCCGCCGTGGGCGTGCTGCTCGCGGTCGGCGTCGGCGTTGCCGTGGGCGTGCTCGGCGGCGCAGAAGCGACGATGCTGGAGGCGGCCGAGGCCACATGCCCCACTCCGTAGAGTCTGAGTCCGATCGTGAGTCCCATCACCGTGAGGATCAGGACGAACAGAGTCGTTCCGCGCCACTTCTTTCTGTTCATGACATGCTCAGTTCTTCTCGGTGGATGAAACGTTTGGGTACGCTCAGGGCTGTCAGTGAGGTCTCGGCCTGGATGGCCATCCCCTCGGGCCCGCAGATGAAGACTTCCCAGTTGTGCGGATCGCGCACGACCGACTGGATCCCAGCCGGCGAAAGCGGGTCGTAGCCGAGTTCGCTTCTGCGACCCACGAGAGGCACCACGGTCAGTCCGCGCATCGCCTTCAGCTCATCCAACAGCGCCAGGTGCTCAATCGAATGTGCGCGATAGATCAGCACCGGTCGCGCGCCCCTGGCGACGAGTTCTTCGGCGAGCGCCCTGATCGGTCCGATACCCGCTCCGCCGGCGATCAGCATGATGCGCTGACGGCTCGCTCGATCGGCCGTGAAATGGCCGAACGGACCTTCCACGAACACGAGTGTCCCCTTCTTGAGGTGTCTCACCTGCGACGAGTGGTTGCCGAGTGCGCCAACGGTGATGCGCAGATGGCCGTCGTAGGGGACCCGCGAAACGGAGTATGGATGCGCGGTCAGCAGGTGACCCCAGGAAAGAAACCGGAAGAGAAGGAAGTTGCCAGCACGGATCCCGATTTCGCTGACGTGCGGCCCGGTGAGCCAGACGCTGCTTGTGTTTGCGTTCTCGGGCACGACAGCCTCCACGCGCATCCGGTGCCGCCACGCGCTCATCGTCGGAAGGATGAACCGCCAGGTGAGCACAGCGGATGCGGTGCCCAGGTACAGGAGCAGCCACAGGATCCGATTCACCGGGTCGTTGATGAAGTGGACCCCAGCGCTGAGCTGGTGCAGAAAGGTGAGGAAGATCGCGACATAGGTGGTGAGATGCAGCCAGTACCAGACCTCGTAAGAGAGTTTCGCGCGGATCAGGCGTGCGCTGCTCAGCCCGACCGCGACGAACGCGATCGTTCCGACCAGAGCGGCCAGCATGTCCGGATAGTTGTTCAGCAGAGAAAGGAACTCGGTCCACGGCAGGCTGTGGTCGAGCACCATTCCGCCGAGAACCATGAACAAGACGTGGGTGATCACGAGGAGCACCACGGTCGTTCCCAGAAAGCGGTGCCAGAGAACGAGTTTGTCCAGGCCGACAGCGCGCTCGAACCAGGGAACACGCGCGATGAGAAGGACCTGGGCACAGACGAGGTATGCCCCGAGCATCCCGCTCACTTCACCGATCGTCGTCGCGAGGCTTGCCGGAGTGGCCAGGAAGTCGGCGGGAACGCTCGCCCACCACATCAAGAGGACGACGAAGAACCCGGCCGAGAGCACGATGCGTACGACACGCGAATGTCGGCGTTGGGCGCGAGCGCTCACGCTGCGCGTACTGACGCGGCGTGGTGTGGCGGTTGCGCTCACTGTGGAACTCCCTCAGGCTGATGGGCCGTCGAACGACGACCCGGTTACAACCCTCCCGGCGATTTCTTGCAGGATTCTTAGCCCGGCTGTGAGCAGCCTGCGAGCTCTTTGCCATCCATAGGAGATCGATAGGACATCGTCAGCCCACTTCCAAGCCAAGTAAGAAACGCTCAAGAAAACCGCCGGATGGTGGAGGTATCGACCTCGAGCAGGAGGTGTTCACATGACGACACGCACGAGCGGGAAACGGATCGTCGGCTGGCTGACCGGGATCGCCGGCGGCGGCAGCCTGGCCGTGGTGGCGGTTGTCTCCGGGGTGCTCCTCGGCAACACGCACACCTCCACGGGAACGACGGGAACCACGACGGGCGGAACATCGTCCACCTCTGGTACTTCTGGCACTTCTAGTACTTCTGGCTCCTCTTCTGACTCCGGAAATTCGGGCGATGACTCCTCTGGCAGCTCGGGCGATTCCTCCGGATCGAACTCCGGCTCGAACTCCGGGTCATCCAGCGGCCAGTCGCAGGGTTCGACGGTGCAGCCGAGTCAAGGAGGGCAGAGCAGTGGCCGCTCTTCGGGATCGTGAGCCGCTCGGCACCCGGGCCGACTGGCGTATCTGGGGCGTCGACGCATCCCTGGTGGTTGATCGCCCGGATGCACTGAGCGCGGCGCTGGGCGTCGCCGAGGGGATGCTCGCCCAGGTCACCGCGGCATGCAGCCGATTCGAACAGACGTCGGAACTTTCGCGGCTCCGCGGCGATCGCCGTCTGGCAGAGGGCGTAGAGGTTTCGCCGTTGCTGGCGGAGCTCGTCGCCGCGGCTCTGCGGGTGGCCGCCGAGACCGAGGGGAGCGTCGACCCGACCGTCGGCGCCGATCTGGCTCGCTGGGGGTACGACCGCGACTTCGACGCGTTGCCGCACGGCGAGCAAGACGAGCAAGTCGCGCACGGCGAGCAAGTCGCGCACGGCGAGCAAGTCGCGCACGACGCGGGGTTCTCGGTGACCGTGAACGCGCCGCGCGAACCAGGCTGGCGGCGAGTGCGGCTTGTCGGCCGCCGGCTCAGCATGCCTGAGGGCACAGTGCTCGACCTCGGGGCGACGGCCAAAGCGTTCACCGCGGATCGGATCGCGAAGCGCATCGCCGGCGAGTTCGACACGGGAGTGCTCGTCTCGCTCGGCGGAGACCTTGCGTCTGCCGGGACTCCCGCCTCCGGAGGATGGGAGGTCCTGGTCCAGGATCTTGACGACAGTCCCGCGCAACAGGTGTTCCTCCCTGCCGGGTCCGCTCTGGCGACCTCCAGCACGCAGAAGCGCCGTTGGCGCCACGACGGCCGCAACATCCAGCACATCTT
>DASYGJ010000170.1:0-12500 GCA_035999915.1 Leifsonia sp.
GCGTTCGCTGTCACCTGATCCCCCGTCTCCTCCCCCGATTCGTCAACCTGCGCCGTCGTCTCATCCAAGGTCTCGACGGACTCTGGACCTTCGGAAGACACACGCTCGAAACTCACCCCGCTAACGTACCAAGACGTCCGGTGCGAGGGATACATAAGGAACCGTACGGCAGAATCCGACCTAGGAATGTCCTGTGAACTACATAACGACCCCACAACGACCCAAGTCAACCCCTGCCCCTCCAAAGGGTGCCCCGATACGCTGGGGGCGGCATAAAGGGGTGTCGATACGCGTAAGTGCGGATGAATCCTGGGGAAACCTCTCAGGCCGAGCGAGCCGGTGGCCACGACACCACGGGAAGCGCAGACCGCACGCAACCCAAGGAGACAATTGTGACGACCCAGGTAGTTATTCTGGCCGCCGGCATGGGCAGCCGCCTCGGACGCAGCCTTCCCAAGCCGCTGACCGAATTGAGCGACGGCCGCACGATCATGCAGCAGCAGTTCGACAACATCCACGCCGCCTTCGGCAAAGACGCCAAGGTGACCATCGTGGTCGGCTACAAGCTCGAGCACATCATCGAGGCATTCCCCGACGCCTCTTTCGTCTACAACGAGCAGTACGACCAGACCAATACTTCGAAGAGTCTCATGCGCGCCTTGCAGGCTTCCGGCAATGGAGGTGTGCTGTGGATGAACGGCGACGTCGTCTTCGACCCTGCCGTGCTGGTGCGCGCCGCGGCCAGCGTCCACCGCGACCAGACGTTCGTCACGGTCAACACCTCCTCGGTCGCCGACGAAGAGGTCAAGTACACCACCGGTGCCGAGGGATACATCCACGAACTCTCCAAGACCGTCAGGAACGGCCTGGGAGAGGCTGTCGGCATCAACTACGTGTCGAGCAAAGACAAGGCCGCCCTGCTGCGCCAACTGCAGCGAGTCGGAGATCAGGACTACTTCGAGCGTGGCATCGAGCTCGCGATCGAGCAGGACAAGATGCTGGTCGAGCCGATCAACATCTCCGACCTGTACGCCGTCGAGGTGGACTTCGCGGAAGACCTCGAGAGGGCGAATCTTTTCGTATAGTCGTATGGGCCGCGTCAGCAAGCACGCGGCCGCGATCAATACGATGGGTTCCGTGACCAGTACATTCTCCGAGGTGCGCCCCGGCCAGCGTACGAAATTCGCGCGGTACCGCCACTCCCTCTGGTTGCTGACCAAGCGCGATCTGCGTGTGCGCTATTCGACGAGCGCTCTCGGCTACCTGTGGTCGATCCTCGACCCACTGGTGATGAGCGGCATCTACTGGCTGGTGTTCACCCAGATCTTCAAACGCAATGTCGGTGAAGATCCGTACATCGTGTTCCTGCTGTCGGCACTGTTGCCGTGGATGTGGTTCAACGGCGTCGTCTCGGATTCCACCAGGGCGTTCCTGAAGGAGTCGAAGCTCATCCGCTCCACGATGATCCCGCGCACTATCTGGGTGAACCGGATCGTGGCGTCCAAGGGCATCGAATTCCTCCTGTCACTGCCGGTGCTCGCTTTCTTCGCCGTCTTCGGCGGCGCGCAGGTCAACATCGACATCCTGCTCTTCCCCCTGGCCATCGCCATCCAAACAGTTCTGCTGATCGGGATCGGGCTGATCGTCGCACCCCTCGTCGTCTTCTTCCGCGACCTCGAGCGGGCCGTCAAACTCTTCCTGCGCTTCCTTTTCTACGCGTCGCCGATCATCTACAGCGCACACAACCTCGAGCACGTCCACATTCTTCGCGACCTCGCCGCGTTCAATCCGTTGACCGGCCTGTTCAGCCTGTATCGGGCGACCTTCTTCTCCAAGGAGCTCGACTGGTATCTGGTGGGAATGAGCGCACTCGTGTCGGCCATCCTCCTCGTGGTCGGGCTTCTCGTCTTCCGGCGCTGCGAGCGCGCTGTTCTCAAGGAGATCTGATGTCGTCAACAGTTTTGACCGCCCCGGTCATCGCGGTCGTCGGGGTCGGCATCAGATTCCGGCGCAACCGCGGCGGCCGACGACTCTTCAAAGACTTGTTCTCGTCGCGCCAGCGCCGCTCGCGCCCGGACGACTTCTGGGCGCTGCGGGACGTCAGTTTCGATGTGAAACGCGGCGAGTCGATCGGAGTGGTCGGCCGCAACGGTCAGGGCAAGTCGACCCTGCTCAAACTCGTCGCGGGCGTCATGCTGCCCGACAATGGCAGCGTGAGCGTCGCAGACGGAGTGGCGCCGCTGATCGAGATCACCGGCGGCTTCGTCGACGATCTGACCGTGCGCGACAACGTGTATCTCACGGCCGGTCTGCACGGCATGTCAAGGGCCCAGGTCGACGAGCGTTTCGACAGCATGATCGGTTTCGCCGAGATCGAAGACTTCGTCGATACGCCGTACAAGCACCTCTCCAGCGGCATGAAGGTGCGCATCGCGTTCTCCGTCATCTCGCAGCTGGAAGAGCCGATCATCCTCGTCGACGAAGTGCTCGCCGTTGGGGACCGCGGGTTCCGCGAGAAGTGCTATCTGCGCATCGAGGAGCTTCTGGAGGGTGGTCGCACGCTGTTCTTCGTCTCGCACAATGAACGCGACCTGCGGCGGTTCTGCACTCGCGGCCTCTATCTCGACAAGGGCACACTGGTGCTCGATGGCCCGATCGATGACGTGCTCGACCTGTACAACCGCGACTACGGTTCCTGAATTCGTGCCGATGAGAAGGTCTTTCGACCACAATTGACGTTCCTCCACAGAACGGAAGTTTTCGGAGTTATCCCCGAGAATCGCGCGTTCGGTGTTCGAGGGGGTTTGAGCGTCAGTCGGGGTGGATATTTTGGCTGACATGGATCGTATTCGAGTTCTCCGTCGTCCTAAGTCCGTCCGTCTCCCCCGGCAGAGCGCCTGCCGCGTTCCGTGGAACGTCGATCGGAGCGCGCCACCGCTCTATCGGTTGGTCAACACGAGTCCGCACGTGCTCCGGGGCGTCAGCCTCAGCGTGTCCGGGCGCGCTCGATTACAGGTCAGTGCTCCGGCCGCAGTGCATCCCGGCGAGGCCGTCGCCGCCACTGTGACGGGCAAAGACCTCGAACGGGACACCATTGTGATCGTCCGTTGGTTGCAGCCCGATGGGCTGGAGTATCTGTGGCAGGTCAGCTTCTGACCAGAACGTCAGCCGAGAACGCCGGGGTCGCGAGTTTGCGGCCCCGGCGGGTCAGCTACGGCTGCGACGCTCGCGCACGAACTCTGCCGCCGTCAGCACGTGAAAGTGTGGAGGGAGCTGTTCGAGGCCGATACCGTCCACAAGCCTCGAGGGGTCCACGCCGAGAACACCGGCGATGCGGATTATCGTGTGCAAACTCGGATTCGCGGAGCCACGCTCGATCTTGCCGAAGTTAGTGACATGCATCTGAGCGAGGTCGGCGACGCTCTCCTGGCTGAGGCCCAGCGCGACTCGCGTCATACGAACGCGTTCTCCGAACGTCTGGGCTGCTTGTGAGTTCGGTTCAGGCATACAACATGACTACGGGTATCAAACTTCCGAATCCAGAGTGGCAGCGTCTCAACCCTTACGGCCTCCGGTTCAGAGGAGCGAAAATGGCTGCATTCAGCGGAGACGTCTAAACTCGTCAGACCATGGCGAAGCAGCAGAAAGCGATCGTGTCCGTCACAGGTGGCCCCTCCAGTGGCGGTGACACTCCCCGCCTCCTGAACACCACTCTCGACCGGTTTCTGGCCATCCAGCGGCCGGCTGTGCTCGCACATCTGCGGAGTGTCCGTCGCAGACACCCCCATGCGACGCCGGCAGAGCTGGCCGTCATACTCGAGCGGCGCTACCTGGCGGCGGTGACGACCGGTGGAGCAGCCGTCGGGGTGACCGCGGTGATCCCCGCCATCGGCACAGGGATCACCCTGGCCCTCTCGGGCGTCGAGACGGCCGCCTTTCTCGAGGCGACCGCGCTGTACGCCCAATCGCTCAGCGAGCTGCACGGCATCGCCGTCGACCATCCTGAGCGCGCACGGGCCTTGGTGCTGACGATGATGCTCGGCCGCGAAGGCTCCGACTTGGTCCGCCAGCTCGCCGCCCAGTTCGCCGGTGCCGGCGGCACGCGATCCGCGTACTGGGGCGAACTCATCACGTCCAGCCTGCCGACGATGGTCGTCGGTCCACTGGCCGACCGCCTCAAGAGCGTCTTCCTCCGTCAGTTCGCCGTTCGCGGTGGAACAAGCCTGGTCGCCCGGGCGATCCCGTTCGGCGTCGGAGCTGTGATCGGCGGCGCGGGCAACAACATCGTCGGTCGCCGGGTCATCAAGAATTCACGATTCGCGTTCGGAGCCGCGCCGGTCGCCTTCTCCCCCGCTTTGGCCCTCGCGGCCCGCACCGTTCGGGTGCACCCGGAAGGCGCGGGCCTCGCCTCACGTTCTCTCACGGCGGCGGCCGACGGGGCGCGCCGCCTCAGCAGCGGAGCAGGAGCGGCGGCCGGGCGCGCCGGACGCGCCGCGCTTGGCGCTGTCCCCCGCCGTCGGGGGACGCTCTAGACGATGGGCGGGCGTCCCGCGACGGTCATCCGCCACACGGTCGACCAGCGGAGCACGCGGCGCTCCCCCGGATCGCTCCGCCAGCCCTCCGACCAGCCACCGAACCAGGCGCGCAACACGGCGGGCTTGCGGAACCATCGCAACACCTGAATCCCTGTCCACGACCCCACGTAGAACGGGATGAGGATCGCCGGCAGGTTGCGGCGCGCAAGCCACACACGGTTGCGGGCGTTGAGACGGTAGTAGTCCGCGTGCCTTGTCGGGGACACCGCCGGGTGGTGTGCGACCAGATCCCCCGCGTACCACGGTCGCAGCCGCTGGTCCCAGACCTTCCACGCGAGCTCGATGCCCTCGTGCGCGTAGAAGAACGGGGCTGCCCATCCGCCGGCCGCGTCGAAGACCCTGCGCGGCATCACGATGACGGCCTCGCACACAGCGAACACGGCGCTCGAGTGTGCCGGGTCGCCTTTGCGGATGCGCGGAATCCACCGGCGTGGAGACATCTTTCCCGAGGGGTCCACGATGCGGGGCTGGATCATCCCGATGCTGTCGCCCCGTCCGAGCAGGTCGATCGCGTCTCGGAGGAATGTCGCCGAAGGGATGCTCGCATCGTCGTCGAGGAACAGGAGCAGCTCACCCTGCACAAGCGTGACGCCCTCATTGCGACCCGCGGGAATGCCCAGATTCTGCTCCAGGTGCAGACCTCGCACGCCGAGCGGCAGCGGCGGTTCTGCTGTGGCGGGGTCCCAGCCATTGCCGACGACCACAATGTCCGTCGTGACGCCCGTCTGCGCTTGCACCGAGGCGATGCCGCGCTGCAGGTCTGCGGGGCGCGTGCCCTGCGTGAGGACGACGACGCCGATCAGCGGCTCAGCCACGAACTCGCTTCGAGGCCATGATGGCCACGAAGTGGCCGACGAGCGCGATCAGAGCGAGCGGCACAAGCGCGCCGAGGAGGATGCGATCGGCCAGCTGAGAACCGATGAACAATCCGACCAACGAGAACAGGAAAAGAGCGATCGTCAGCTCCACCGAGTGGTACAGACGGTGGAACGGAACGAATCGGGCGAGCCGGCGCAACTGCGCCACCACACCATGCGTGGGGACGTACTCGCTTTGCGTGTCCACGAGCTTCGCGAGCCCGGCGCTGGCACGTGCTACGCGCACGAGGTCGTTGAGAACCTTGTTGAGCACCATGATGAGAGCGAGAAGTGTGCCGAGATTGGTCCACAGCAAGTCGGCCGGCGCCTCGAACGGATAACCCGCCGCACGGATGCCGATGGCGATGGCGATGAGCGTCTCTGTCGAGTAGTGCCCCACGGCGTCCAGGAAGACGCCGGCAGGAGACGACGTCTTGCGCCAGCGCGCCACCTCACCGTCGCAGCAGTCGATCAGCATCTGCAGCTGGCCCAGGACCAACGCCAGGGCGGCACCGCCGACTCCGGGAATCAGGAGGGCGGCCGCGGTCGCCCATCCGGTGAGGATCATGAGGCCGGTGACGCCGTTGGCAGAGATCGAGGTCTTCAGCAGCACCCAGGTGAGATATGGCGAAAGGTTGCGGAGGTAGAGCGAGGCCGTCCAGTGTTCGGCGTTGCGGCGACCACGCACCTCCGGCGGCTGCGCGACGGCGCGCAGTTCGGCGATGGAGCTCGGCCGGGAGCCGTGCTCCCGGGAGCCGTTCGCTCCGAGGTCTGGGGACGACATGACTACCTTCCGGTGTGGGCCGTGATGTTCTGCGTGAGGGAGAGGAACCCCAGCACAAAGCCGATCCCCCAGCAGAAATGGATGCACGGCAAGACTACGAGAAACCACAGGAACGAGCGAAAACCGTCCCGGCGGCCCCAGACGAGCGCGGAGACCACCACGATGAGAACGTAGAAGACAGGCGCTGCGAAACCGACCAGTAGCCAGGGCGTTGCACCGACGACGGCCTGTACGATCCCGGCTACGCCGAGAAGCAGGCCGAGGGTCACTGCGACCACCATCGCTGGAGGGACGAAATAGCGGATACCGTTCGACGCGGGGAAGCGGCGCGCGAGTTCGCCGCGCCAGACACCGGTCGAGACGAACTGGCGCCCGAGCCGGTACAGGTTCGGACGCGGCCGATACGTGACCTTGAGCCGCGGCGTGAACCAGACCGTGCCGCCGGTCGAACGCAGGCGGCGGTTCAACTCCCAGTCCTGCCCGCGCTTGATGTCCTCGTCGAAGAGCCCGACCTCGAGCAGCCGGTCGCGCTGAAACACGCCCAGGTACACCGTCTCGGCCGGACCGGCCTCACCGCCGACATGAAGCTTCGTGCCGCCGAGACCGATGCGGCTGCCGTACGCACGGGCAACCGCGTGTTCGAAGGGGGTCGTGCCCTGCGCATCCATCAGGCCGCCGACGTTGTCCGCGCCCGTCTCGAGGATGGTCTCCACGGCTATTCGCGCGTAGTCCGGCGGGAGAACCGAGTGCGCATCGACCCGCACGACCACCGGGTAACGGGATTCGCGGATGGCCAGATTGAGTCCGGCCGGCGTCGATCCGACCACGTTGTCGACGATGCGGATGCGCGGATCGATCGCCGCGAGCTCTGACACGAGCTCGGTCGTTCCGTCCATGCTCGGGCCGAGGGCGACTGTGACCTCGAACGGGCCGGCGTAGTCCTGTTGAAGCAGACTGTCGACTGCGGCGCGCACGTGGGTGACCTCGTTCAGAACCGGCATCACATACGACACACCCGGGAGGGCGCTCTGTGTTGCTTCGTCCGGCATTTGATCCATTCGTCGTTCGGGTCGGTCGAGCTTATCAGCCGTGGACAGGCTCCCCCTCGGAGCACGGCCCTCTGCGCACGGCGAAGGCCGCCCCACGGATGCGGGGCGGCCTTCGCGCTGACGGGAGCGGGCTCAGCCTGCCGAGGCGGAGCCCAGGGTGACGGAGGTGGTCTTCGTCTCTCCGCCGCGGAGGTAGGTCACGTCGGCCTTCGAGCCGGCCGGGAGGGCCCGCACCTGGGCGGTGAGGTCGGTCGCGCTGGTGATCGGAACCCCATTGAAGCCCACGATCACGTCGCCGGCCTGGAGCCCGGCGCCGGCGGCGGCTCCGCCGCTCGTGATGGATTTGATCTGAGCGCCGACCGTTGTGGCCTTGTTGTCGGACGAGGAGTCGCCCACCGAGGCGCCGAGCAAGCCGTGGCTGGCCGAGCCGCTCTTGATCAGGTCGTCGGAGATGCGCTTGGCAAGATTCGCCGGGATGGCGAATCCGACCCCGATGCTGCCCGACTGGGTGCCCGAGGAAGTACCCGAGGCACTCGCGATCGCGACGTTCACGCCGATCAGCTCACCCTTCGAATTGAGCAGGGCACCGCCGGAGTTTCCGGGGTTGATCGCCGCGTCGGTCTGGATGACCGGGAGCGAGATGCTGCCCTGACTCTGGCTCTGCGACTGGCCACCGTTACCGCTACCGCCCTGGCCCGGGAAGTCGAAGTTGAACGGGCTGCCGCCGCTGCCGCTACCCCCGCTGCCGTCCGAGCTCTTCGGCGCGGCCGAGGAGGCGATGCTGATGCTGCGGTTGAGGGCGCTCACGATGCCGTCGGTGACGGTGCCGGAGAGCCCGAGCGGAGCACCGATCGCGACCGCGGTGTCACCCACGTTGAGCTTGCTCGAGTCCGCGAACTTCATCGGAGTGAGTCCGCTTGCGCCGTCGAGCTTGATCACCGCGAGGTCGGTCGTCGGGTCGGTTCCGATCAGCTTGGCGGTGTAGATCTTGCCGCTGTTGTCCTGAACGCTGATCGACACGCTGGAAGCCTGGCCGTCGAGGGTGACGACGTGGGTGTTCGTGAGGATGTACCCGTCGCTCGTGAGGACGATCCCCGATCCTGTGCCGCCCGCGCTGCTGCCCGTGACCGAGATGGTGACGACGCTGGGCGAAGCCTTGGCGGCGACCGCGGTGACCGTCGTCGCGTCGTTGGAGTTGTTGACGGTGATGTTCTGCGGTCCGGTCGCCGTCTTGACGACCGAGCTACCGGCTCCGGTGGCCGCATAGATGCCGACGCCCGCGCCCGCTCCGGCGAGGCCGCCGACGAGGGCGCCGATCGCGAAGGTGGCGATGATCACGCCGGTACTGCGCTTCTTGGCCGTCTTGGGAGCAGCACCCGGCAGCGGTGCCCCGGTCTGCGTCGCGTACGGCTGCTGCTGCGTGTGCGGAGCATACGGCTGCTGCGGGATGCCCTGGTGCGGCTGGGGAATGGGCTGGCCGAAGGCACCCTGGCCGTAGTTCGGCTGCAGTTGCGTCGCCTGCTGCCCATAGAACTGCGGTGGAACCGGCTGTGTGGGCTGCGCCGGCGGGATGGGCTGCGTCTGCTGCGTCTGCTGCGTCTGCTGCCCGTCAACGGACGCCACCGGTGCGGGCTGCTCGGCGGCCGGTGCCGCAGGCTGCTCCGGCGCCGCGGCTGCGGGCGCCACCGGGGTGGTCTCCTGCGTGGTTTCAGTGTTGTTCTGGCTTGCAGCATCCACGGCCGATTCGGTGTCGGCGTCGTGCTGGGCCTTCGCGGGCTCCGGTGTGATCGGGGTGTCGGTCATGGTGTTGCTCCTTCCAAGCACCAATAGCTTGGGCTTCGAACCTGGACGTTCTATTTGCGAGTCCTATGGCCGAGCTACTGCCTGCCGGTGATTCCGCTTAGCGTAGTGAATGCATCCGGCATGCCAGGCCGAAGTAGGTTGGAGACATGACGGTTAACGGATCGTGGCGGCGCGCAGCACGCGGCGCGGGACTGCTCGGCGCCGATGGTTCCATCGCCTCCACCATCTTCGCGGAGATGAGCGCGCTGGCCACGCGGACCGGTGCGATCAACCTGGGGCAAGGCTTTCCCGACGAGGACGGACCAGCGGAGGTGCTCGACGCTGCGGTCGCCGCGCTCCGGGAAGGGCAGAACCAATACCCGCCCGGCATCGGCATCCCCGATCTGCGCCGCGCCATCGCGGAACATCAGGAGCGGTTCTACGGCCTGCGCTTCGATCCCGACCGCGAAGTCCTGGTGACCGCCGGCGCGACGGAGGCGCTCGCCGCCACCATGCTGGCCCTGCTCGAGCACGGTGACGAGGTTGTGACGTTCGAGCCGTTCTACGACGCATACGGCGCCTTGATCGGCCTGGCCGACGCCGTTCACCGCACCGTGCCGCTGCGTCTGCCGGGCTTCCAGCCGGATCTCGACGAGTTGCGCGCATCCGTCACCGACCGCACGAGGGTGATCCTCGTGAACAGTCCGCACAATCCGACCGGGACGGTGCTCTCGCGCGAAGCTCTGGAGACGATCGTCGAACTCGCTCACCGGCACGACGCCATCATCGTGACGGATGAGGTCTACGAGCACCTCACGTTCGGACCACAGCACGTGCCGATCGCGACACTTCCCGGGGCTCGCGAGCGCACGGTCAGCATCTCTTCCGGCGGCAAGACGTTCAACACCACCGGATGGAAGATCGGCTGGATCACGGCCCCGGCCGAACTCGTCACCGCAGTTCTCGCGGTCAAGCAGTTCCTGACCTATGTGAACGGTGCGCCCTTCCAGCCCGCCATCGCGGCCGGACTGCGACTCGGCGACGACTACTTCGCCGGGATCGCCGCCGGTCTCCGACACAAGCGCGACGTGCTGAGCGACGGCCTGCGCGCTGCCGGCTTCGACGTGTTCGCGTCCGACGGCACGTATTTCGTCGTCGCCGATGCCGCGCCCCTCGGCTATCGGAACGCCGTCGAGTTCTGTCACGCGCTTCCCGGTCTCGCCGGAGTGGTCGGGGTACCTCTCTCCGCCTTCTGCAAAGACGACTACGCGGCGAGCACGGCATCCCTCGTGAGGTTTGCTTTCTGCAAGCGCAGCGAAGTGCTCGAGCGCGCGGCCGCGCAGCTCGCCGGGCTCAAGCGCTGACCGGCCCCGCGCTCTCAGTCCTTCGGTTCGACCCGGTACCGTCGCTGCGCCAGGCTCGGGTTCGTCTGCCGCACTTCGGCCACGCGGGCACGTGACACCTCGGCGACGGCCACGCCCGTGTTCTCGCCGAGCGCCGCGAGCGCGACACCCATCGGGTCGACGATCAGACTCGTTCCAACGCCGATCGGAGGAGCGTGGTCGGCAGCAGCGACATAGACGGTGTTCTCGATGGCCCTGGCGGTGACCAACGTGCGCCAGTGGTGCTCCTTGAGCGGGCCACGCACCCACTCGGCGGGGACGAGGATCAGTTCCGCTCCCGCATCCACCAGCCGTCTGCTCACCTCGGGAAACCTCAGGTCATAACAGGTCTGCAAGCCCACCGGCACACCGTCGACGTCGAAGAGCTCCGGAGCCCCCAGGTCACCGGCCTGCACCCAGTCCGACTCGCTTGCCCCGAAGGCGTCATAAAGGTGCTGCTTGCGATAGGTCGCGACAACGTCTCCGGCAGGGTCGACGGCGACCAGCGTATTCGAGAAGCGCCGCGCGTCCGTCACCTGCTCCACGAGTCCGGCGACGACGAATACGTCGTGGTCGCGCGCGGCCTCGGCGAGCGCACCGACGAACTCGCCGTCGAGGGGCTCCGCGTTGCGCGGAAACTCTTCGCCGAGCGGATGCACGAAGAATGACGAGTACTCCGGAAGCACGACCAGCCGCGCACCGCGCGCGGCCGCGACGGCGACGAATGCCGCGAGAAGATCGCGGTTGTGCACGCGGTCGTCCGACGGAGCGAACTGCACGACGGCGACCTGGATACTCGGTGCTGTCTCAGCCATCCGTCACTCCCCTGAATCTGCTCCCGCTCCGCCGCGACCGGCCGCTATTCCGTGCTCGACCGGGGCTGAGGTCAACGGTAGTCGCACGATGATGGTCGTGCCGACCCCCTCCTCGCTCGCAATGTCGACCGTACCGCCGTGTGCCGTGACGATGGCCTTCGTGATGGTGAGCCCCAGGCCGACTCCGGGGACGGCATTTCGGGTCGCGGTCGAGGCGCGGAAGAAGCGGGTCGACAGGTGGCTGAGTTCGACGGCCGGGATTCCCATACCGGTGTCTGTGACGGTGATGACCGCCTTGCCATCCTCTGTTGACAAAGCCGCCGTGACCCGGCCGTGCGCGGGCGTGAACTTGATCGCGTTCGACATCAGATTGTCCACCGCCTGCCCGAGCCGAAGCGAGTCGCCGCTCAGAATGACAGCTTTCTCGGGTGTGTCGGCGGCGAGCGCCACTTCAGCGGCATCGGCGATCGGGCGCACCGACTCGACCGACGCCGTGATCACTTCGTTGAGGTCCACCTCGGCGAGCGTGAGTGGAAAACGGCCAGACTCCACCTGTGCGGTGAAGAGCAGATCGCCGACGAGCCGTAACAACCGGTGGGCGTTCCGTTCGGCGACGGCGAGATACTGCAGCTGTTCTTCGGAAAGCGGGTCGTCCTCGTCGTCCTTCAGCAGCTCGAGATAGCCCAGGATCGAGCTCAGGGGTGTACGCAGCTCGTGGGAGATCAGGCCGACGAACTCATCCTTCAGACGGGAGAATTCACGCGCCTGGGTCATGTCGGTGGCGACGAAGATGAACCCCACGCGGTGTCCGTTCTCGTCCAGCCGGGGCGTTGCCGCGACTTGCACTGGCACGAGCTTGCCGTCGGGGCGCACGTACGTCCAGTCGCGCACGTCGGCATAGCCTGCTCGGACAGCATCGACCAGGGCCGAGAAGTCTTCGGCGCTGGAGACCGTCGTGACTGTCGCATCCATCGCCCGAAGCCGTTCTTCGAGTTCCGAGACGAGGTGGAAGTCGACCACGTGCCGCCCGGCTTCGAACACCTGCTTCTCGGTAAGACCCAGCATCTTCTCGGCGCCCGGGTTCCACACGTCGATCAGACCATCGAGATCGGAGCCGATCACCGACTGCTCGGTGACGGCGTTCCAGATGCTCCGGATCAGCCGGTTCGCGGTCTTCAGCCTGGCCTCATTCAGTGCGAGCTCGTCGGAGGACTGCATCGCCTGCTCGAGGAGCTC
>DASYGJ010000172.1:0-8396 GCA_035999915.1 Leifsonia sp.
GCCTGCATCACCCGGTTCTGGTTCTCACCCCGCAAGCGGCGCACGAGATCCCCCGTGTTGATCAGCACCGGGCAGGCGGTCTGGCACATGCCGTCGACCGCGCAGGTCTGCACACCGTCGTAGGAGTACTCCCGTCGCAGCTCGGCCACGAGGTCGTCATCGCCCGACGCTTCGGCGTCGGCCAGTTCCCGTCGCAGCACGATGCGCTGTCGGGGAGTCAACGTGATGTCCCTCGAGGGGCACACGGGTTCGCAGTATCCGCATTCGACACAGCGATCCACCTCCGATTCCACGGTCGGGGCGGTTTTGAGATTGCTGACATGGCCTGCCGGGTCCTCGTTCAGCAGGACGCCGGGGTTGAGCAGTCCGGCCGGGTCGACCAGGCGCTTGACCTCCTGCATCACTTCGTAGAGCTCGTCGCCGTATTGCCTGCGGACGAACGGCGCCATGATCCGTCCGGTGCCGTGCTCGGCCTTGAGGGTGCCGCCCTGTCCCAGAACGAGTTCGACCATCGCCTCGGTGAATGCTTCGTACCTCGACATCGATTCGGGGTGGTCGAATCGTTCGTTGAGCATGAAGTGGATGTTGCCGTCCTTCGCGTGCCCGAAGATGACGGAGTCCTCGTACTGGTACTTGTCGAACAGCAGGGTGAGTTCTCGGCACGTTTCGTCGAGCCGCTCGACCGGGACGGCGATGTCTTCCAGCAGTGCCGTGGTACCTGAGGGGCGGTTGCCGGCGACGAGGGTGTACAGGCCCTTCCGGAGGTGCCAGAGCTGGGCGCGACGGGCAGCATCGGAGCTGAGCACGGCGGGCTCGGTGAGGGTCAGGCGGTCGAAGAGCCGTGGCGCGTCGGCAAGCCGCGCGGCAAGCGCATCACCGGTCTCCTCCTGGAACTCGACCAAAAGGGCCGCATGTTCGGTCACCCCCAGCGAGCGCAATTCAGCCGTGGCATCTGGATCGCGCTGGGCGACGCGCAGACTTGTCGCGTCAAGCAGTTCGATGGTCGCGAACCCCGCTGCGACAAGGGCGGGGAGAGCGGAGGTGGCCGCCGACAGGTCGGGGAACAGCAGCAGACCCGTTGCGATGTGCGGCAGAACGGGCACCGTGCTGAACGTCGCCTCCGCGACGAAGGCGAGCGTCCCTTCGCTGCCGATCACGAGATGCTCGAGGATGTCGACGGCGCGGTCGTGGTCGACGAAGCTGTTGAGGCCGTAGCCCATCGTGTTCTTGATCGAGTACAGCGACCGGATCGTCGCCATCGAATCCGGGTCGGAGCGGACCCGGTCGCGCAGGCTGAGGAGACCCGCGTGGAGGGCGGGCTCCCGTGCGCGCAGTTCGTCGTCCGCGTCCGGTCGGCCGGTGTCGATCACGGTGCCGCTGGGCAGCACGAGGATTGCGGACTCGAGCGTGCGATAGGTGTTCGCGTGGGTGCCGCAGGACATCCCGCTGGAGTTGTTGGAGACGACGCCGCCGATCGTGCAGGCGATCTCGCTCGCGGGGTCGGGGCCGAGTTTGCGTCCGTGTCGGGCGAGGCGCGTGTTCACCGCCCGCACGGTCGCGCCCGGGCCGGTGCGCACGCGTCGTCCGTCGTCGAGGACCGTGATGGAGCGGAAGTTGCGCCTGGTGTCGACGAGGACGCCGGAGGTCCCGGCCTGCCCGCTGAGGCTTGTGCCTCCCGACCGGAATGTCAAGGGGACGCCCTGCGCGTGGCTTGCCGCGAACAGAGCGGCCACCTCCGTCGCCGACGATGGTGCGGCTACTGCCCGCGGGGTCAGGAGGTAGTGGGAGGCATCGTGCGCCGCGGCCAGACGGTCGGTCGCGCGGGTGGCGACGGATGCGCATGCCGCCTCGATCGCGGCGATGAGTCCGGGATCGATCGGAGTCAGGCGTGTCTCAGTGGGACTCACGGCTGACCTTCGATCCGCTCGATCCGACGAGGAAGTCGAGGTCGGCGCCGGTGTCGGCTTGCATCACGTGATCGACGTAGAGGCGCTCCCAGCCGCGGCGGGGGTCGGCGAATCCGGCTACCGTCGCGGTGTTCGGCACGCGAGCGGCGAGCTCGTCGGCGGGGACATCGAGCTCGAGGCGGCGGGCGCGGACGTCGAGCGTGATCCAGTCGCCCGTCCGCACCAGGCCGAGAGGGCCGCCGGCGGCTGCTTCCGGGGTGACGTGGAGGACGACGGTGCCGTAGGCGGTCCCTGACATGCGGCCATCGCAGATGCGGACCATGTCGCGCACCCCCTTCTCCAGCAGCTTCTTCGGCAGGGGCATGTTGGACACCTCGGGCATGCCCGGGTATCCCTTGGGGCCGCAGCCGCGCAGGACCATGACCGAGTTCTCGTCGATTTCAAGCTCGGGGTCGTCGATGCGGGCGTGGAAATCCTCGATGCTGTCGAACACGACGGCTCGGCCGCGGTGCTTGAGCAGGTGGGGGGAAGCGGCGGCGGGCTTGATGATCGCCCCGCCCGGCGCGAGCGAACCGCGCAGGACGCTGATGCCGGCGGCGGGAAGCAGCGGGGTTTCGCGCGGAGCGATGACGTCCTGGTCCCAGATCCGGGCGCCGTCGAGGTAGTCGACCAGCGGCCTGCCGGTAATGGTCAACGCGGTCGGGTCGAGCAGGTCGCGCACCTCGCGGAGGACGGCGAGGAAGCCGCCGGCGCGGTGGAGGTCGTCCATCAGATATCGGCCCGCCGGTTGAAGGTTCACCAGCAGCGGCACCTCCGCCCCGATGCGGTCGAAGTCGTCGATCGTCAGGTCGATACCGAGCCGGCCGGCCACGGCCAGCAGATGCACGACCGCGTTCGTCGACCCGCCGATCGCAGCCAGGGCGACGATCGCGTTGTGGAAGTTCGCCTTGGTCAGGAAGGTAGTCGGCCGGCGGTCGTCAGCGACCAGCTGAACCGCGAGACGGCCGGTCTCGTGGGCCGCTTCCAAGAGCCGCGCGTCGGGCGCCGGCGTCCCGGCGAGTCCGGGAATGATGGTGCCGAGCGCCTCGGCGACCAACGCCATCGTGCTCGCGGTGCCCATCGTGTTACAGTGACCCTTGCTCCGGATCATCGACGACTCGGACCTCACGAACTGCTCTTCGCTGAGCGTTCCTGCCCTGACCTCCTCGCTCAGCCGCCACACATCGGTGCCGCAGCCGAGAGCCTCGCCACGGAAGTGCCCGGTCAGCATCGGGCCTCCCGGCACGACGACGGCCGGAAGATCCACCGACGCCGCCGCCATGAGGAGCGACGGGATGGTCTTGTCGCAGCCGCCGAGCAGCACGACTCCGTCGATCGGGTTGGCGCGGAGCATCTCCTCCGTCGCCATCGCCGCCATGTTCCGCCACAGCATCGCCGTCGGCCGCACCTGCGTCTCGCCCAACGACACCACCGGCAGCTCCAGCGGGATCCCGCCGGCCTCGTAGATCCCGTTCTTCACCGACTGGGCGACCTCCCCCAGATGCGCATTGCACGGGGTGAGGTCGGAGGCGGTGTTCGCGATCGCGATCTGCGGCCGGCCGTTGAAGGCGCTGTCCGGGACACCGCGCCGCATCCACGCCCGGTGGATGTATGTGTTCCGGTCGTCGCCGGAGTACCACTCAGAGCTGCGAAGGTTCGGCACCATTGTTCCAACTTCCGGAATTGTGGTCTATATAATGAAACTGTTGCTAGCATAAGCGACCGACGAGGAGGACACCAACGGATGCCGCAGAACCCGAAAGCCAACGTGGGCGGAGAGCGCCTCGTCGGAACTGATCGCGTGCTGGCCGTGCTCACCGAACTCGCCGCCCACCCCGCCGGCGCATCGCTCGAAGAGATGGTGAAGCGCACGGGTCATCCGAAGCCGACGGTCCACCGAGCGCTGGCGTCGCTCAAAAAGGCGGGCTTCGCCATGCAGGATGGCCGCGGCCATTACGTCCTCGGCGACGAATTCCTGCGCCTCGCCTTCGCCCACCACGAAGGTCGCCCTGAACACATCCGCGTGCGCCCGATCCTCGACCGACTGTCGGAGCGCTTCAGCGAGACCATTCATTTCGCTGTGCTCGACGGCACCGAAGTCGTCTACCGCGACAAGGTCGACCCGCTGATCGGCGCGGTGCGTCTCACCTCCACGATCGGCGGCCGAAACCCAGCACAGTGCACCGGCGTCGGCAAAGTCCTCCTGGCTTCCCGACTCCACACGCTGGATGATGTCGAGCGGTGGATCGGCGACCGGCAACTCGAGAAGCGCACAGCCAACAGCCCGGCGACCGCGCTCGAACTGCACGCTCGACTCGTCGAGACACGCGAACGCGGCTACGCGATCGACGACCAGGAGAACGAACCCGGCATCAACTGCCTCGCCGTTCCCGTCTATCTCACCTCTCCCAGCGAGCCGTCGGGAGCCGTGAGCATCAGCGCCGTCGCGTACCGCACACCCCTCTCGGCCCTCGTGGCGGCCGTCGACGATGTCCACGCCATCATCCGTGAAGCGACCGGCTGGCAGGAGCGGACGGCGTGACCCGCGATCTCATCCCCGCGACCGAGGAATCGTTCTACCTGGGCGAGGGCCCCCTGTGGGATCCGGTCCGCGCCCGGCTGCTCTGGGTCGAGATCCGGAGCGGCACGGTGCTCGTCGGAACCCTTCGGGATGACGGCACCATCGACATCGTCGATCGTGCCGGTGTCGGCGATACGGCCGGTGCGGTGGCCGTCTCCGAGCGCGGCGAATGGCTCGTCGCGGGCGGTCACCGACTCATCGTGATGAATCCGGACGGCCGCCGGCTTCCGCTCGCGCCGCTGATCGACGGCTCCCGGCGCTTCAACGACGGCAAGCCGGACCCGGCCGGGCGCTACATCGTGGGCACCCTCTCACTCGATGGCGCATCGGAGACGGAGCAGCTGATCCAGATCGACACGGACGGCAGCGCCCGCGTCATCGACGACGACCTGACCCTGTCCAACGGTCTCGCGTGGACGCAGGACGGCCGCGTTCTCTTCAGTGTCGACACCGAGCGACGCCTCGTCTTCCGACGCAGCTACGATGTCGCCACGGGTGAGACCGGATCGCGGGACGTGTTCCTCACCTTCGATGAGGGCTATCCGGACGGCATGACCATCGATGCCGAAGCCCACCTCTGGATCGCGATGTGGGGGATCGGTGAAGTGCGTCGCTACTCACCGGACGGCCGCCTCGTGCACACCGTCAGCGTGCCCGCACCGCACACCTCCAGCGTCTGCTTCGCCGGACCCGACCTCGCAACCCTCGTGATCACCACGGCCACGCAGGATCTCGACGACGAGCAGATCGAGGAGTTCCCACTGTCCGGCCGACTCTTCACCATCCAGCCAGGAGTCTGCGGACTCCCTCAACCATTGTGGGCCGGGATATCCGACCCCGCCTTCACCGAGTAGAGGAACCAGATGAAACTCCTTCGCATCGGCGCGTTCGGCGCCGAGAAGCCCGCCGCGCTGGTCGACGAGCACAGCTATGTGGACCTGTCCGATGTCGTGCTCGACTTCGACGAAGCCTTCTTCGCCCACGACGGCATCCGCACGACCCGCCCCATCGTCGAGAAGCGGATCGAGCGCGGCGAGATCGAGGAACTCGGCGACCAGCGCATCGGCGCCCCCATCGCGCGTCCGCACCAGATCATCTGCGTGGGCCTGAACTACTCCGACCATGCCGCCGAGACCGGGCAGGCCGTCCCGAGCGAGCCCATCCTCTTCACCAAGTCGCCCAACACGCTGGTCGGCCCGAACGACGACGTCCGAATCCCGCGCGGCTCCGCTAAGCCCGACTGGGAGGTCGAGCTCGGCATCGTCATCGGCAAGCGCACCAGCTACCTCGATAGGGTCGAGCAGGCCCGCGACCACATCGCCGGGTGGACGCTCGTGAACGACGTCTCAGAACGCGCCTTCCAGATGGAGCGCGGCGGCCAATGGCTCAAAGGCAAGTCCGCTGAGACCTTCAACCCCGCCGGCCCCTACCTGGTCACCCAGGACGAGGTCGCCGACGTCAGCCAGCTGAGCATGTGGCTGGACGTCAACGGAGTGCGCCGCCAGAGGGGCACCACCTCGACGATGATCTTCGACCCCTACTTCATCGTCCACTACATCAGCCAGTTCATGGTGCTCGAGCCGGGTGACCTGATCAACACCGGAACCCCGCCCGGGGTCGGGATGGGCTTCCGGCCAGAGATCTGGCTGCAGGCCGGCGACGTGATGCAGCTCGGCATCGACGGCCTCGGCGTCCAGCACCAGAACGTCATCGCACCACGATGAAAGCCTTCGTCGTCCGCGCACCCGGTGAGGCCGGCGTCGAAGAGGTCCCCGACGCCGTCGCCGGTGCGGGCGAGGTCGTGATAGACGTCAAGCGCGCCGGCGTCTGCGGAACCGACATCGAGTTCTACACCGGCGAGATGCAATACCTTCACGACGGCAACGCAGAGTTCCCCATGCGACTCGGGCACGAGTGGATGGGCGTCGTCACCGCGGTCGGGGAGGGCGTCGACCCGTCCTGGATCGGACGTCGGGTGACCGGCGACACGATGGTCGGCTGCGGAAGATGCTACCGCTGCCTCGACGGGCGACACCATGTCTGCGAGAACCGATACGAGCTCGGCATCCGGGGAGGGCTGCCGGGCGCACTGGCCGAACACCTCGCCTACCCCGCCGCCTACCTCCACGCGCTTCCGGACTCGGTAAGCGACTCGGCAGGAGCGCTTGTGGAACCGGCCGGCAACGCACTGCGTTCCGTGTGGGGCGCCGACCTCTCACCAGGCGACCGCGTCCTCGTGCTCGGTGCCGCAACGATCGGCCTTCTGGTTGCCCTCTTCGCCCGCGCCGCCGGAGCAGAGGTGCACCTCATGGGACGCAGCCCTCAGTCGCTCGCCTTCGCACGAAGCCTCGGCTTCGACGACACCTGGACTGAGCAGACGCTCCCCGAGCTGCCCTGGGACGCCGTCATCGATGCCTCGAATGCCAAGCACCTTCCCGCACGGGCGCTCGAGCTCGTCGAACCCGGCAAACGGGTCGTCTACGTCGGGCTCGCCGGAAGTCCCAGCCTGATCGACACCCGAACGCTCGCGCTCAAGGACGTGACCGCGGTCGGCATCCTCGGCGCCAGCCAAGGACTCGACGCAGCGATCGCCGCTTTCGACGACGGTTCGGTCGACCCCGAGCCCCTGGTCTCAGCGGTCGTCGGACTCGATGAGCTCGCCGGCATCCTCTCCGGGGGAACCCCCGGCCAAGCCGGTCCGGGGCCGAAGGTCCACGTCGCTGTCGGGGAGCTCCGATCGTGAGCGAGTTCGAGGGGCGGGTCGCCGTTGTCACCGGCGGAGCATCCGGTATCGGCGCCGCTATCTCGCGCCGTCTGAGGGATGGCGGCGCTCTCGTCGCTGTGCTGGACAGGGATGCGCGCACGAATTCCGGCGATTTCCGGGCGGACGTCACCGACGACGCCTCGGTGCGAGCTGCGATCCACGCCGTCGCGCATCGGTACGGACGTATCGACATCCTCATCAACAACGCCGGAATCGGCGCACAGGGCACGATTGAGGCAAACGACGACACCGAATGGCACCGCGTATGGGACGTCAACGTGGTCGGGATAGCGCGCGTCACACGGGCAGCGCTTCCCCACCTGCGCGCGTCGGATGCCGCCGCCATCGTCAACACCGGCTCTGTCGTTGCGACAGTCGGGCTGCCGGAACGCGCACTCTACAGCGCGACGAAGGGAGCGGTGATCGCTCTCACGCGAGCAATGGCCGCCGATCTGCTGACGGATCGCATCCGCGTCAACGCCGTCTCACCCGGCACAGTGGACACCCCATGGGTCGAGCGGCTGATGGATGCGACAGCTGATCCGGCTGCGACACGCCGTGCCCTCGAGGCGCGTCAGCCGCATGGACGACTCGTCACAGCGGACGAGGTCGCCGATGCCGTCGCTTATCTCGCGAGTCCCCGGTCGGCGTCGACCAATGGCTTCGTGCTCGCCGTCGACGGCGGTCTGCCGTCGATCAAGCTCCCGGAAAGGAACCCGTCATGAGAAGAGCAGTCGTTACTGGAGGAGCCAGGGGGCTCGGCGCAGCCAGTGCCGCACGCCTGCGCGCGGACGGCGTCGAAGTTGTCACCATCGACCTCGCCGGTGACGTGGACATGCTCCTCGACATCACGGAAGAGAATGCTCTGGCCGAGGCGGCCACTTCGATCGGCCCAGTCGACATTCTCATCAACTCCGCTGGCATCGTCGGCCCGAACAAGCCGCTGCTCGAGACGACCCCGGCAGAGTGGTTGTCGGTGCTCGGCGTCAACGTGCTGGGTACCACTGCGACCATCCGGGCGTTCGCTCCGGGCATGATTGAGCGCGGCTGGGGCCGGATCGTCAACTTCGCCAGCATGGCGGGCAAGGATGGCAACCCCAACCTG
>DASYGJ010000174.1:0-6786 GCA_035999915.1 Leifsonia sp.
GTCGCGGGCTCTGCGCGCAACCGTCATCCGCGCCGTGGAGGAGGCGCGCATCCGAAGGGCACCGCTCGTCGAAGCCGAGCACCTGTTGCTCGCCCTCTCGTTGGAAGCAGGAAGTCCGGCTGCCGGCGCCCTGGATGCGGCGGGTCTCGACCATGCGGGCATCGAAGCCGCGCTGCAGACCGAGCGCTCAGCGAGTCTGCAAGCCGCTGGGGTGGCGCCGATCCCGGAGGACCGGCTCGCCGCAACGCCCCGGCTCAGTCGTCCGCGCTGGGGCACGTCGGCTCGTGACGCGCTCGTCCGCGCGCACCGAGAGGCGGTGCGCAGCCACAATCGCACCGCGGACACGGACCTGCTCGTGTCAATCCTCGGCCTCGAGCTCGGAACGGTTCCCCGGGCGCTCGCGCTCGCCGGGGTCGATCGGGCGGCCATCGTCGCGCACGCGGGCTCCGCATCCGCCGACGATTGATCAAATGATCGACCGATCGCGCACTCCGCTGTTCGGGTGATTCACGAGAGGCCGCACTTAAGGAGTGCTGTCGGCGAGCGTCGGCGCGTAGGCTCGTTGCGAAAAGTTCCACCTCGAAGAGGGGATCGCATGGCATTCGACTGGACCGCGTTCTATTCCGAACAGAGCGCCCGAGGGGTGCGCCCGACGTTCACGGCCGGACTCGACGCGTGGGAAGGAGCCGAGCCCGGCGACGCCCTCGATCTCGGCTGCGGAGACGGCGTCGAGACACGTCGGCTGGCCCACCTGGGCTGGCATGTGCTGGCGATCGACGCGGACCCCACCGTAAAGAAACGCGTCGCGACCGAAGTGGGCGAGTCTCTGGCGCCGCTGGTCGAGATCCGTCGCGCGACCTTCGAAGATCCCGGCGATCTCCCGCCAAGCGATTTCGTGTACGCCGGATTCGCGCTGCCCTTCTGCAATGCCGAACAGTTCCCTTCCCTCTGGGCCGGCCTCCGCGCTGCCCTCCGTCCGGGCGCGGTGTTCGCCGGTGAGCTCTTCGGACCGGACGACGAATGGTCCGGGCGCCCCGGCATGAATTTCCACGACCGTGCCGGGGTGGAAGCGATGCTCGCGGGCCTGGAGGTCGTTCAGCTCGTCGAAGACAACCGCCGCGGAATGTCGTTCGAGGGCCCTAAGCACTGGCACGTCTTCCACATCGTGGCACGAGCTTGAGCTCGGTCCGTCAGCTGAACGCCTGCGTTCCCAGAACCCCGAGCAGTGCCAGCTTCTCGGCGCCCTCCGAACGCGGTGGCGCTGTCAGCACGAGCAGGCACTGCGACTGGTCCTCGGTGAACAGAACCTGGCAGTCGAGTTCGATCGGTCCGAGTTCCGGATGCACGAGCGTCTTGTGGTCCTCGAACCGTTTGGCGACCTCGTGCCTGTCCCAGAGATCCGCGAACTCCGGGCTCGCCTTGAGGAGGGCACGGACGAGCTCGCCGGCGCGGGACTCGGCGCCCATCGTGCTGTAGGCGACGCGCAGTGCAGCCACCTGGGCGCGGCTCTGCCGGCTCCTGTCGTCTTCGGGGTAACGGATGCGCTCGGTCTCGGGATGCATGAACCACCGGAAGTAATCGCTGCGTTCCAGGCCGGTGTAGCTGGACCGATCGCCGAGCAGGGCCGCCGACATCCGATTCTGCAGGAGTGTTTCGCCGAGGTTCGACAGCACCAGCGCGGGCGAGTCGTCGAGTCTGTCGAGCACCCGCTGCAGAGCAGGGGAGACATGACTTGAGCCGCTGAAGCGGTCCGGCGTGTTCTGACTCGCCAGTCGGTAGAAGTAGTCGCGCTCATCGTCGGTAAGGCGCAGGGCGCGTGCGAGCGAGGCCAGGATCTGCTCGCTCGGCTGCGGTCCGCGCTGCTGCTCGAGCCGGGTGTAGTAGTCGGCCGACATCGCCGCGAGCTGGGCGACCTCTTCGCGGCGCAGGCCGGGGGCCCGTCGGCGGGCACCTTCCGGCAGCCCCACATCCGATGGACGGAGCGTCTCTCGTCTGCGGCGGAGGAAGTCTGCGAGTGCGGCGCGGTCCATCCGTCCATCATGCTCTGTGGCGCCCGTCGCATCCAGGGACCGCCGATCCCCCGATAGACGCTCCTCTCCCGTGGGCGTGCGTCTGCATCGACAGTGGGCACATGAACATTTCAGGGAACACCATCTTCATCCCGGGTGCGACGAGCGGCATCGGGCTGGCGCTCGCCGTCGCTCTGCAGGCCGAAGGCAACACTGTCATCGTCGGCGGTCGTCGCGTCGAACTGCTGGAGCAGATCGCCGCCGAGCATCCCGGCATCGGTACGGTCCGCATCGACACGACGGATGCGGCGAGCATCGCCTCCGCCTCTGTCGAGGTCATTTCCGCGCATCCCGACCTCAACGTCCTCATCGCCATGGCCGGCATCATGCGGGTGGAGGACTGGCACACCCCGCAGGGATTCCTCAGCTCGGCCGAGGCGACCGTGACGACCAACCTGCTCGGGCCAATCCGCTTGATCGCAGCATTCATCGAGCATCTGCAGGGGCGACCGGATGCGACCGTCGTTACTGTCTCGTCCGGGCTCGCATTCACCCCGCTCGCCGCGACGCCGAGCTACAACGCTACGAAAGCGGCTGTCCATCTGCTCAGTGAGAGCATCCGGTTGCAGCTCGCGGACACGACCGTGAAGGTCGTCGAACTGGTGCCGCCCGCGGTGCGCACCGCACTCTTGCCGGGCCAGGAAGATAGCCCTGTTGCCATGCCGCTGGACGAGTTCGTCAGCGAAGCCGTGGCACTTCTGGCTTCACGGCCGGATGCGGAGGAGATCCAGGTGGAGCGTGTGAAGTTCTTGCGATACAGCGAGGCGCGGGGGGAGTACGACCAGGTTGTCGCCACACTGAATCGCACCGATCCGCACGGCAGGTGACCGTCAGAATACTGCGGTATTCGTCGCTGATTCCGGAAATGCGCGCCCATTTGCTCATTATTTTGTCTCGAACGCAATCGAATCCGCACTGATTTAGTGCTAGCGTCTGCGCAGGACATCCGTACACCGTCGTGCGAAGGAGACAAAATGGTAGACACTGAAACCGCGATCGTGCCGCCGCAGCGGGAGCACAAGCACCAGCTGCAGGCGGACGGCGTGAGTGCCGCAGGATCGATCGTCATGGCCGTCGCCGGAAGCGCCCCGGCCTACTCGATCGCCGCGACCACGGCGACCCTCGTGGCCGCTGCCGGGCTGGCCAGCCCGGCAGCGCTGCTCTGGTGCGGGCTCCCGATGCTCGGCATCGCCTGGGCTTTCATGTACCTCGGCCGCGCGGACGTGAACGCCGGCGCCGCATACTCGTGGGTCGGCCGTGCGTTGCATCCCATTCTCGGGTTCTTCTCCGGGTGGGCCCTCGTCGTGTCGGCCACCATCTTCATGGTCGCCGGCGCATTGCCCGCCGGCGTGATGACCGTCGCGCTGTTCAGCCCTGAGAACTCGAGCAACGTGCCGCTTGTCACCGGCATCGGCGCCGTGTGGTTCCTGATCATGGCGGCCTGTGTGCTGCTCGGTGTCACGATCACGGCGCGAGCCCAGTGGATCATGTCCCTCATCGAGGTGGCGATCCTCGTCGTCTTCGCCGTCTGGGCCATCATTCGAGCCGCGACCAGCGCCCACGCCGGACCGTCCTTCTCCTGGGACTGGCTCTCGTTCGCGCACTTCACCGGCCCGGGCGCGTTTGTGGCGGCCGCGCTCGTGGCAGCGTTCTACTACTGGGGCTGGGATGTGTCCTCCAACCTGAACGAGGAGACGAAAGACGGCCACAAGAGCGCCGGCCTCGGTGGCATCATCGGCGTCATCATCGTGTTCGTGCTCTTCGAAGTGTTCACCATCGCCACTCTCATCATGCTGCCGACCAAGACCATCGCGGCGAACAGCGGAAACGTGCTCGGCGTGCTCGGCGAAGTCATCTGGCCCGGAGTGGGCGGCAAGATCCTGATCGTTGCCGTGATGCTGTCGACCATCGCGACGCTGGAGACAACGCTCATCCAGGTGACCCGCACCCTGTTCGCGATGGGACGGGACCACACCATCCCCGCGGCCTTCGGCCACTCGCACAAGAAGTGGCGCACGCCGGCCTTCGCCACGCTTGTGGTCGTCGGCGTCTCGCTCGTTCTCTTCATCGGCTCGAACTTCTTCGGAAGTGTCGGGGACATCCTCGGGAACGCCATCAGCTCGATCGGCTTGCAGATCGCCTTCTACTACGCGCTGGCCGGGATCGCCGTGGTGATCGCCTACCGCAAGGTGATCTTCAAGTCGGCGAAGAACTTCATCTTCATCGGCTTGTGGCCGGCGCTCGGTGCCGCGTTCATGGTGTGGATCTTCTTCGTCTCGATCCCCTCGCTCGACCCGGTCGTCGATGTGATCGGTCTCGGCGCCCTGGCGCTCGGCATCGTTCCGCTCGTACTCTTCTGGAAGAAGGGTCGCGCGTACTTCCAGCGCCGGCCTCTTGAGTTGCCGGACGAGCTGGATGAGAAGGCGCCGGAGAACATCGACGAGAGACCGGTGCGCTGATCATCGCGCGTCGCTGAAACTCCAACGAGGGGTCGCAACACGCCGTCTCGGCCCGAGTCGAGACGGCGTGTTGTGACCCCTCGTTTGTGCGTTCCGGGCAAACGTCAGGAAGCACGGGAATAGCAGCGCCTCCCTCTTGTTTAACTTGAGTGTTCACGACTCAACTTTGAAGAAACAGGAGATTTCGTGCCCGAGAACTTCACTCCCGAAGGCGGCGACTCGAACGGCGGCAACTCGTTCGACGAGTTCCTCGCCCGGTATCTCGCGGGTGAGCGTGCGCGCACCGCGCGCTCCATCGACATCAGCCGATTCCTGAGCCGACGCACCCAGGAGATCCTCGCCGAGGCGGGACGCTTCGCGTTGGAGCACGGCCACCGTGAGCTCGACGCGCTGCACATCCTTCGCGTCATGGTCGCTGAGGACCCGGCGGCGGATGCCGTGCGGCGCATCGGCGTCGATCCCGCCACTGTGGCGCTGGCCGCCGAACAGCGTCTGCCGCAGAGCGGTGAGCCGGTGGATGCGGATACTGCGTCCATAACGCCTTCGGTGCAGCGCGCGCTCTTCCACGCATACCAGGTCGCCCGCGCGGCCGGATCCACCTATATCGACCCTGAGCACCTGTTCTTCGCGCTCGTCATCGTGCAGGATTCGCCCGCCGGGCAGGTTCTCCAGACGGCCGGAGTGACGCCGGAGGCACTCACTTCGGCGATGCGGCAGCCGACGACGGTGGGCACCGACGACTCGACGGGCGTCGACGACTCGGCACGCGTCGGCGGCACGGCCAACGCATCCGGAACCCCGATGCTCGACCGGTTCGGCACCGATCTCACGCAACTCGCCCGCGACGGCAAACTGGATCCGGTGATCGGCCGGCTCGACGAGATCGAGCAGACCGTGGAGATCCTCTCGCGCCGCACCAAGAACAACCCGGTGCTCGTCGGCGAGGCCGGTGTCGGTAAGACCGCGATCGTGGAGGGCCTCGCCCAGGCCGTCGTCGACGGCGCCGTGCCGGAGCAGCTTCGGCAGAAGCGTGTGATCTCGCTGGACCTGCCCGGCATGCTGGCCGGCACGCGGTACCGCGGCGACTTCGAGGAGCGCCTGACGAAGCTGATGGACGAGATCAGCGCCGGGCGCGACGAGCTCATCGTCTTCATCGACGAACTGCACACCGTCGTCGGCGCCGGCGGGTCCGGGGAGGGCGGCATGGACGCGAGCAACATCCTCAAGCCCCGCCTCGCCCGTGGCGAGCTGCACCTGGTGGGAGCGACCACACTCAAGGAGTATCGCAAGATCGAGAAGGATCCCGCTCTCGAACGCCGGTTCCAGCCGGTGACCGTCGGCGAGCCGAGCATCGATGATGCGGTGCGCATCCTGTCCGGTCTCCGCAGTGCCTACGAACAGCACCACGGCGTGACGTACACGGATGACGCGATCCGGTCGGCCGTCGAACTCTCGGCTCGCTATGTTTCCGACCGCTTCCTGCCCGACAAGGCGATCGACCTGATCGACCAGGCCGGTGCTCGACTGCGGCTGTCGCTCGGCAAGCGCATCGACGCGACCGACCTGCTCCAACGGCTCGCGTCGCTCGAAGCGTCGAAGAATGCGGCCGTCAGCGCCGAACACTACGAAGAGGCGTCACGGCTGCGCGACGAGATCGAGAGCGTCCAAGCGTCACTCGACACCCTGAGCTCGACGCCGCAGCAGGATGCGGTGGTCGACGAGCCCGAGATCGCCGCCGTGATCTCCCGGGCGACCGGCATCCCCGTTTCGCGCATTGGCGACGCCGACCGAACCCGTCTCGGTCGGCTGGAGTCGGAACTGCACGAGCGGGTCATCGGCCAGGACGACGCGGTGATCGCGGTCGCGAAGGCGGTGCGGCGCAATCGTACCGGTCTGGGCGACGAGCGGCGCCCGGTCGGCAGCTTCCTCTTTCTCGGCCCGACCGGCGTCGGCAAAACCGAGCTGGCGAAGGCTTTGGCGTCGTCACTGTTCGGCGACGAGAAGGCCATGCTTCGGTTCGACATGAGCGAGTTCGGGGAGCGGCACACTGTCTCCCGTCTGGTCGGCGCCCCTCCCGGATACGTCGGCTATGACGAGGCGGGCCAGCTGACCGAACGCGTTCGCCGCAACCCGTACTCGGTCGTGCTGTTCGACGAGATCGAGAAAGCTCACCCCGACGTCTTCAACCTGCTGCTGCAGGTGCTCGACGACGGTCGCCTCACCGACGGCCAAGGCCGCACGGTCGACTTCCGCAACAC
>DASYGJ010000218.1:0-21847 GCA_035999915.1 Leifsonia sp.
CACGGCCTCTCCGTGCCGCACGACCTCTCGGTGATCGGCATCGACAACCACGAATTCTCCGAATCCTTCGGGCTGACCACCATGGCCCAGGATCCGTTCGAGCAAGGCGCCGTCGCGTCGCGCATCCTCCTCGACGAGCTCGGCGGCGCCGATCCGCGCACCCGTTCGGTGCACTCCCCCGTCGCCCTCATCCTCCGCTCCTCCACCGCCCCGCCCCCCGCCTCCTCCTCCTCCTCCTCCTCCTAGGCCAACCGCCGAGTACGCAGATTGTCTGCGTACTCGGCGGTTTTCGGGCTACTTCGAGTGGACTCGAGGGGTGATTTGTGCGGACTCGAGCGGTTGCGGGGCGGGTCAGGGCGGCCGACGCGGGGCGGGGCGGGGCGGGTCAGGACGGGACGGGGCGGGTCAGGACAGGACGGGCCGGGTCAGGTCGCGTCGGCCAGGGTGAGGGCTTCGGCCTCGCCGAGGGGGGACTCCTCTACGCCGTCGACGCGACGGAGATGCTTGTGCCCGATGACGATGAGCGCGACCGCGATCAGCACGGAGGCGCCGGCCGCGAAGAACGGAGTGGCGGGTGAGACCATGCCGGCCAAGAGGGTCGCGGCCGGAGGGGCGATCGCGCCGCCGAGGAAGCGCACTCCCGAGTATGCGCTCGACGCGACAGTGCGCGGCAAATCCGTCGCCTCCATCACACTTTCGGTGAGCACGGTGTTGAGGATGCCGAGCAACAGTCCGCCCACGATGACGCAGACGATTAGCCCAACTCGCGATCCGATCAGCAGCCCTGCGGCGGCGAGGTCGATGGCGAGCAGCGGCATGACGATCCACAACACCCGGGTGCGTGGCATCCGGCTCGTCAGCAGAGGAGCACCCAATACCGAAGCGATCGCGAGGGCGACACCCCAGCCGAAGAAGATGAAGCCGAGGCCGATCGCCGAGTGGACCCCGAGGGGGACCAGTGCGAACGGCGTGTATGCCAGGAGCACGAAGAAGCCGATGTTGTAGAAGAGCGCCGCGGCCGCGAGGAACCCGAGGGCGGGCTTTGCCAGCGCCTTGAACGGGGCGCCGAGTGACGTCGGCACCGGCTTCTCCGGATTCTTTTTGAGAAGAGAGACGATCGCGACGAAGCCGATCGCCATCAGCACAGTCGTGCCGAAGAACGGGCCACGCCAACTCCAGCTGCCGAGAAGCCCGCCGAGCAGTGGCCCGATCGCGATACCGAGTCCGAGCGCCGCCTCGTAGAGGATGATCGCCGACGACGTTCCGCCTGACGCGGCCCCGACGATGGTAGCGAGTGCAGTGGAGATGAACAGCGCATTGCCCAGACCCCAGCCTGCGCGGAATCCGATGATCGCCTCGACGTTCGGCGACAGCCCCGCCGCGAGCGCGAACACAACGATCAGCGCCAGCCCGATCAGCAACGTCCTCTTCGCGCCGATCCGGCTCGAGATCCAACTGGTGAAGAACATCGCGGCGCCCGTGATCAGCAGGTAGCTCGTGAAGAGCATCTCGGTCTGCGTCGGGGTCGCCTTCAGACTGGCGGCGATGGCCGGCAGGATGGGGTCGACGAGGCCGATGCCCATGAACGCGATGACGGAGGCGAACGCCACCGCCCACACGGCCGTGGGCTGTTTGAGGATGTTATTGGGCTTGTCGTGGGACATGGAGAAGTCAGGACTCCGTTCTAGAGGTGGCAGTGGACAGCTCGGCTCGCGCTCCGATGATCCGTGCGGTGCTGCGGAGCGCTTCGAGCTCGTCATCGCTGAGGTCGGCGAACATCGGCACCAGGGCTGCGCTCAATTCGTCGCGCCATCCCTGAAGGGCTGCTGCACCTTTTGCCGTGATGGCGAGCTGCCAGGCTCGCGCGTCATCCGTGTCGGCGATGCGCTTGACCCATTCGGATTCGACGAGATTTCGCACGATTTTGGTCATAGTGGGCTGAGAAACACGGCTGTTCGCCGCGAGTTCCCCGAGACGCATCGCGCTGGAGGCCTGCAGTACGCTCAGCGTGCGCCAGGTCGCCGGGGACTCCGTGCTGCCGGTCGCGCGTGCGGCTATGCGGGTGAGGCGGTGGCTCGCGACCACGAGGTCGCCGAGTATCTGATGAAGGTCTTGCGGGTCTGGCTGGGGCATTCCTCAATTATATATAGCTCACCTATATAAATCAAATGATCGACACTCTGTGCCTTAAACGCAGAAGGCGCCGTTCCCGGTGAGGGGAACGACGCCTGCTGTCGCGAACTGGGTTCTACTTGAGGGTGACGGTGGCGCCGGCCTCTTCGAGCTGAGCCTTCGCCTTGTCGGCGGCTTCCTTGCTCACGCCTTCGAGAACGGTGCTCGGAGCGCCGTCAACGACAGCCTTCGCCTCGCCGAGGCCGAGGCTGGTGAGGGCGCGCACCTCCTTGATGACCTGGATCTTCTTCTCGCCAGCAGCCTGGAGGACGACGTCGAAGGCAGTCTGCTCTTCGACCTCTTCCACGGGGGCGGCAGCGCCGGCACCGGCCGCAGCAACGGCGACGGGGGCGGCGGCGGTGACCTCGAAGGTCTCCTCGAACTTCTTCACGAACTCGCTCAGCTCAATGAGCGTGAGCTCCTTGAACGCGTCGAGCAGCTCGTCAGTCGACAGCTTTGCCATGATTTTCTCCTTAGATTGTTTCGTGTACTCAACCGCTTGGCAGACATCCCAGGGGATGCTCTACGCAGCGGACTCCTGCTTCTCACGCAGCGCGTCGACCGTGCGAACGGCCTTCGAAAGCGGTGCGTTGAACAGATATGCGGCTCCGAACAGCGAGGCCTTGAAGGCGCCGGCGAGCTTCGCCAGCAGAACTTCACGAGACTCGAGGTCGGCGAGCTTGCCTACCTCTGCTGCGGTCAGCGGGTTACCGTCGAAGTAACCACCCTTGACCACGAGGAGAGGGTTTGCCTTGGTGAATTCACGCAGCGACTTCGCGACGGCGACAGGGTCTCCGTGCACGAAGGCGATCGCGGACGGCCCAACGAGCTCCTCGTCGAACGACGAGATGCCGGCGTTGTTGGCCGCGATCTTGGTCAGCGTGTTCTTCACCACGGCGTACGTCGCGTGCTCACTGATCGTTGTGCGCAGCTGCTTGAGCTGAGCGACAGTGAGACCGCGGTACTCGGTCAGCAGAACGGCGGTCGAGCTCTTGAAGAGATCTTCAAGCTCGGCAACCGCGGCTTCCTTGTTCGCCATGGCCTACTCCTTGCGATTTTGCGTCGCACACCGCGGGAGCGATGTGCGCCTCGACCGCTGGGCAAAGAAAAAAGCTCCGGCGCAGTGGCACGGAGCTGGCGACGCGAACCTGAGTTCTCGAAACTGACTTCATACACCTGCGCGGGCCCTCACCTGAGTGAGTCTTCGTTCGTACGCTTGCGCGCACGACCACCAGCGGTCTTTGGCTTCGTACAGGCTACGGGATGTTGTGGTCCGGTGCAAATCGCCGACCGCGAGGATCCCGCCGCTAGGTGTGCGCTGCGAGGAAAGCCGCGATGTCGTCTGAGAACCGAGGATGGAGCGGAACACCGCCGTGCGTGCGTCGGCGGTAGACGATGTGCTGAGACGTCGGCAGTTGTGCCGCTGTTTCTCGCGCCAGGTCGGGCGGATAGAACACGTCGCGCCCACCCGACAGGATGAGCGTCGGCGCCGTCACCCGCTCGAGCCGGCCGAGCACGTTGTAGCCGTCTTCGGCGCGAACGAGGGCGAGAAGACTCTCGGCTTCGCCGGGCTTGGGCGTCACCCGGCTGACAAGGCGAACCAGAGGGTCGAGTGGACCCGCATTCATCGTCGCGCTGGCCAGCTCGGCTGACGCTCGGCGATCGTCCGCGGCGAGAAGGGATGCGTACCGCCGCTGGATCTCTCGACCTCGCCCGCCGAGACTTCCGGCCCCGGCAGCAACCACGAGCGTCCGCACCAGTTCCGGCCGGTCGACCGCCAGCTGCAGAGCGACGCTGGCGCCGGTCGACAGCCCCATCAGCGCGACCGGACGGCGGAAGCGTTCCACGATCAGCCGGCCGTAAAGTTCTGCCACCTCCGACATGTCGAGCCCCGACGTGAGGTTTGCCGGGCGGCCGACGGCGTGCACGCGATGCGCCCGCGCGGGTCCACTCACGATCAATCGTTCGATGATCCGGTCGACACCTCGGAGGTCGCCCGACTCGGCGGGCAACCCTCGGATGAAAACGAGCGGCACGGCCGCCGACGGCCCGTACTCCCGAATCGTGACGAACATCGCCGAATCGGCGTGGCTCATCCGATCGCCGGGTCGCTCGGCTCGGCCTCGGCGACGACGTCACTCGTCACCACAGCGGCGGGGAGCGAGACCGTGAACACCGTCTCCCCCGGTTTGCTCTCCACCTGGACCTCTCCGCCGTGCGCGTCGACGACGGCGTGCACGATCGCAAGCCCGAGCCCGGTCGATCCGGTGGCCCGGTTGCGCGAGCTGTCTCCGCGGGCGAAGCGCTCGAACAGCGTGTCCTTGAGGGTTTCCGGGATGCCTGGGCCGTTGTCGGCCACTCTCACGATTGCGCGTTCCGCCTCCCGATCGAGACTGAGTGTGGCGGTGACCGTGGTGCCCTCGGGCGTGTGGACGCGCGCGTTTGCGAGCAGGTTGACGACGACCTGGTGTAGACGCGCGCGGTCGCCGACCACCTCGACAGGTTCTTCCGGCAACAGGATGGACCACTTGTGGTCGGGGCCGGCGGCGTGTGCGTCGCCGATCGCATCCACGAGCATCATCGACAGGTCGACGGGGTCGCGATCGAGTTCGCGGCCCTCGTCGAGTCGCGCAAGCAGCAACAGATCTTCGACCAGCGAGGTCATCCGGGTCGCCTCGGATTCGATGCGCCCGAGGGAGCGGGTGACGTCGCTCGGCAGTTCGTGCGGTGAGCGACGAGTGAGCTCGGCATAGCCACGGATGGAGGCGAGCGGTGTGCGCAACTCATGGCTGGCGTCGGCGACGAACTGCCGCACCTTCAGCTCGCTCGCCTGCCGGGCCGACAGCGCCGAGGCGACGTGGCCGAGCATCCGGTTGAGCGCGGCGCCGACCTTGCCGACCTCGGTGCGCGAGTCGGTGTCAGCCTCGGGCACTCGCACCGAAAGCGCGACATCACCGCGATCGAGAGGCATCTCGGCCACTTGCTGAGCCGTGCCCGCCACTCGCTCGAGCGGGAGCATCGCCAGCCGCGACACGACGTTCGCGAGGAGGAAAGCGACGACCAGGCCGGCCAGCGTGACCAGCACGATCACGAGCGTGAGCTGGCCCATCGTGGCGTTGACCTCGCTCATCGGCAGGCCCACCACAACGGTGTCACCATTGATCAGCTGGGCGGCCGCCAGCCGGTAGTCGCCGAGCGTCGATCCCAGGTTCTGGGTCTGCGCCGATCGGCCCGGGGTCACGTCCGGCACATCAGTCAACGTCGCCGCTCCACGTCTCGGCGCCAGCGGACTGTTCGGGGTACCGCCGTCGGGACGCGGTGCGAGAATCGCCGAGAAGACGACGGACTTGCTGCTCACGACCGCTCCGAAGGTGGCGGGCTGCTGGCCGGGCGTGAGCAGGATCCCGGTCAGATCTGGACCCGTGGGGTTCTGGGCGATGGCGAAGTTCGCGGCCCGCTGTCCTCGTTCCACGGCGCTCGTGAGCTGCAGGTCGAGGCGACTGATCAAGGTGCTCTGCAAAGCCAACAAGCTCACAGTGCCGATCACGGCGCCGAGCACGGCGAGCATCGCCACGACGACGAGGACGACCCGACTGCGGATCGTCCACGAACGGAACGGTCGGATCCGCGCCAGCGGGCCGCGCATCCACCAGTCCTTCTTCTGGTCACCCGTCCCCGAGGCCGTCCCCGCGGCCGTGGCCACCCGGGCTGTGGTCACGTCGCGGCCTTGACCATGTAACCGGCGCCACGCACGGTGTGGATCATCGGCGTGCGGCCCGAGTCGATCTTCTTGCGCAGGTAAGAGATGTACAGCTCGACCACGCTCGACGAGCCGCCGAAGTCGTAGCTCCACACCCGATCGAGGATCTGCGTCTTGCTCAGCACACGGCGCGGGTTGCGCATCAGGAAGCGGAGGAGTTCGAACTCGGTCGCGGTCAGCTGGATGGGTGCCCCGTCGCGGTGCACTTCGTAGCTGTCCTCATCGAGCACGAGATCGCCCACAACCAGCACCGGATCGCTGTGGTCGGCCACGGCCGCGCGGGAACGGCGGAGGAGCCCACGCAACCGGGCGACGAGTTCCTCCAAGCTGAACGGCTTGGTGACATAGTCGTCACCGCCCGCGGTGAGGCCCGCGATCCGGTCGTCGAGCGAGTCCTTTGCCGTGAGGAAGAGCACGGGGGCCTCATTGCCTTCGGCCCGCATCCGCGAGAGCACCTGCAGTCCGTCGATGTCAGGGAGCATGATGTCGAGCACCACGACGTCGGGCTTGAACTCGCGGGAGAGACTGAGTGCCTGCTGGCCGTTCGACGCTGTCTTCACGTCCCAGTCCTCGTAGTGGAGAGCCATCGAGAGCAGGTCGGTGAGTGTCGACTCGTCGTCGACGACGAGCACGCGGATGGCGCTGCCGTCCGCCCGACGCAACAGGGTACGGGTTTGGCTGGGGGTGCCGGGCACGGCGCGGGAGTTCATGGTCACCTTTCCTATTATCGCGAGGCGTCTCCGCGGTTGCTTTGCAAAACCTATGCGAAATCTGTGAGCGCGGATGCGCCGTCGCCGCGGGGCCGGCGCTCATCAGCCGAACCATAGAGACGGCATAGCGGAGGCACACAGCGCGCCAGTAACGTCGCGGCACGTCATCAGCGTAAAGAGCGTTCAAAACTGGGCGCCAAGAATCACACACAGAAATCGGATCCCTATGTTCGGCACCTATCTGCGCCGCGAGCTCGTCAACCGCCGCAAACAGACAATCATCATCGCCGTGGGAATGGCCCTCGCCATCGCCCTCGTCATCGTCGTCAACTCCGTTTCGGCCGGAGTCAAGCAGGCTCAGGCGAGCGTGCTCGAATCCGTATACGGCGTGGGAACGGACATCACGGTCAGCGAGCCGGCGACGGCCCAGACAGCGAGCGGCCAGCAGGGAGCCGGAGGCGGTCCGCGCTTCGACTTCGGTGCGGGCGCCGGAACCGACACCGGTTCGGGCAAACAGGTCAACACCTCACGGCTTGAGCCCACCCGCGGGGCGACGGTGATGGATGCCTCCGCCCTCACCAAAGCGAAAAGCGTGCAGAACGTCGCCGCGGCTGCCTCCGCGCTCTCCCTCTCCAACACCAGCTTCAGGGGTACGCTGCCGGACTTCCAGGCGCTTCGCGGCCAGGGTCAGGCAGGCGGCGGCACCAGCTCGACGCCTCCCCCGACGGGCGGTGCGGACGGTGCCGGCGGCAGTTCCTTCACCGTCGACTCGTTCTCGGTGGTCGGGCTCGACCCCGCGGGCAAATCGGTGGGACCGCTTTCTTCGGTCAGCCTGTCCAGTGGACGCTCCTTCACCAAGTCCGACGTCGGCAAGGATGTGGTGGTGCTCGACGCCGCATACGCCAAGAGCGCCAGCAAGGCCGTCGGGGACACCGTCACCATCGGCGGAACCGACTTCAAGGTGATCGGGATCGTCTCTGCCACCGGCAGCGATTCGACGACGGCCGCCAACACCTACATCCCGCTCGACGTCGCCCAGTCCCTGTCCGGTCAGGCAGGCAAGATCAGCTCGGTCTACGTGACGGCGGCCTCATCGAACGACATCGGCCAGATCAAGACCGACCTCGCAAAGGCACTGCCGACCGCAACGGTCAGCACGCAAGCCGACCTGGCCTCGAGCGTCTCCGGCTCGCTCGGCACCGCGAGCGAACTCATCGCGAACCTCGGCACCTGGCTCTCGATCATCGTTCTGGCGGCGGCATTCCTCATCGCCATCCTGTTCACGATCTCAGGCGTCACTCGGCGCACCCGCGAGTTCGGCACACTCAAGGCGATCGGCTGGAGCAACCGCCGCATCGTCGGCCAGGTCGCGGGCGAGTCGGTCGTGCAGGGCATCATCGGCGGCGTGATCGGCATCGCCGTCGGTGTGGTCGGCGTTCTCGTCATCAACGTGATCGCGCCGACCCTCTCCGGCAGCGTCAGCAACGGAAACAGTGCGGCCACTGCCGCGCGAACGCTCGGTAGCGCCGCGACCGGCGGCGGCTTCGGTGGCGCGTTCAAGGCTGTCGGCAACGCCGCGACCGCGAGCACCAATGTCGCCTTGCACGCGCCGGTGACTCTGTGGATCATCCTCATCGCCGTCGGGCTCGCCGTTCTCGGTGGACTGCTCGCCGGCGCCATCGGCGGATGGCGCGCCTCGCGCCTGCGTCCCGCAGCCGCGCTTCGCTCGGTCGCCTAATCCCTTTCACCCTCCTAGGAGTAGAACATGTACACCCTTACGAACGTCACCAAGACGTACACCCAGTCGAAGCGGAACGTGACCGCGCTGAATGACGTCACCCTCGAGATCCCCGACGGTCAGCTCGTGGCCATCCAGGGCCCGACCGGCGGCGGCAAGTCCACCCTGTTGCAGATGCTCGGCGCACTTGACCGTCCGACCTCCGGCACAGTGCAGCTCGAGTCCTCGAGCCTCTCTGGGCTGCGCGACACCAAGTTGGCGGCCATCCGCGCCACCAACATCGGCTTCGTGTTCCAGGGCTTCAACCTGATTCCCACGTTGACAGCCCAGGAGAATATCGAGACGGCACTTGCGCCGCTCAAGGTGAGCGCCGAAGAGCGCAAGCGGCGCTCGGCGGAAGCTTTAGCCTCCGTCGGACTCGCCGACCGTGGGACTCATCTGCCGTCGGAGCTCTCCGGCGGCCAGCAGCAGCGTGTCGCCATCGCCCGCGCGCTCGTCAAGAACCCGGATGTGCTGCTCGCGGACGAACCGACCGGCAACCTCGACGAGGAGACCCGCGACGAGATCATGGACCTGCTCGAAGGCCTGTGGCGGGATCGTGGACTGACCCTGATCATCGTCACCCACGACAGCGCGGTCGCCCGTCGCGCCCAGCGACGCCTCCACATCAAGCACGGTCAGGTGAAAGAGGTCGCCTGACCGTGGTCCACCGGCTCGGAGGGACGTGTCCGAGTCAGCCGATGACGATGAGGCCGAGAGATTCGACGATGGTCACGGCCTGGTGCTGATCGATTGTGGCGTTGGTGAGCGTGACGGTTTGAGCGGCGATTCCGGTGAGATCGCTGCCTCGCAGGTCGGCCTTGCTGAAGTCGGCGCCCTCGAACACGGAGGCCGAGAGGTCGCATCCCGTGAAAGTCGTTCCTGCGCAGCGGGCCCGGGTGAGGTCGGTCTCGCGGAGGCGTACGCCGACGAATTCTGCGCCGGAAAGTTCGGCCCGTGGAAATCCGACGAACGACCAGTTGCCGCCGTCGACGGTGAGGAGACCGAATTCGCATCCCTCGAACGTGCTGCCAGTGAGCTTGCAGTGCTTGAACGTGGTGTCGAAGAAGTTGCTACGGATGAACGTGCAGTTCACAAAAGCGCTGTCGGTGTGTTCGCTGACGTTGAATTTGACGTTGCGGAAGGTGCAGCGTGTGAATACGGCCGACTTGCTGACCAGCTCGGTCATGTCGACGTCGACGAATTCCATGTCGGTGAATTCCTCACCGTCGAGCTTGCGCCCGTACCAGTCTTCGCCCCGCACGGTGGTCTCCATGAGATCATCCAAGCAGGTGCGGCCAATTCGCGGTCAGCCCTGGTTGCTGAATGCGGCGTCGAAGGATGCGGTCGGGAGTTTCCAGAGCAGCGAACGGATGTAGCCCACGGCCTCTTCCGCACCGTGCAGCCGGTCCATGCCGGCATCTTCCCACTCGATCGAGATCGGGCCTTTGTAGCCGATCGACTCGAGCGCCCGGAAGGAATCCTCCCAGGGCACATCGCCATGTCCGGTGGAGACGAAATCCCAGCCGCGGCGCGGATCTCCCCAGGGCAGGTGCGACCCGAGCACGCCCGCTCGGCCGTTCTTCGGACGGAGGCGCGTGTCTTTGCAGTCGACGTGATAGATGCGGTCTTTGAAGTCCACGATGAAGCCGACGGGGTCGATGTCTTGCCACATCATGTGGCTCGGGTCCCAGTTGAACCCGAACGCCTCCCGATGGTCGATGGCTTCGAGCGACCGGACGCTGGACCAGTAGTCGTAGGCGATCTCGGAGGGATGAACCTCGTGCGCGAACCGCACTCCCTCGCCGTCGAAGACGTCGAGGATGGGATTCCAGCGGTCGGCGAAGTCTTGATAGCCGGCGTCGATCACGGCCGCGGGGACGGGCGGGAACTGGGCGACGTATGGCCAGATCTTGGACCCGGTGAAGCCGACTACGGTGTCCACCCCGAGCTTGCGGGCGACTTTGGCCGTGAGCTTGAGCTCCTCTGCTGCACGCCGGCGGACGCCTTCGGGCTCGCCGTCGCCCCACACCTTCGACCCGACGATCGCCTGGTGACGGAAGTCGATCGGGTCGTCGCAAACGGCTTGCCCTTTCAGATGGTTCGAGATGGCCCACACCTTGAGGCCGTATTTGTTGAGGATGTCGATCCGCCCCTGAAGATACGAATCGTCTTCGGCAGCCCGCCACACGTCCAGGTGTTCACCCGAGCAGGCGATCTCTAGGCCGTCATAACCCCACTCGCTTGCGTACTTGGCGACCTCTTCGAGGGTGAGATCGGCCCACTGCCCGGTGAAGAGCGTGACCGGATGTGTGCTGGCGAGCTCCTGTGCCGCACTGCTGTTCGTCGTGTTGTTCATTCTTCAGTTCCAATCTCGATCCAGGTGCCAGCCTCGGCGGAGTCGAGCACCGCATCAGTGACCCGCGCGGCCCGGAGACCGTCAGCGAACCTCGGCAGGCCGTCGGGTTGTGCGCCACCGATCGCCGCGTACGTGTCGGCCACAAAGGCATTGAACGCATCTTGATAGCCCTGTGCGTGGCCGGACGGCACCACGCACAGTCTCGCCGCATCTGCGGCCAGTTGCTCGGCGTCACGCGGGATGATCATGCTTCCCTTGCGCTTGCCGATCCAGAGTGTCTCGGGCTGCTCCTGATCGAACCCGACGCTCTGCTCGCTGCCGGCGATTTCGAGGTACAACCGGTTCTTGCGCCCGGGTGCCACCTGTGAGACGAGCAGCGTTCCGAGGGCGCCAGACCGTGTCTCGATCACGACGGCGACGGCATCTTCCGTGGTGATCCCGGTGTGCGAGGCGCGTTCCTTGAACACGGTCTTCTTCGTCGCGGCCACCCGCGAGACCCGGTCGCCGCTGACGAACTCGACCAGGTCGACCAGGTGGGAGCCGATGTCTGCGAACGCTCGCGACCGGCCACCCTGCGCTGCGTCGACGCGCCAGTTGTCGTCGCCGACTCCAAGCAACCAGTCTTGAAGGTAGGACGCGTTGACGCTCAGCACCTGCCCTGCTTCGCCCGAGCGGAATCGTTCCCTTGCCTCCCGGACCATCGGATGGAAGCGGTAGACGAACGGAACGGTGGCCGTGAGCGAGCCCACTGCGGCGACGAGCGCTTGCCCGTCGGCCACGGTGGTCGCGAGCGGCTTCTCGCAGATGACGTGCCTTCCGGCCGCGAGGACTGCGGCCGCCTGCTTGGCATGGAGAGCGTTCGGCGTGCACACGTGGACGACGTCGATGCTGTCGTCTGCGAGAAGCTCGTCGAAGGATGAGTACGGTCGCTCGATTCCGAGCGACTCGGCCGCGCGGGCCGACTTCTCGTGCGAGGACGACACGATTCCCGCCAAGTGGGCGCGCGCGGCGCGAGCCGCCCGCGAATGAACCTCGGCCATGAATCCGCCGCCGACTATCGCCGCCCGCAACGGCCTGACAGTCTCACCCGCAACGCCTGCATCCGCGGTTCTGCTCACCGTCTCACTCTCCGCCATCACTCCATCCTCCCGGCGACGTTCACCGCCACCGTGCTCGTGCCTTTTTCACCGTCGCAGACGAGGTACGCCCGATGTCAGAGCGTCACCGCGCGCGGGTCCCACTCTTCGGGAAGTGCTGGAGCGACAGTGACAGTGCTCTCGACCATCACCGGCTGACCGCTCATTCCGGCCTCGATGGTCGACACCATGATGTCGAGCACGTGGTAGGCCTGTTCGCCAGACGCTCTCTCGGGCCGGCCCTCCCGGATGGCGCGCGCCAGTTCTACGACTCCGGTTCCGCGGCTGCTGATGGATCCGGTGGCCGGAATGGTCTCGATGTCGTCGGCACCGTGTACCAGCAGGTCGCCGACGAACGTATTGGGGTCGGGGACGACGAGCGTTCCCTCGAGTCCGGCGACCTCGAACTGCGTGCGCTTCAGTTTCGAGTCGAAGCTGAACACGCTCTGCGCCGTCAGGCCACTCTCGAACTCGAAGAGTGCGCTCACATGGGTCGGAACCGTAACGGCGAATTCTTCACCGGCACGCGGTCCGGAACCGATCACCCGCGACTCGCGAGCTTTCGACGCCACCGCGCTGACCCGCGCGACCGGCCCGAAGAACTGCACGAGGGCAGTGAGGTAGTACGGTCCGATGTCGAAGAGCGGCCCCGCGCCCTCCTGAAAGAGGAAGTCGGGGTTGGGGTGCCACGACTCCGGGCCCGGGCTCTGCATCAGTGTGAGGGCGGTCAATGGCGCACCGATCGCACCGCTCTCGATAAGCCGTCGGGACGACTGGATGCCGGCACCGAGGAAGGTGTCGGGCGCGGTGGCTACGCGTAGCCCCTTGGCGTGCGCCGCCTCGAGAAGCTGCTTGCCGCTCTCCCGATCGAGCGCGAACGGCTTCTCGCTCCACACGTGCTTGCCCGCTTCGAGGACCTTGAGCGCCACCTCCACGTGCACCTTCGGCAGTGTGAGGTTGACGACGATCTCGATGCCGTCATCGGCCAGCAGTTCGTCGACGGAGCCGAAGCCGGCGACACCGAACGCCTCGGCCTGCTTCTGCGCGCGCTCCAGATCGATGTCAGCGATGAACCGGACCTCGAGGTCGGGGAACGTCGTGAGGTTCTTCAGGTATTCCGTGCTGATGACGCCCGCGCCGATGACGCCGACTCCGACCCGCCCGCCCGTCATGCGAGGCCTTTGGCGGTGAGGAAGGCGAAGCTGTCGGCTACGGCCTGGAACCGGTCGCCGCGGGAGTCGTCGAGTTCGATGACGCGCAGGGCGTTCGGCGCGGCGGCGATGATGGCCTCCACGGGAAGCGACCCCTGCCCGACGGCCACCTGGTCTTTCGTGTCGGCGGTGCCGGGGCCGTCTTTGATGTGCAGCGCTACGACGCGGTCACCCAGCTTCTCGAGCAGGGCGACGGGATCCTGGCCACCGACGGCCACCCAATAGGTGTCGACCTCGAGGACGACCTCGTCGGAGAGTTTGCCCGCGAAGTACTCGAGGGCGGTGACACCCTCGATGATGCTCTCGACCTCGTGCGCGTGGTTGTGGTAGCCGACACGCACTCCGTAGCGAGCGGCCACCTCGGCCGCCTGATTGAGCTGAGCGGCGATCTCCTCGACGCTCTCTGCGGTCTGCCACCGCGCGCGGTCGACGTGCGGGTCGATGACCGTCTCGATGCCAAGGGCCTTTGCGGCCTCGAACACGGGCTCGAGCTCGGCGCCGATGAAACTCTGGTGAGTGGTGGGCGCGGAGAGGCCGGCCTCGGCGAAGCCGCGGCGCAACTCGTCGCCGAAAGACAGGAATGCGAACGGCTCGACCTGGGTGAATCCCAGATCGGCGATGCGTTTGAGCGTGCCTACCGTGTCTTCTGTAAGAAGCTCACGAACGGTATACAGCTGTACGGAGAGGTTGGACTTGGACACTGTTCTCCTCGTCGAGTGGATAACTTGGATCGCGCGTTGAGGCGCCCCTCCATTCAAGCAGACTTCTGTCGATTGTCAATCAAAAGATGGCTATCCGAAAACAGTCTTTGGAGCGCCCGGCAACCGTGTGATTCAATGACCTCATGACGGAGAGAGTGCGCGAATCCACGCTGGTCGCGCCCGACGCGGCTCAGTTGCTTTCGATCCTGCGCGACGGCGTTCCGCGCACACGCGCGCAACTGGCCGAACTCACCGGCCTGGCCCGTTCCACTGTCGCGGTTCGCATCGACAGCCTCACGGCCGGCGGACTTGTCGCGCCGGCGGGCGATGACGTCTCGACCGGCGGCCGCCCGCCGGCGCGCATCGCCTTCAACCCGAATTCCCGCATCGTGATCGCGATCGACCTGGGAGCGACGCACGGCGTTGTGGCCATCGCCGATCTCGCCGGCACCATCCTGCGCAGCGAGTCGCGGCGCATCCTCATTTCAGAGGGCCCGAAGCCGGTGCTCGACTGGGCGCTGGCGACGGCGGCGACGCTCCTCAGCGAATCCGACCGGCCCGACAGCGACCTGATCGGGATCGGGATCGGCGTGCCGGGACCGGTCGAGCATTCGAGCGGTAAGCCGGTGAATCCGCCGATCATGCCCGGCTGGGATCGCTTCGACATCCCGGCATATGTTCGAGGCAGCTTCGACGTTCCCGTGCTCGTCGACAACGACGTGAATCTTCTCGCTCTCGGTGAGCACACGACCAGCTGGCGCGACCAGTCGGATCTGCTCTTCGTCAAGGTCGCGACGGGCATCGGCGCCGGCATCATCAACGGCGGCAGACTGCAGCGCGGCGCACAGGGCTCCGCCGGTGATCTCGGGCACGTGCGGGTACCGTTCGGCGCAGAAACGCCCAGCCACGGTTCTCAGGATGCCGACCTCGAAGCCCTCGCGAGCGGCCCCGCCATCGCGCGAGCCCTCACCGCCGCGGGTGTCCCGGCCGCGACGAGCGAAGACGTCGTCACGCTGGCCCGCACCGGCAACCCCGTTGTTCTGCAGGCGATCCGCCAGGCCGGTCGCGACCTGGGCGAGGTGGTCGCGACCTGCGTCAACCTCCTCAACCCCTCTGTCGTCGTGGTGGGCGGCAGCCTGTCGCGCGTGGGTGAGCAGTTGCTCGCGGGCGTCCGTGAGGTCGTCTACCAGCGCTCGACCCCCCTGGCCACCCAATACCTTACGATCACGCAGTCGCGCTCCGGCGCGATGGGTGGCGTGCTCGGGGCTGCGATCATGGTCATCCAGCACGCGCTCGATCCGGATGCGGAGGGACGCACACCGGCGCCCTCCCGATCTTTGGGCCGCTGAGCCCCGTTCCGCCGGCGAGAAGCATCCGCCCACCTCATCCACAACTCGAATCGTTTCGATCATCATCAATGAGAACGGAAGGACCGTCGTGACAACCGCTTCAGCAGATCCCAGCACACCAGTGAACCCCAGCGCTTCGGCGAGCACCAAGCCTTCGACCCCTGCGGGGCGACCGCTGCGCGCAGGCGTGATCGGCCTCGGCTGGGCGGGCCAGCAACACATGGAGGCCTACGCGAGCCTGCCCGGCGTCGAGTTGGTCGCCATCGCGGGCATGGAGGACGCGGCGCGCGCGGCCCTCGGCAAGCAGTACGGTCTCACTCGCCTCTACAGCGACTGGAAGGAACTCGTCGCCGACGGCGACCTCGACGTCGTCAGCGTCGCCGTGCCGACCTTCCTGCACGCACCGATCGCGGTCGGCGCGCTGGCGGCCGGCATCCACGTGCTCAGCGAGAAGCCGATCGCGCGCACGGCGACCGAAGCAGAGGCGATGGTCGATGCGGCCCATGCCAACGGACGGGTGCTGGAGGTGGCGTTCAACCACCGCCGCCGCGGGGACATCGAGGCACTGAAAGCAGCGATCGACGCCGGGAAGATCGGCCGTCCTTATCATGCGCGCGCGGCCTGGCTGCGCCGTTCGGGTATTCCGGCGCTCGGCAGCTGGTTCACCAACCGGGAGATGGCCGGCGGTGGTCCGCTGATCGACATCGGCGTGCACGTGCTCGACTACGCCATGCATCTCTTCGGCGAGCCGCGGGTGTTAGCCGTCTCGGCCGTCACGCATTCCGAGCTCGGCAGCCGCGGGCGCGGTGGTGCGGCCGGCAACAAGCAGGATGTGGGGTCCGCGTACGAAGTCGAAGATCTGGCAAGCGTGCTGCTGCGTCTGGAGAACGGCGGATCGCTGGTGCTCGAGACGAGTTGGGCCGCCTATCGCCCGGCAGGAGACGAGTTCGGCATCACGATCTACGGCACCGACGGCGGAGCCGACCTGAGGGTGGTCGACTACGCTCCGTCCGGCGAACTGACCATTTTCACGGGCGACGGCGAGGACACGGCTGACATCACCGTCGCCGCCGACCCGGGCCGCGGTCACACTGCGGTCGTGGAGACGTTCCTCGAACATGTTGCCGACGCGGCCAACTGGGCGCGCTACGACGGGTCGATCGCGCTGGAGCGCGCTCGCATCATCGACGCGGCGTACGAATCGGCCGCCCGCGGCGCCGAAGTCGTGCTCGAGCCCACCACCGCCACATCGAAGGGAGACCGAGCGTGACCGAATTGCGCGTCACCGTCTGGAACGAGGGAGTACACGAGACGACCCAGCCCGCAATCGCCGCCGTGTACCCGAGCGGAATCCACGGTGCCATCGCGGAAGGGCTCGGCGAGTTGCTGGGACCGGATGCGAGCATCCGAACCGCCACCCTGGCCGACGCAGAGCACGGGCTCACGGAGCAGGTGCTGGCCGATACGGACGTGCTGCTCTGGTGGGGGCACATCGCGCATGATCAGGTCAGCGACGAGGTCGTCGAACGCGTACGGCAGCATGTTCTCGCCGGCATGGGTTTGATCGTTCTGCACTCGGGCCACTTCTCGAAGATCTTCATCCGGATGCTCGGCACGACATGCTCGCTCGCCTGGCGCAACCCGGAGGGCGGCGAACGAGAACTGGTGTGGACCGTCGACCCCACGCATCCGATCGCCGCAGGAGTCGAGCAGCCGATCCTCATCGAAGCGCAGGAGATGTACGGGGAGTTCTTCGACATCCCCAAGCCCGACGATCTGGTGTTCGTCAGCTCGTTCACGGGCGGGGAAGTGTTCCGCTCCGGAGTGACGTTCACCCGCGGTCGCGGCAAGATCTTCTACTTCAGCCCGGGCGACCAGGAGTATCCGGTGTACTTCCATCCGCAGGTGCGGCGCGTGCTCGCCAACGGGGTGCGCTGGGCGGCCCCGCTACCCGGACCGCGACACGCCCCGGAGGTGTCCAACCCGGCCGCGGGCGTCTTCCCTCGCTGAGGTTCCGAAGCTCCACAGCTCTCATTTGACGGCGCCCGCCGTCAGTCCGGCCACGAAGTTGCGCTGCAGGAGAAGGAAGGCGACGACCACCGGGATGCTGACCACAAGCGAGGCGGCCATGATCTGGTTCCAGAACACGTTGGTCTGGGATGAGTAGAGCTGGAGGCCAACGGCCAGGGTTCGGTTGTCGTCGTTGGTCATGACGGATGCGAACAGGACCTCGCCCCAGGCCGTCATGAAGCTGTAGATCGCCACCGCGACCACGCCCGGGCGTGCCGCCGGGAGCACCACGCTGAACAGCGCGCGCACAGGGCCGCATCCGTCGACCGTCGCCGCCTCGTCGAGTTCGCGCGGGATGCCGTCGAAGTAGCCGGCGAGCATCCAGATGGCGAACGGCAGCGAGAACGTGAGGTAGGTGATCACGAGGCCGCCGTACGTACCGACGAGCTGGATGCCGACCGACTGGTTGATGTTCACGAAGATCAGGAACAGTGGGAGCAGGAACAGCACGCCAGGAAACATCTGGGTGGAGAGCACGCCGGTCGTGAAGAGAGTGCGACCGCGAAAGCGATAGCGGGAGACCGCGTAGGCGGCAAAGATCGCGACGATCACGCTGAGGCCGGTGGATGCGGTGGACACGATGACGCTGTTGACGAAGTAGGAGGCGAGCGGAACGGTCGACCACATGTCGATGAACGGTTGCAGTGTGATCTCGCTCGGGATCCAGGTGAAGGCCCCCTGAACATCCTGCAGGGGCTTCAGCGCCGAGGTGACCATCACGTAGAGCGGGACGATCACGAACACAGCGAGCAGGGAGAGCACGACCACGCGGAACACGCGGGTGCCGACGGTGTCATGCATCGGACGACCTCCGGTTGGTGAAGAGAAGGTATGCACCACTGACGAGCAGTAGGAAGAGGAGCAGGAGCACGCTCATCGCGGCTCCCGAGCCGAAGTTCCACGTGAGGAACGACGCGTTGTAGATGTGGAACGAGATGAGGTCGCCGGTCGGCGGTTGGGCCGAGCCGAAGAGCACGAACGGCGTGTTGAAGTCGTTGAATGTCCAGAGGAACATTACGAGCAGGAGAACGAGGTTCACGGGGCGCAGCATGGGCAGCGTCACAGCGCGCCACTGCCGGAACGGGCCTGCGCCGTCGACGGAAGATGCTTCGTACACCTCGGCCGGTACGCTCTGCACCCCGGCCATGAGCATGAGGAAGGCGAACGGCCACAGCTTCCAGACCGCGACGATCACGACGGACCAGAACGCGTTCTCCCCGATCAGCCAGAACGGCTTCTCGCCGAAGAGGTGCAGGTTGTCCACGAAAAAGTGATTCACCGCTCCCGTGTCTCGTTGGAGCATGAATTTCCAGGCGATCACGGCGGCGTACATGGGGAGCGCGTAAGGAACGAGGAAGAGCGTTCGCAGCACCGCCCGGCCGCGAAACGCGCGCTGCAGAGCGACGGCAGCGCACATCCCGAAGACCCAAGAGAGCCCGACCACGAGTGCCGTGAACCCGCACGTGATGAGGAAGGACTGCAGCAGCCCAGCGCCGACGGCCCCGTTGAAGTCGAGGGCCATCCGGTAGTTCTCTAGTCCGACGAAGGGCGCGGCCCCCCAGTCGGACACGAAGAATTTCGTGAGTTTGACGAAGCTGATCCAGACGCCCGTGAGCATCGGGATCACGTGGATGCCCACTTCGAACACGAGCGCGGGCGCGAGCAGGAAGAGGGGCAGCCAACGGCTGCTGAACACGCCGCCCCTGCCACGAGAAGCTCGGGACCCGCGGCGGGACCCGCGCCGCGGCGGGCGGCGCGGCGTGAGTTTGGAATCGGACGCGATCGTCATGGTGCTGCTTTCGGTTCGACGGTGAACGGGAGGGGCGCGCGGATGGCGAGGGGGATGGAGGGGGTCGTCGATCCGCGCGCCCGGTCTGTCAGCCGACGGACGCGGCGACGTCGTCCTGCGCGGTCTGCAGGGCTTTCTTCACGTCGGCGCGACTGACGGTGGTTCCTGTGGCGATAGAGGCGAACAGCTGGTTCATCGCCTTGCCGACGGTGGCCTCGAACTGGTCTTCGGCAGGCACGGTCGGGAGCGGCGCCGCCATAGTGTTGTAGATCTTCTGGAACATGGCGGCGAGATCCGCGTCGGCGGGCATGGTCGATTCGACACCTTGGAGAACCGGCAGAGTGGAGTACTTCTCCCCGAGGACGGCCTGAGCCGACTTGCTCGTGAGGTAGTCGACCAGCTTGAGGGCGGCATCCTTGTGCTTGGTGTTCTTGAAGATGGAGAGGTTGACGCCGGCGACGTGGCTGGCGATCTTCTTGCCGCCCTCCGGAGCCGGGAATGGCACGACCCCGAACGCGTCGGAGGCCATCCCGTTCGCTTGGATGGTCGTGTTCGCGTTGCTCTGCATGACGGTCATCGCCGCTTTGCCGGTGGCGAAAGTGATCATCGCATCGGACGCGTTGGCGAACTGCGCGTTCGACGGCGCCATGACCTTGTCGGTCTGCATGAGGTCGAGGTAGCGGAGCACGCCGTCGACGACGCCGTCGGAGGTGAAGGTAGGGTTGCCCTTCTTGTCGAAGAGCTCGGCGCCGTTCTGGGCAGCGTCGATGAACGCGAAGTGGGCGTTCTCCGGGTAGCTGCCCGCGGCCATCGCGAGACCGTAGGTGTCTCCCGTCGTCAACGTCTTGGCCGCGTCGACGAATTCCGTCCAGGTGGTCGGCGGCGTCAGGTTTGCAGCGGCGAACATGGACTTGTTGTAGTAGAGGCCGTAGGCGAGACCGTACAGCGGAACAGAGGTGGGCTCCTTGGCCGCCGCTCCCCCGGTCTTGAGCGCAGACGGGACGAATTTGGCGGCGCCGCCGATGGCCTTCATCTCAGCGTCTCCGAACGGCAGGAAGGCACCGGTGGCCTGCAGCGAAGCCGCCCAGGTGTTGCCGATGTTCGTGACATCCGGCGCCTGTCCACTGGTCACAGCGGTCTGCAGCCGGGTCTGCAGATCGTTCCACCCGATCACCTCGAGCTTCACGTTGATGCCGGTCTTGGCGGTGAAGTCCTTCAGCACAGGGCCGAGCACCGTCTTGTCGTTGTCGAGACTGGTGCCCTGATTGCTCGCCCAGTATGTGAGCGTGGTGCTGTCCGCCGCGTCGGAGGCTTCGGCCGAGCATCCGCTGGCCGTGATCAGGACGGCAACCGCGGCGGCGGCTGCGACACCGACCTTGAGAGAGCGGGCGCGGGGACGTGATCGTGAGGTGGAAAGAAGGGTCATGAAACTGGTGATCCTTTCGTCGGCGTCGACGGTTGGTGGCTTATACGCCTTAGGTTCTCCAACCCTATGAATACTTTCACCGAAGGTCAAGCAAAAGTCGCATGCTGGACGCCGGAATGCATGTGTAGGGAAGACTGGACGCATGACGTCCGTTTTCCAGACACTGCCGACCCCGCGCCACCCCGACCCTTCGGATGCTCCCCCGCTGAGGTGGGGCGTGCTCGCCCCCGGCGCGATCGCCGCCGACTTCACGGATGCGCTGCACAAGCACTCGGCACAGCGGGTCGTCGCCGCGGGCTCCCGCTCGGCCGAACGCGCGTCGGCGTTCGCGGCCGCGCACGGAGTGGACCGCGCGTACGGGTCCTACGAGCAGTTGGTCGCAGACCCGGAAGTGGACGTGGTGTACGTCGCCTCACCGCATCCGCAGCACGCCGAGCTCGCTCTTCTCGCGATCGCCGCGGGCAAGCACGTCCTCATCGAGAAGCCGATCGCCGTGCTTCCCGCGGACGCCCGACGGATCGCTGCAGCCGCGCGTGAGGCCGGCGTCTTCGCCATGGAGGCGATGTGGACCCGTTACCTGCCGCAGACCGACATCGTGCGGCAGCTCCTCGACGACGGCGCGTTCGGAGAGGTGCGCGTCGTGACCGCGGACTTCGGTGGCGCGTTCGCTTTCGACCCCGCCAGCCGGATGTTCGATCCGGCTCTCGGTGGCGGTGCATTGCTCGACCTCGGCGTCTACGCGGTCTCCTGGGCGTCGTTCGCGCTCGGCGCCCCCGCCTCGGTGATCGCGTCGGGGACACTCGCCGCGACCGGCGTCGATGACCAGGCCGCCCTCATCCTCACTTCGGCGGACGGCGCTCAGGCACTTCTCAGCACCGGGTTGCGAGCGGGCACACCCTCCCTCGCGACCATCAGCGGATCCACGGGCCGGCTAGAGACCGACAGTCCGTTCTGGTCTCCGAGCGGCCTCCGCTTCTTCGAGGCCGACGGCACTCAGGCCGCACACTGGACCGATCCATACGGCCGGCCGGCCCGTCAGGGCATGGTCTACGAAGCGGCTGCGCTCGCACGCTTCGTCGCCGAGGGTCTTACCGACTCACCACTGCATCCACTGGCGGAAGCGATCAGTACGCTCGAAACGATCGACGAGGCCCGCCGGCAGATCGTCGCGCGGGCCTAGCCCCGCTCGCCGCCCACCCATCCGCCGCCCACCCAACCGCCGAGTCCGCCCAAAATCGGCTAAAAGCCGCCGAGCCCGCAGAGAGTCTGTGGACTCGGCAGTTACTTTGTGCGGGGTCGGCGCGTGGGACGCCCCGCACACCGGTGCGCCGAGGGACAATAGGGGGATGTTCGACCCTGCTCTGACCCGTCCGCTCGCGCTGTCCGA
>DASYGJ010000231.1:0-3378 GCA_035999915.1 Leifsonia sp.
CCACGACAACCGAGAGGACCACTCCGTGAGCGCCATCGACCGCCCCGGCAAGATCATCGCGGTGCACCTGAACTACCGCTCGCGAGCCGCCCAGCGAGGACGCACGCCCGCGGTACCGTCCTACTTTCTGAAGCCGTCCTCCTCGATCGCCGGCTCCGGCTCCGACCTCGAACGCCCTGCCGGCACCGAGCTTCTCGCCTTCGAAGGAGAGATCGCACTCATCATCGGGCGGCCCGCCCGCCGGGTCTTGCCCGAGGAGGGCTGGGCGGCCGTCTCCGGCGTCACGGCCGCCAACGACTTCGGCGTCTACGACCTCCGGGCAGCGGACAAGGGATCCAACGTCCGTTCCAAGGGCGGCGACGGTTTCACCCCGCTCGGTCCCGGTGTCATTCCCGCCTCGGCTGTCTCCCCCGACGCGCTCCGTGTGCGCACTTGGTGCAACGGCGACCTGGTGCAGGAGGGCACGACCGATGACCTTCTCTTCCCGTTCGGCCAGCTCGTCGCCGACCTCTCCCAACTCATGACACTCGAACCGGGCGACATCATCCTCACCGGCACCCCGGCCGGCTCGTCCGTGACCGTTCCGGGCGACGTGGTCGAGGTCGAAGTGGATGCGCCCACCGCGCCCGGAGCGCCCACCACGGGCCGCCTCGTGACCCGCATCGTGGAGGGGGAGGTTCCCTTCGGCGACTTCGGCGCGAAACCCGCCGTCGACGAACTCCAGCGTTCCGAGGCCTATGGCGTGCAGCCCGAACCGGAGTTCGTTCTCACCGAGGATCTCCGGGCCAGGCTGGGCTCGCTCTCCACGGCGACGCTCAGCTCCCAGCTCCGCAAACGCGGACTGAACAACGTGTCGATCGACGGCCTCACCTCGACCCGACCAGACACGAAGCTCATCGGGCGGGCCAAGACCCTGCGTTTCATCCCGAACCGCGAAGACCTCTTCGCCTCGCACGGCGGCGGCTACAACGCGCAGAAGCGCGCGTTCGACGCGGTCGGTCCGGGTGAAGTGCTTGTGATCGAGGCCCGCGGCGAGCGCGGAAGCGGCACGGTCGGGGATGTTCTCGCCCTACGAGCCCAGGTCAACGGCGCGGCGGGCATCGTCACCGACGGCGGTGTGCGGGATCTCGCGATCGTCGCCACCCTCGGCCTGCCCACCTATCACGCGGGCGGCCATCCTGCCGTGCTCGGCCGCAAGCACGTCCCGTGGGAGGCGGACGTCACCATCGCGTGCGGTGGCGCCGCCGTACAGCCTGGCGACGTGATCGTCGGCGACGCGGACGGCCTGCTCGTCATCCCGCCCGCGCTCGTCGAAGACGTCGTGGCCGACGCGATCGAACAGGAGCGCGAGGAGGAGTTCATCGCCGAGAGGGTCCGGGCCGGCGAGCCCGTCGACGGCCTCTTCCCGATGAACTCCGACTGGAAGGAGAAGTACCGCACGTGGCTGACACAGCAGTAGGCACCGCGAAGACGGCGACGCCGAGCAAGTCCCAAGTCGCGTACGGCTGGATCAAGGAACGCATCGACGACGGCCGGTACGTTTCCGGATTCCGCCTCGTGCTCGGCCAGATAGCCGGCGAACTCGAGATCAGCGTCGTTCCCGTGCGCGAAGCCATCCGCAGGCTGGAAGCTGAGGGCCTGGTCACGTTCGAGAAGAACGTCGGCGCTCAGGTCGCGCTGCTGCACGAGACCGAGTACACGTACACGATGGAGACCCTGGCGCTCGTCGAGGGCGCGGCCACGCGGATGTCGGCGCCCCTGCTCACCGGCGAGCATCTGGAGCGCGCGCGCTCGATCAACCGCCAGATGATCGCCTGCCTCGACGACTTCATCCCGCACCGGTTCACCGAACTGAACCTCGAGTTCCACGCCGTGCTGTTCGAGGAATGCCCCAACCCGCACATCCTCGACCTGGTGCACCGTGGCTGGAACCGGCTCAAAGTGTTGCGCGACTCCACCTTCAGTTTCGTGCCGGGTCGCGCTCGCGAGTCGGTTCAGGAGCATGAACAGATCCTCGCGCTCATCGAGCAGGGCGCCGATCCGCTCGAGATCGAACTCGCCGCCCGCAGGCATCGGCTGGCCACCCTGGACGCATTTCGCGCGTACCAGGACGAGCACAAAAGCCAGCACTGACCCTTCGATACAGAAAGCGATCCCGCCGATGGCACAGCACTACATTCCGGAGAATCTTCCCGACAAGATCCAGCACTTCATCGACGGCGAATTCGTCGACAGCGTCTCCGGCAAAACGTTCGACGTGCTCGACCCTGTGTCGAACCAGACCTACGTCACCGCCGCGGCCGGCCAGAAAGAAGACATCGACCTCGCCGTCGCCGCAGCGACCCGGGCGTTCAAGGAGGGCCCGTGGCCCCGGATGAAGCCCCGCGAGCGCGCCCGCATCCTCAACCGCGTCGCCGACTCCGTCGAAGCGCAGGATGCGCGTCTCGCCGAACTGGAGACCTTCGACACCGGCCTGCCCATCACCCAGGCACTCGGTCAGGCCCAGCGCGCGGCGGAGAACTTCCGTTTCTTCGCCGACCTGATCGTGGCCCAGACGGATGACGCGTTCAAGGTGCCCGGTGCGCAACTCAACTACGTGAACCGCAAGCCGATCGGTGTCGCCGGTCTGATCACGCCCTGGAATACGCCGTTCATGCTGGAGAGCTGGAAACTCGCCCCCGCGCTCGCCTCCGGCTGCACGGTCGTGCTCAAGCCGGCCGAGTTCACCCCGCTGTCGGCGAGCCTCTGGGCCGGAATCTTCCGCGATGCCGGAGTGCCCGACGGCGTCTTCAACCTCGTCAACGGCCTGGGCGAAGAGGCCGGGGATGCGCTGGTGAAGCATCCGGACGTCCCCCTCATCTCCTTCACCGGCGAAAGCCGCACCGGGCAGCTGATCTTCGGCAACGCCGCGCCCTTCTTGAAGGGTCTGTCGATGGAGCTCGGGGGCAAGTCCCCAGCGGTGGTGTTCGCCGACGCCGACCTGGACGCCGCGATCGATTCGACCCTGTTCGGCGTGTTCTCGCTGAACGGCGAGCGCTGCACCGCCGGCTCACGCATCCTGGTCGAACGCGCGGTCTACGACGAGTTCTGCGAGCGCTACGCCGCCCGCGCGAAGAACATCGTCGTCGGCGACCCGCACGACCCCGCCACCGAAGTAGGCGCTCTCGTGCACCCCGAGCACTACGACAAGGTCATGAGCTTCGTCGAGATCGGCAAGCAGGAGGGTCGTCTGCTCGCCGGGGGCGGACGGCCGGACGGGTTCGAGACCGGCAACTATGTGGCCCCCACCGTGTTCGCCGACGTGGCACCGGATGCGCGGATCTTCCAGGAGGAGATCTTCGGGCCCGTCGTCGCCATCACCCCCTTCGACACCGACGA
>DASYGJ010000236.1:0-2818 GCA_035999915.1 Leifsonia sp.
ACGACGACGATCCGCGCACTGCTCGGCATCTACCAACCCACCGGCGGAACCCTGCACATCGACGGCCGTCCGTTCAGCCCGGAGGCGGGCATCCGGCTCGGCTACCTGCCTGAGGAGCGCGGCCTCTACAAGAAGGAGTCCGTGATCGACGTCATGGTCTACTTCGGCAAGCTGAAGGGTCTGGGCAAGGAGCAGGCGCGGCGCTGGTCCCGCGAGTACCTCGAGCGGGTCGACATCGGTGACAAGGAGAAGGTGCGGCTCGATAAGCTCTCCGGCGGCCAGCAGCAGAAGGTGCAGTTGGGCGTGACGATCATGAACGACCCCGAACTGCTCATCCTCGACGAACCTACCAAGGGCTTCGACCCGGTGAACCGGCGGTTGCTCATGGACATCATCGACGATCAGAAAAGAGCAGGCTCGACCGTGATGATGGTCACCCACCAGATGGAGGAGGTGGAGCGCCTCTGTGACAGGGTCATCCTGCTCAAAGACGGCGTCTCGCGCGCTTACGGTACCGTCTCCGAGGTGCAGGAGCAGTTCGGCGGAACGGTGGTGCTCGTCGACCATGACAGCGCGATCCCACCGTCGCCCGCATACACGATCGCCGCGGATGCCGGAGGTCGCGCCCGGCTCGAGATCGCGAACGATGCAGACACCTCGGCCATCCTGCACGGGCTGGTCGACGCCGGGCTCGCCGTCAGCCGGTTCACGCCCACGCGCAAGTCACTCGACGACATCTTCGTGGAAGTGTACGGAGCAGAGAACAGGGAGGTCGGCTGAGCATGTCGCAGCACAACCTAGGAACCGTCATCTCGTTCGAGTTCCTCCGCACGATCAGTAAGCGCCGATTCTGGGCCGTCACCTTGTTCATCCCGATCCTGATGATCGGCCTGATCACGCTCGTCGTCGCCTCGAACGTGTCGACAGCCAAGACCGCCGACGCCCAGAAGGATGCCCGCTTCTCGTTCCAGTACACGGACGCGTCCGGTCTCGTCGACCGGAACATCGCCACCAAGTTCGGCGGAGAGAACATCGCGTCCGACACCAGCGGCGTCGATGCGGTCAAGTCGGGCGGCACGGAGGCGTTCTTCGCCTTTCCCCCGGATCCCGCCAAGCAGGCCATCAAGGTCTACGGCGCCGATTCCGGACTCTTTCAGAACGGCAAGTACTCCTCCGTAGCACAGGCGCTGCTCGCGGCGAGCGTCGAGCAACGGTTGAACTCCCCCACAGACATCGCCGTGCTGCGCGGCGAGGTCAGCACCACGACCACAACGTTCAAAGGCGGCGAAGTCGCGGCCGGGTTCGAGGCGATCCTCCCGCCGCTCTTCCTCGTGCTGATCTTTTTCGTCGTCTTCGTGTTCCTGGGAAACCAGATGCTCAACTCCACTCTCGAAGAGAAGGAGAATCGGGTCACCGAGATGATCCTCACCACGATCAACCCGACGAGTCTGCTGCTCGGAAAAGTGATCTCACTGTTCCTCATCGGCATCATCCAGATGATCGTCTTCTCGCTACCTGTGATCGTCGGCTACTTGTTCTTCCGCTCCCAACTCTCGATCCCGCAGTTCGACCTCACGGGGCTCGTGTTCGATCCCCAGCGCATGATCATCGGCCTGCTCATCCTGATCGGCGGATTCGCGCTGTTCACCGGAACACTGGTGGCGATCGGCGCCATCATGCCGACCGCTAAGGATGCGGCGCCGGTCTTCTCGGTCGTCATCTTCGCCCTGGTCATCCCGCTTTACGCCGGCGGTTTCGCAGTGAGCTCGCCGCAGTCCCCGATCGTGCAGGTGCTCGCCTACTTCCCCTTCACCGCGCCGGTGACGTCGCTCATCCTCAACGCGTTCGGAAGTCTGCCCGTCTGGCAGGCGATCGTCATCATCGCCGAACTGTTCCTGCTCGCCGCTCTCGTCTTGCGTGTCGCGGTGCGGCTGTTCCGCTACGGCTCGATCGAGTACACGAACAAGGTCAAGATCGCAGACGTGCTCCGCCGACGCCGTCCCGCTGGCTCCGCCGACCTTCAGCCGGGCCGCTGATGCGCGCCGTCATCGTTCCCGAACCGGGCGACACGGACGTTCTCACGCTGGCTGAGGTTCCCGATCCGCAGCCTGCCGAACGCGAGGTGCTCATCCGGGTCGCCGCAGCCGGCCTCAACGGAGCCGACCTCGCCCAGCGGCGTGGTTTCTACCCGCCGCCGCCCGGTGCGCCGTCGTGGCCGGGACTCGAGGTCTCCGGCGAGATCGCGGGTCTCGGAGCCGCCGTCACCGAATGGTCGGTCGGCGACCGGGTCTGCGCACTCCTTTCTGGAGGCGGCTATGCAGACTTCGTGACCGTCGATGCCGGACTCGTCCTTCCGATCCCGCCGGGTGTCGATCTGGTGGAGGCCGCCGGTCTGCCGGAGGTGACGGCGACGGTCTACTCCAATGTCTTCCAGCTGGCCGGGCTCCAGCCGGGAGAGATACTGCTCGCTCACGGCGGCACCAGCGGGATCGGGTCGATGGCGGTTCAACTCGGCGCCGCCTTCGGGGCACGCGTGTTCACGACGGCCGGCTCCGCCGAAAAGGTCGCCTTCGCACGTGACCTGGGCGCCGAGGTCTCCATCGACTACCGCGAACAAGACTTCGTCGAGGTGGTGCGGGATGTCACCGACGGCCGGGGTGTGGACGTCGTGCTCGACATCGTGGGCGGCGACTACATCGCGCGCGATCTCGCGGCCCTTGCCACCGGAGGCCGCATCATGTCGATCGCCAACCGTGGCTCTGCGCCCAGCACGATCGACGTCGGATTGCTGATGCGCAAGCGTGCGAGGCTCTGGGGA
>DASYGJ010000035.1:0-6158 GCA_035999915.1 Leifsonia sp.
GACCTGACCACGCTCGTGCAACCCGCCGTGGACAAGGGCCGCGCGGCCGGGGTCGCGATCGTCGACATGCTCGACGGCCGAATCGCCCATCCTGCGACCTTCACCAGCGTCTTCCACCTCGGCAACACCACCGCGCCGCCCGCCTCCTGAGGCAGGCCGGCCTGTTGCCGGCCTGCCTGCAGCCTGCCGGCCCGTCTGCTGGCCGGCCTGCCTGCTGGCTGTCTGCCGACCTGCCTGCTGGCTGCCTACCGGCCTACCGGTCTGCCGGCCTACCGGCTTCGCAGCGTCGGAGATTTCGCAGCTCCGAGCCCGAAACTCCGTTCCGGCGGAAACTTCGGCGGCGTGTCGCCCGAAATGACCTTCCGGACGCGCGGCTCCCCACCTAAACGCAGGACTTTTAGGGCGACACGCCGCTGGATTCTCCGTCAGGAAGGAGAAGACGTACCCGCGCCAAAGAGATTTCCGACCGAGCGATGGGAGGGCGGCAGCCTCGAGATGCCCCAGCCCCACCCCCACCGCACCGGTGTCACGCGCCCGCGCGCATCCACCGGGTCGTTCGGGCCCGAAGACCGAGGGCAACCGCGCGCGCGCCCAGATACCCGAAGGCGAAGGCCGCCGTGAGCCAGGCCAGGCCCCACACGCCATTGCCGCCCCAAGCGCCCGCGGCGAGAGCGAGCGGCACGAACACGGCCACGTTCGCGAGACCGGTGATGGCCAGATAACGGGAGTCGCCGGCACCGATGAGCACGCCGTCGAGCACGAAGACGTAACCGCCGAGCGGAGCGCCCACACCTACGATGATCAGAGCCACTGGGAGCAGGGATGCGACGGCCGGGTCACTGGTGAAGAGTCCGGCCGCGAAGGGGCTCACCACCACGACGAAAGCGCCGAGCACGACGCCCGCGCCCGCGCCCCACCGCAGACACCGGCGCAGAACCGCTTGCACGCCGGCGAGGTCACTCGCGCCGAGGCCTTTGCCGATCAGAGCCTGTGCGGCGATCGCGAGAGCGTCGAGCGCGAAGGCGACCGTGGCGAACACGGTCATCGTCACCTGGAACGCCGCGAGCTCTGCCGGCCCGAGTCGAGTGGCGGTGAAGACGGCGAACAGCATCGCGGCGCGGAGACTGACCGTTCGGACGAAGAGCCAGCCGCCCGAGCGTGCGCTGTTGCCGAGTCCGGCGTGGTGCGGGAGAAGGGACGACCCGACGCGGCGCGCGTGACGAGTGACGATCAGCAGGTACACGAGTGCCATTCCCCATTGCGCGACGACCGTGCCGACGGCCGATCCGCCGATCCCCAGGCCAAGGCCGTAGATGAAGGCGAAGTTGAGAAGGATGTTCGCCGCGAATCCGGCAAACGCGACCGCGAGCGGAGTGCGTGTGTCCTGCAGCCCGCGCAGCAGTCCTGTTCCAGCGAAGACGACCAGCATCGCCGGCAGCCCGAGCATCGACAACTCGAGGTACCGGGTGGCGGCGCCCGACACATCCGCGGACGACGCGAACAGTGAGACGAGCGCCGGGGAGGCGAGCCAGCCGGCCGCGGCCAGCACGACTCCGAGACCCAGCGCGAGCCAGCATCCGTCGACTCCGGCCGCGACCGCACCGCGTTCGTCACCGGCGCCAAGACGTCGAGCGACTGCCGGAGTCGTGCTGTAGGCGAGGAACACCATCAGGCCGACGATCGTCTGCAACACGGCACTTGCGATGCCGAGCCCGGCTAGGGGCGTGACGCCGAGATGGCCGACCATCGCCGAGTCCGCGAGCAGGAAGATCGGTTCCGCGATCAGTGCGCCGAGGGCAGGGACAGCCAGTCGCAGGATCTCCCGGTCGACCCCTTGCTGTCGCACGTCGTGCTCACTCTTCACCGCCAAAGATTACCCGAGCTCGGCGGGCGTCGGCAGGCACAGGGCATGATGTGAGGGTGCGGATCGATGAGGTCACCTATTTTCTAGCGCTCGCGGCCGACGGGCATATCGTCCATGCTGCGGAGTCGCTCGGCGTCTCGCAGTCGACCCTGTCACGGTCGATCGGCCGGCTCGAAACGGAGATGGGGGTGGAGCTTTTCGACCGCTCGAAGAACCGTCTCGAGCTGAACCGCTACGGGCAGATCCTGCTCACGCACGCGTCGCGGGCGCTGTCCGAGTTCGAGACCGCTCGGGCACGGATCGAGGCGTTGCGGGATCCGGCGGCAGGCACAGTCTCGGTCGCCTACGTATCGTCGTTCGGGTCGTGGCTGATCCCGCGCGTCGTCGCCGACTATCGCGCCCTGTTCCCCGAGATCCAGTTCGTGTTGAACGGCGGCACCGCGGACACCGTTCTGGAGGCGCTGCACGGTGGGGTGGCCGATGTGGCGTTCCTCAGCCCGGATCCGCGGGATCCCGAGATCGAGTGGCAGCCTCTCACCTCAGAACGGCTGGCGCTCGGCGTGCCCGATGAGCATCCGCTCGCCACCCGGGAGGACGGCGTGGCGATGAGCGAATTGGAGGAGCTCGAGTACGTCGCACTGAAGCCGGGTTCGGGCCTCCGGGGGATAGCGGATTCGTATTTCGCCAGGCACGGCGTCATTCCACGGGTGGTGCTGGAGGTCACCGAGCTCACGACTTTGCGAGGGCTCGTACGTTCCGGGCTCGGTGTGGCCCTCCTTCCCGATTCGACCCAGGAGCCGGGGATCACGATGGTGTTGCTCCGGGATGAGGCGACGCGGGTGATCGGGTTGGCGAGCAGCCGGGCCCGCAGCACGTCCGCTGCTGCTGCGCAGTTCGCGCGATTCGTGCGGGAGGAGTGGGCCTGAGCTCGTCCCGCGGGTCCGTCACATCTCCTCGTGGGTGTTCGGGTCACCGCCGAAGAGGCGTCCGTCCGCACGGCCGAGGGCGGTGATCGCCGCCACCTCGTCCGCGGTCAGTTCGAACCCGAACACATCGAGGTTCTCCCGCTGACGGGTCGACGACGTCGCCTTCGGGATGGGCAGCGAGCCGACCTGGATGTGCCACCGGAGCACCGCCTGCGCCGGGGTCACGCCGTGGGCGGCAGCAGCCTTGGTCACAGGTTCCGTCGTGAGCACGGGCGAGTTCTTACCGAGCGGACTCCACGCCTCCGTGACGATGCCCTTCTCGCGGTGGAACTCGAGCAATTCCGTCTGCGGAAAGAACGGATGCAACTCGACCTGGTTCACGGCGGGCAGCACACCCGTCTCGGCCTCGAGCCGCTCGAGGAACTCCACGGTGAAGTTCGAGACGCCGATCGACCGGACAGGTCCGTCGGCGCGCAACTCGATCATGGCCTTCCAGGTGTCGACGAACTTTCCCACGCCCGGGTTGGGCCAATGGATGAGGTAAAGGTCCAGGTAGTCGAGCTCCAGGGCCTGCAGTGAGCGGTGGCAGGATGCGAGAGTTTCCTCGTAGCCGTGGTCGCGCCCGGGCAGCTTTGTCGTTACCTGGATCTCCTCGCGCGGGACGGAGGATTCGGCGATGGCCCGGCCCACCGCATCCTCGTTCCGGTAGTTGACCGCGGTGTCGAGCAGGCGGTAACCGAGGTCGAGGGCGGACGCGACCGCTTTGACGCCCTCTTCGCCGCGCAGTGGGTAGGTTCCGAATCCGATCGGGGGCAGTGTGTTTCCGTCGTTCAGCGGGAATCTCGTCTCAGCGTCCATTCCTCTATGCAGCATGGATGCGCGGCCGCTGTCAACCCCTCGGTCCGAGTTCGTCGGGACGTCAGGACGTTGCTTACACTCATCCGAGGAGGCCTGCCCATGACGACCACCATCCCCGTCCCCCCATCGACCGCGCCGCTGCTGCTCGGCCGCTACCGGCCGCACACCCTCATCGGTCGTGGTGGCATGGCGTCCATCTTCCGGGCGCACGACGAGACGCTCGACCGGGATGTCGCGCTCAAGCTGTTCCGCGCGGGTGGCGCCGTCGACATGGATCAGCACCACACCGAGCTCACGTCACTCGCGCGCCTCAGTCATCACGGCATCGTCTCGCTCATCGACGCCGGAATCGACTACTCGACGCCCGAGGATCCTCGGCCCTTCCTCGTCATGGAACTCGTGCGCGGAACGGACCTGCAGGAGACCCTCGACCAGCGCGCGCTCACGGTGGAGGAAGTCGCGGAGATCGCCTTCGACCTCGCCGAGGCTCTCGAATACGTGCACTCTCGTGGTGTCATCCACCACGACCTCAAGCCGTCGAACGTGATGCTGGTGGAGTACGGAACATCCGCTTTCCGAGTCCGGGCGCGGCTCACCGATTTCGGGATCGCTCTGAACGTCGCGGACGACACGGCCGACCACGGGCAGGAGACGACCGGCACGGCGGCCTACCTGAGCCCCGAGCAGGCGCTGCGTGAGCCGATCACCACGGCGTCGGACGTCTACTCGCTCGGCCTCGTGCTGTTGCAGTGCTTCACCCGCACCATCGCCTTCCCGGGCAACCAAGTCGACTCGGCGCTCGCCCGGCTCTCCGCCGACCCCGCCATCCCTGCCGACCTCCCGGGCGAGTGGAGCGCCCTTCTGACCGCGATGACCGCACGCGACCCGGATGCGCGCCCGGCGATGGCCGATCTCACTCTCGCCTTCCGCCAGGCGGTCATCGACGCCGCGACGTGATCCATACCGCCCCGGCGGCCGCGCGTGAGGCGAACGGCGAGACCGGACGTGCCGCGACGGAGACCACGCGCATGAACCAGACGGGTACGTGGATCGTTCGGCCCGGGCGTCCTGCGGCCCGGTGCACGGTCTCGGAAAGCTCGTTGAGCGTTCGCTCTTCGCCGCGTCCCTCGACAATGCCACCGCCTCGTTCAGGGTGGCGAACGGCCGTGCACACCAAGGCCGCCACGTCTGCGACGGGCACGAACTCGGCGGCGACGTTTCCTTTTCCGAACACCAGCGTCGCGTTGCGTCGTCGCATCGGCTGCCCGACCACCTCGAGGTAGGTCTCCAGGAATGGTGCCGGGCGGATGATGGTCCACGTCATTCCGGATGAACGGAGCACCTGCTCTGCCGCGTTCTTCATCCGGAGTATCTCGAGTGTCGCGCGGGGAGCGGCTCCCTGCATGGAGACCAGAACGAAGCGTGCGACTCCGGCTTGCTCGGATCGCGAGATGAGAGTTGCCGTCCCATCACGGTCGACTGATCGCGGCGACGCGGAGCCCATCGGCCCGAAGCCGGACGCGGCGGCGATGACCGTTGAGCATCCTTCGACGGCGCGGTCCACCGCCGCGCTGTCGCTGAGGTCGCCGACGACCGGTTCCGCTCCCAGAGCCTGTACATCGATGGCACGCTCTTTGTAGCGGGTGAGAACGCGCACGTGCATGCCGTCGGCGATGAGCGAGCGCACGACGAGGCGACCCAGCCTGCCGCTGCCGCCCGCCACCAGGACGGTCATGATGTCGCCCCGTTCGCAACTCGCGCGATCTGGTCGTCGACGGTGCCGCTGTCCCGTTCTACCGGTTCGAGATAGAACGCCGCGCGACTGATCTCGTCGCCACGAACGGTGAAGAGGATGGCGCCCACCAATTCGTGTGCGGCGCCGTCTGGTCGCGTGCCGTGCATCCGCCACTCCGTCCACACCGTCTCGCCGTCGACGGTCTTGTCCAGCAGTTCGGCACGGAGGTCCGGGATGCCCGCGAAGAGACGCTGCCAGTTGGCGTGCACCTGCGCGCGGCCGGTGAAGCTGCGGTCGGGGTGCGCAGGCGTGTTGTTGACGTAGTCTGCTGCGAAGCACGACACCAGGGCGGCGAGGTCGTGATCGTTTGTCGCGCGGAGTAGTCGCTCTACGACCAGAGGGGGACCGGATTCGGAAATGCGCTTATCTGGCATCGTTGCCTCCAGCATGTATATTCGTTACAGTGGCGTGTAACTAATTGGAGTGTACGCGTCATGGCGGTCGCAAACAAGGGTCGGCGCAGCTACGACGCGACGGGTCGTCGCGAGCGAGCGGCACTACGTCGCGACGCTGTTCTTGAGCGCGCTCGCGAGTTGTTTCTCGCAGACGGCTATTCTTCGACGACGGTTGCGTTGATCGCTGCCGCGGCCGGAGTCTCGGCGGAGACGGTCTACAAATCGTTCGGCGGCAAGCCCGGGATCGTGCGGGCGATTTTCGAGCGAAGCTTGCTCGGGTCCGCCGCAGAGCCCGCCGAGAGGCGGTCCGACCTTGCTCA
>DASYGJ010000239.1:0-3197 GCA_035999915.1 Leifsonia sp.
GCTGGGGCTGATCCATGAGGGTGAGGGTGTTGCGGCGAAGGCGCTCGAGTCGCTCGGTATCTCGCTGGATGCCGTGCGCGAGCAGGTCCAGGACATCATCGGCCAGGGCCAGCAGCAGCCGACCGGGCACATCCCGTTCACTCCGCGCGCCAAGAAGGTGCTCGAGCTGTCGCTGCGCGAGGCGCTGCAGCTCGGCCACAACTACATCGGCACCGAGCACATCCTGCTCGGCCTCATCCGCGAGGGCGAGGGTGTCGCAGCGCAGGTCCTCGTCAAGCTCGGGGCAGACCTCAACCGGGTTCGCCAGCAGGTCATCCAGCTGCTGAGCGGCTACCAGGGCAAGGAGCAGGTGCAGGTCGGCGGCAACGACCAGGCCGCAGCGCAGGCCGGCAGCCAGATCCTCGACCAGTTCGGCCGCAACCTGACGCAGGCTGCGCGCGACAACAAGCTCGACCCCGTGATCGGGCGCGAGAAGGAGATCGAGCGGGTCATGCAGATCCTGTCTCGCCGCTCCAAGAACAACCCAGTTCTCATCGGTGAGCCGGGCGTCGGAAAAACCGCCGTCGTCGAGGGTCTCGCGCAGGCGATCGTCCGCGGCGACGTTCCCGAGACGCTGAAGGACAAGCAGCTCTACACGCTCGACCTCGGATCGCTCATCGCCGGCTCCCGCTACCGCGGCGACTTCGAGGAGCGCCTGAAGAAGGTCACCAAGGAGATCCGCACGCGCGGCGACATCATCACGTTCATCGACGAGATCCACACCCTGGTCGGTGCGGGTGCTGCCGAAGGCGCGATCGACGCCGCAAGCATCCTGAAACCGCTCCTCGCCCGCGGAGAGCTGCAGACCATCGGCGCCACCACCCTCGACGAATACCGCAAGCACTTCGAGAAGGATGCGGCACTCGAGCGCCGGTTCCAGCCGATCCAGGTCAACGAGCCGTCGCTGCCGCACACGATCAACATCCTGAAAGGACTGCGCGACCGTTACGAGGCGCACCACAAGGTGTCGATCACGGATGGTGCGATCGTGTCGGCCGCGAACCTCGCCGACCGCTACATCCAAGACCGCTTCCTCCCCGACAAGGCCATCGACCTGATCGATGAGGCCGGTGCCCGGTTGCGATTGTCGATCCTGTCGGCGCCGCCGGAACTGCGCGAGTTCGACGACAAGATCTCGGCGGTGCGCTCCAAGAAGGAAGCTGCGATCGAAGACCAGGACTTCGAGAAGGCGGCGAGCCTGCGCGACGAGGAGAAGAACCTCCTCGGCGAGCGTCTGCGCCTCGAGAAGCAGTGGCGCTCGGGCGACGTGAAGACCACGGCCGAGGTGGATGAGGGACTCATCGCCGAGGTGCTGGCTCAGGCGACGGGCATCCCCGTCTTCAAGCTCACCGAAGAGGAGTCCGCTCGCCTCGTGTTCATGGAGAAGGCGTTGCACCAGCGGGTCATCGGTCAGGAGGAGGCCATCGCGGCTCTCTCCAAGACCATCCGCCGCACCCGCGCGGGCCTGAAAGACCCGAAGCGTCCCTCCGGTTCGTTCATCTTCGCCGGCCCCACCGGTGTCGGAAAGACCGAACTGGCCAAGGCGCTCGCCGAGTTCCTGTTCGATGACGAGTCGGCCATGATCGCCCTCGACATGTCGGAGTACGGCGAGAAGCACACGGTCTCGCGACTGTTCGGCGCCCCTCCCGGATTCGTCGGTTTCGAAGAGGGCGGCCAGCTGACCGAGAAGGTGCGTCGCAAGCCGTTCAGCGTCGTGCTGTTCGACGAGATCGAAAAAGCGCACCCGGACATCTTCAACTCGCTGCTCCAGATTCTGGAGGAGGGACGCCTGACGGATGGCCAGGGTCGCGTCGTCGACTTCAAGAACACCGTGATAATCATGACGACGAACCTTGGTACGAAGGACATCACCGGCGGCCCGGTCGGCTTCCAGGTCGAAGGCGATTCCCAGACCGGTTACGACCGGATGAGCGGCAAGGTGAAGGAGGAGCTGAAGAAGAACTTCAAGCCCGAGTTCCTGAACCGCGTGGACGAGATCATCGTGTTCCCGCAGCTGAACAAGAGCGAGCTCCTGCAGATCGTCGACCTTTTCATCAAGCGGCTGTCGACACGTCTGCTCGACCGCGACATGACCATCGAGCTCACCGTTCCGGCCAAGGAGCACCTCATCGAGGTCGGGTTCGACCCGTCGCTCGGCGCTCGCCCGCTGCGCCGCGCGGTGCAGCACGAGATCGAGGACCGACTGAGTGAGCGCATCCTGCAAGGTCAGCTGAACGCCGGAGACCACGTTCACGTCGACTTCAAAGACGGCGAGTTCGTGTTCACCACGGAGTCACGCAAGGACCCCATCGGCGCCGGCATCAACGCCGCGGCCGCGATCGGTGCAGGGCCGGTCACGCCCGACCTCGCTGCCTCCAGCGAGTAACGCGAACTGCGTCCAGAGCGGGGCCGTTCCTTTCGGGGGCGGCCCCGCTTTCGCGTGTGGAGTGCCCTCATCAGTAGGCTTGGACGGGTGAGTGGTGACAACGTGGCGTACAGCATCCGTCGGGCGAGAACGAGCGATGTCGCGCGCATCCAGGAGCTCGTGGAGCCGCTCGTGCAGCGACGGATCCTGCTCGGCAAGGATGCGGTGGTCTTCTACGAATCGGTGCAGGAGTTCCGGGTGGCGGAGACCGCCGACGGCGAGCTCATCGGCTGCGGAGCTCTGCACGTGATGTGGCGAGACCTGGCCGAAGTGCGCACCCTCGCGGTCGAAGATTCCTGGCTCGGCAAGGGCGTGGGACGCGCTCTGCTCGCGCGGCTCGAAGACGAGGCGCGCGACCTCGGGTTGAGCCGGCTGTTCTGCCTCACGTTCGAGGTCGGCTTCTTCGCGCGCAACGGTTTCGTCGACATGGGAAACGAGACCGTGGACCCCGAGGTGTACGCCGAACTTGTGCGCTCGCACGACGAGGGCGTCGCGGAGTTCCTCGATCTGGCCCGGGTGAAACCGAATACGCTCGGAAACACCCGCATGTTAAAGCATCTGTAGCGAGTTGTCGCGGCATTGCGCGCGAGCGCGGCTATCCTGCAGGCATGTCGACGTTCAAGCATCCTGTCGGCCCTCAGCCGAGCAAAGTCTACTGGCGACGCCGGCTCCTCGTCGGCCTCGGCCTGCTGGCCGTGATCGTCATCGTCCTCCTGATCGTCATACGCCCCGG
>DASYGJ010000255.1:0-4603 GCA_035999915.1 Leifsonia sp.
ACCGAAGCCAAGGCGTTCGTGCAGAAGGTCGTCGGTGATCAGCTCGGAGACTGGTTCGATCGCAACCCGAACCAGGCAAAAGAGATCATCCGAAAGTCGCTCCAGGCCGCTACGGCCCGGCTTGCCGCTCGCAAGGCGCGCGAGACGGCTCGCCGCAAAGGCCTTCTCGAGGGTGGTGGGATGCCCGGCAAGCTCAAGGACTGCCAGTCGAAAGATCCCTCGATCTCCGAGATCTTCATCGTCGAGGGTGACTCGGCCGGCGGCTCGGCCGTTCAAGGGCGCAACCCGGAGACGCAGGCGATCCTCCCGCTGCGCGGCAAGATCCTCAACGTCGAGAAGGCTCGCCTCGACCGTGCCCTTGCCAATAACGAGGTGCAGGCGATGATCACGGCGTTCGGCGCCGGCATCGGCGAAGACTTCAACCCCGAGAAGGCGCGCTACCACAAGATCGTTTTGATGGCGGATGCGGATGTGGATGGTCAGCACATCACGACCTTGCTGCTGACCCTGCTGTTCCGATACATGCGGCCGCTCATCGAGCTCGGCTACGTGTACCTCGCGCAGCCGCCGCTCTACCGACTCAAGTGGACGAACTCGGAGCACGAATATGTGTACTCCGACCGTGAGCGCGATGCCTTCCTGGCGGACGGGATCGCCGCAGGCAAGCGCATCCCGAAAGACAACGGTGTGCAGCGCTATAAGGGCCTCGGCGAGATGGACTACAAGGAGCTGTGGGAGACCACGATGAGCCCCGAGACCCGCACGCTGCTGCAGGTCACTCTCGACGACGCCGCCGCGGCCGACGAGATCTTTGCCACCCTGATGGGCGAAGACGTCGAGTCGCGCCGTAATTTCATCCAGAAGAACGCGAAGGACGTGCGGTTCCTTGACATCTGACGACACCACGAATGACGGAGCCGGCGTGACCGGCGAAGGCGAAAGCGGCGAAGCCGACACCGTTGAGGTCACCGAGACCGGCGTTGTGATCGCCGACGGCGGCGGGTACGGCATCCACGGCAGGATCGACCAGGTCGACCTGCAATCGGAGATGCAGCGCTCCTACCTCGACTACGCCATGAGTGTGATCATCGGTCGCGCTCTTCCCGAGGTGCGCGACGGGCTGAAGCCGGTGCACCGTCGTGTGATCTACGCGATGTTCGACGGTGGATACCGCCCCGACAAAGCGTTCTCGAAGTGCGCCCGCGTGGTCGGCGATGTGATGGGACAGTTCCACCCGCACGGTGATTCCGCCATCTATGACGCACTTGTGCGTCTGGTGCAGCCATGGAGCCTGCGCTACCCGCTCGCCCTCGGCCAAGGAAACTTCGGCTCGCCGGGTAACGACGGCGCCGCCGCGCCGCGATACACCGAAACCAAGATGGCGCCGCTCGCACTCGAGATGGTGCGGGACATCGACGAGGACACCGTCGACTTCCAGGACAACTACGACGGCCGCACGCAGGAGCCTGCAGTTCTGCCGTCGCGCTTCCCGAACCTGCTGGTCAACGGTTCGGTGGGCATCGCGGTCGGCATGGCCACGAACATCCCGCCCCACAACCTCCGCGAGGTCGCCGACGGCGCCCTGTGGTACCTGGCCAACCCCGACGCGCCCCGCGAGGAGCTGCTCGAAGAGCTCATCAAACGCATCAAGGGCCCGGACTTCCCGACCGGCGCACAGATTCTCGGCGTCAAGGGCATCCAGGACATGTACCGCACCGGGCGCGGATCGATCACGATGCGTTCGGTCGTCACGATCGAGGAGATCCAGGGCCGCGTGTGCCTCGTGGTCACCGAGCTTCCGTATCAGGTCAACCCCGACAACCTCGCGATCAAGATCGCCGACCTGGTCAAAGACGGCAAGGTCGGCGGCATCGCCGACATCCGCGACGAGACATCCGGCCGCACCGGTCAGCGCCTCGTGATCGTGCTGAAGCGCGACGCGGTGGCCAAAGTCGTGCTCAACAATCTGTACAAGCACACACAATTGCAGGAGAACTTCGGCGCGAACATGCTCGCGATCGTGGACAAAGTTCCGCGAACGCTCCCGCTCGACGGATTCATCACCGCGTGGGTCGATCACCAGATCGAAGTCATCGTGCGGCGCACGCAGTACCGTCTGCGCCGGGCCGAGGAGCGCATCCACATCCTCCGCGGCTACCTCAAGGCGCTCGACGCGCTCGACGAGGTCATCGCACTCATCCGCCGGTCACCGACCGCCGACGATGCGCGAACCGGACTGATGGAGTTGCTCGACGTCGACCAAGTGCAGGCGGATGCGATCCTCGCCCTGCAGCTTCGCCGGCTCGCCGCCCTCGAACGGCAGAAGATCCTCGAAGACCACGACGCGCTCCAGCTGGAGATCGAGGACTTCAAAGCCATCCTCGCCGACCCGCACCGTCAGCGCACGATCATCAGCGACGAGCTGACCGAGATCGTCGACCGCTTCGGCGACGATCGTCGCACGGAGATCATGTTCGGCTTCGACGGCGACATGAGCATGGAAGACCTCATCCCCGAAGAGGAGATGGTGGTCACAGTGACGCGCGGCGGCTACGTCAAGCGCACCCGCAGTGACAACTACCGCAGCCAGCACCGTGGGGGCAAAGGCGTCAAGGGCGCCCAGTTGCGCGGTGAGGATGTGGTCGAGCACTTCTTCGTGACCACGACCCACCACTGGCTCCTCTTCTTCACCAACAAGGGTCGCGTCTACCGCGCGAAGACCTACGAGGTGCAGGAGGCCGGGCGCGACGCCAAGGGTCAGCACGTCGCCAACCTGCTCGCCATGCAGCCGGACGAGGAGATCGCCGAGATCCTCGACATCCGTGATTACGAGGCCGGCAAGTACCTCGTGCTCGCGACGCGCGATGGCCTCATCAAGAAGACTGCCCTCAGCGAGTACGACACCAACCGGTCGGGCGGCATCATCGCCATCAAACTGCGCGAAGAGGACGAACTCGTCTCCGCTCTCCTGGTGGAGGAGGACTCCGATCTGCTGCTGGTGTCGCGCAAGGGAATGTCGATTCGCTTCACCGCGACCGACGAGGCCCTGCGTCCGATGGGTCGCTCCACCTCCGGCGTGATCGGAATGCACTTCCGCGGAGAGGACAGGCTGCTCGACGCATCCGTCGTCTCTGATGAGGGATTCGTGTTCGTCGTCACCGAGGGCGGCTATGCCAAGCGCACCTCGGCCGACCAGTACCGCCTGCAGAACCGCGGCGGCCTGGGCATCAAGGTGGCCAAACTGAGCGACGACAGGGGTGACCTGGTCGGTGCGCTGATCGTGGACGAAGACGACGAAGTCCTTGTGGTTCTTGCCAGCGGCAAGGTGGTACGCTCTGCCGTGGCCGAGGTACCCGCCAAGGGCCGCGACACCATGGGTGTCGTCTTTGCACGTTTCGCCGAGTCCGACAAGATCATCGCTCTGGCCAAGAACACCGAACGTAACCTGGATTCTCAGGAAACTGAAGAAGAATCTGGGGACGCCGGGAAGGAAGAAACCGTAGATGAGCAGTAGTGTCGCCGAAAAGCTCGCCAAGAAATCGACCCGCAGACCTGCCTCCGCAAAGCAGGTGCGCCTCAAGCTGGTCTACATCGACTTCTGGTCGACCGTGAAGCTGTCCTTCCTCGCTGGAATCTGCCTCGCCATCATCGCCATCGTTGGAACCTTCCTGGTGTGGACTGTGCTCGACCGCACCGGCATCTTCGACCAGGTGAACGGGCTGTTCAAAGACATCTCCGGAGCCGGCGGCACCGACCTCAAGTCGATCCTCGGCCTTGGTCAGGTGATGGGATTCTCCCTCGTGGTCGGCGTGCTCGACATCATCGTGATCACCGCGCTCGGAGCCGTGTTCGCGCTCCTCTACAACCTCTCAGTGAAAATCACTGGTGGACTCCTGGTCGGCTTCACCAACAACTAGTCGGCGAACTCCGGCTCGATTCGGAGATTCCTGGCAGATCGGGTAGTCTCTAATCTGCCCAATCGGGGATATAGCTCAGGCGGTTAGAGCGCTTCGCTGATAACGAAGAGGTCCGAGGTTCAAGTCCTCGTATCCCCACCAACACCTCCCGATCGGGGCCTTAGCTCAGTTGGTAGAGCGCCTGCTTTGCAAGCAGGATGTCAGGAGTTCGAATCTCCTAGGCTCCACATTTTCCCCGCCCCTGGGTTTGCCTCAACTCGACAGCATCCACTCGACAGCATCCACTCGATAGCATCCCATGCGAGCGTGTGCCACGCGACCATGGACTGAGCGCGGCTACTTGAGCAGCCGGGAGAGTACGCGGTCGGCCAGGGGCTTTCCGCCGGTCTGACAGGTTGGGCAGTACTGCAGTGTTGAGTCGGCGAAAATCACCTGCCGTACGGTGTCTCCGCAGACCGGACAAGGCAGGCCGGTGCGCCCGTGCACCTGCATCCCATGCTTCTTCTCGCTCTTGAGTTCAGAGGCGGCCAGGCCGTCGGCGCGGGCCAATGCGGAACGGAGCGTTGACTGCAGCGCGTCGTATAGGCGCAGCGTCTCTTCCGGCGACATGGCCGCGGGCTTGAATGGCGACATGCGTGCGGCGTGCAGGATTTCGTCCGAGTATGCGTTGCCGATTCCGGCTATCG
>DASYGJ010000283.1:0-2249 GCA_035999915.1 Leifsonia sp.
ACCGGGATGCAGTTCACGAACCCGCACCCGGCCTCGAGGATCTGCTCCACGTACCACTTGGTGGCCTGCTCGGAGCCGACCGGGAGGTAGGAGACGACGACGTCGGTACGGGTCTCCTTGAGGATCTCGACGATGTCGGCAGTGGGGCCGGGCGCCTTGGTGATCTTCTCCTTGAGGTACTTGCCGAGGCCGTCGTGAGTCATCCCGCGCTGGACCTCGATGCCCAGGTTGGGGACGTCGGTGTCGAACTTCAGCGTGTTGTTCTGCCCGGAGAAGATCGCCTCAGAGAGGTCCTTGCCGACCTTGTCGGCGTCGATGTCGAAGGCGGCGCTGAACTCGATGTCGCGGACGTGGTAGCCACCGAGGTCGACGTGCATCAGGCCGGGCACGGACTCGGCAGCATTGGTGTCGCGGTAGTAGTGCACGCCCTGCACGAACGAGCTCGCGCAGTTGCCGACGCCGATGATCGCGACGCGTACCTTGTCGTCCTGGTAGCGCGCGGCGCCGTTAGGGGATCCGTTGCCAGTGCTCACTGTCTGAACTTCCCTTCTCGAAGATGAGGTCTGCCCCTCAGCTGTAGCACGGGGCGTCCATGAGACTTATTCCCCGCAACGCCGTTCGTTACATCTGTGAACCGCGTCTGGCGTGTCTACGGAGCGACCATGAGCTGCTTGCGGACGTACAGAATCCGCTGCAGCGTGGTCACCGCCGCGAGCGCCGCAAGCACGTACACAGCGGGTGCCAGCAGCTCGAAGTTGCCGATCGACGCGCCCTTCGCGAACACCAGACCGATCGACAGGATCACTACTCGCACGGGCCTGGTTGCCAGCCCCACCTTGCAGGCGACGCCCAGGGCCTCGGCGCGAGCCCGCGTGTAGGACACCATCAGCGAGAACAGGACCGCAGCCACCGTCGCCGCCGCGGCAACCTCGTTGTGGCGCGAGGCGAAGTAGGCGCCGACGGCAGTCAGCACGATCCCCTCCTCCATCCGGTCAAGGGTGGAATCCAGGAACGCGCCGAACGGCGTGCCCTTCCCCGACATCCGCGAGTAGCGCCCGTCGAGCGTGTCCATGATCGAGCCGACGATGAACGCGATCCCGGCCAGGAAGAACAGCCTGCCGACGACCAGCGCGGCAGCCGCGATGTTGAGCGCGAAGCCGGTCAGTGAGATCGCGTTGGGCGTCAGCCGCGACTCGATCAGGCGCTCCTTCATCAGCGCCTGCGTCGCCGCTCCGTTGCGGCGCGGACGCGGGCGGCCGGAGCGGTCTGGCCGCACCTGGGGCGGCTCGGTCTGCTCGGCCACTGCTAAAGGGTGATCGCGGTCGAAGGCACGGTCAAGCGGTGGCGTGGCTGAACGCCCAGGCGTCTGGCCTGGCGCGAGCCAACAGCTGCTTGCACAGCAGCGCGGCGATGCCGGCGGTGACGCAGCCCAGGAAGACGTCGGTGAAGTAGTGGTTGCCCGTCGCAACGACCACGAACGTGATCCACAGCGGATACAGCCCCCAGGCGATCTTCGCCCACCAGTGCTTCATGAAGCGGACCATCGGCCAGCTGACCATCACCGCAAAGCAAACGTGCATCGACGGCACTGCGGCGTAGAAGTTCAGCAGCGCCTTCTCGGGCCCGTAGTCGACCCACCCGCCCAGGAACTGGGAGATCGAGTCGGTGAAGCCCCACTCCGGCAGCAGCCGCGGCGGCGCGGTCGGGTACAGCCAGTAACCGATCAGCGCGATCGCCATCGCGGTCATGAACATGTTGCGCACGAAGTAGAACGAGTCGTTGCGGCGCATGTAGATGAAGATCAGCGCGCCGATCGTGACGAAGTAGTGGGCGTTGAGATACGTCCAGTCGGCGACGTCCATCAGCCAGTGCTTGTTCTGCGCCCAAGCCTGGATGCTGGGCTCGGCGAACACGTGCAGCCAGCGCTCGATGTCGATGATTCGCGTGGCGTCTCCGAACGGCTTGTAGCCGTTGCCGTAGTGGATCAGACCGCGGACGAGCTGATACAGCACGTAGGCGCCGACGAACAGCAGGAGCTGCCTGAAAACGTCCTTCCAACCACGTGGCAGTGCCCGAGCGCCGATCGTGCGGAGTCGATCACGCATGACGGACGATCCTACCGACCGCGGCGACTGTGCTGGTCATAAGTGGTCCTGCGCAGGTCAATCGCAACGCGGCGTGGTCGCTCCGATTCGCCCCAGCGAGAACCGCGTGACGAGCTTGAACGTCCCAGCCTGGCGCAACCGCAG
>DASYGJ010000316.1:0-4963 GCA_035999915.1 Leifsonia sp.
GCTCGCGAAGTCGTGTAGCCCGAGCAGGCTGAGGGCAGCCGCATCCATCGCCGCAAGGTCGAGTTCGGTGGGCAGCCAGGACGTGCGGTGGCGCTGCAGCGGATCGCGGAACGAGATGCTGTCGGCGACCCGGTACTCGTAACGGCGCCAGATCGCCGAGAACCGAGCGTCGAAACCGTCGGGCGCCTGCGATGCTGCAGTGATCACGATGTCGGGCACCGGGCCGAGGATGCCGTTGACCCGCCTTGCGAGAGCTGTACCCGCATCCGTCACCGTCGAGGTGCCCCGCGGCTTCAGGAGTGCCGCGACCTGCCGTGCAGTGAGGTCGACGTGAGCGACCTGCCCGATCGCGTGCACGCCGGCGTCGGTTCGGCCGGCCACCGTCAGAGCGGGCGTATCGCCGTAGCGGCGGAAGATCGTGGCCAGAGCGGACTCGATCTCCCCCTGCACCGTTCGTAATCCCGGCTGGAGCGCCCAGCCGTTGAAATCGGTGCCCTGGTAGGCGATGTCGAGCCGGAAACGGGTCGTCTCGGTCGTCACCCACCAAGTCTAGGGAACCGTCGACCGTCCGCCGCACGATCAGACCTCGAGGATCGCGCGGCATCTCGGAGCGCGACGCCGCGGCACAGCAGAAAGCCCCGCGTCCGAACCGGATGCGGGGCTTTCTGGAACCTGCGAGAGGACTAAGCCTTCTCGGTCTCCGCCTCGGCGGTGGTCTCCTCCGACGCGGTGGCGTCGGCAGTGGAGTCCTCGACGACCTCGGCCTCGGCGGCCTCGGTCTCGGCCGAAGCCTCGTCGGCGGCGGTCTCCTCGACCGGCGCCTCCTCGACCGGGGTCTCCTCGACCGGCGCGGCCTTCGGAGCGGCCTTGGTCGACGACTTGGTCGACTTCACCTTGGGGGCGACGGGCTCGAGCACGAGCTCGATCTGCACCATCGAAGCGTTGTCTCCCTTGCGGAAGCCCAGCTTGGTGATGCGGGTGTAGCCGCCATCGCGCTCGGCGACGAGCGGTGCGATCTCGGTGAACAGCTCGTGCACCACACCCTTGTCGTGGATGGTGGCGAGCACCCGGCGACGGGCGTGCAGGTCGCCGCGCTTCGCGAACGTGATGAGACGCTCCGCCAGCGGACGCAGGCGCTTGGCCTTGGTCTCGGTGGTTTTGATGCTCTTGTGCGTGAACAGCGCAGCCGCCAGGTTGGCGAGCATCAGGCGCTCGTGCGCGGGACCGCCTCCGAGGCGGGGGCCCTTGGTGGGCTTAGGCATGATCGGTTATCTCCAGTTTGAAAATCGGTGGTGTTGATCTAACAGTCGGCGTCGTCGGAAGACGAACCTCAGACGCTGGTCTCGTCCTCTTCGTAGCCGCTGTAGAAGTGAGCGCCGTCGAACCCGGGCACCGAATCCTTGAGCGACAGGCCCATCTCGGTGAGCTTGTCCTTGACCTCATCCACCGACTTCTGACCGAAGTTGCGGATGTTCATGAGCTGCGTCTCCGACAGCGAGACGAGCTCGCTGACCGTGTTGATGCCCTCACGCTTGAGGCAGTTGTACGACCGCACCGACAGGTCGAGGTCCTCGATCGGCATCGACAGTTCGGAGCTGAGCACGGCGTCGACCGGCGCGGGGCCAATCTCGATGCCCTCAGCCGCGGTGTTGAGCTCGCGGGCGAGACCGAACAGCTCGGTCAGCGTGCGGCCGGCCGAAGCGATGGCGTCGCGGGGGCTGATGGCCTGCTTGGTCTCCACGTCGACGACGAGACGGTCGAAGTCGGTGCGCTCACCGGCACGGGTGGCCTCGACGCGGTAGGTGACCTTGAGGACCGGCGAGTAGATCGAGTCGATCGGGATCTGGCCCGCCTCGCTGTACTCGTTGCGGTTCTGGGTGGCGGAGACGTATCCACGCCCACGCTCGATGGTCAGTTCGACCTCGAACTTCGCCTTGTCGTTGAGGGTCGCGATGACGAGCTCGGGGTTGTGGATCTCCACACCCGCCGGAGCCGAGATGTCAGCCGCAGTGACCTGACCGGCACCCGTCTTGCGCAGGTACGCCGTGATGGGCTCGTCGTGCTCGCTGGAGACAACGAGACCCTTGATGTTCAGGATGATCTCGGTGACATCTTCCTTCACACCCGGAACGGTGCTGAACTCGTGCAGAACACCGTCGATGCGGATGCTCGTCACGGCGGCGCCGGGGATCGAGGAAAGCAGCGTGCGGCGAAGCGAGTTGCCGAGGGTGTAACCGAAGCCAGGCTCCAGGGGCTCGATCACGAACCGCGAACGGAACTCGGAAATGTTCTCTTCGGCGAGCGTTGGACGCTGTGCAATAAGCACTATTTAATTTCCTTTCGGCTAAGTGTCCGCTATATGACACTTGCGATCGCGCGCGAGGCGACGACGAAGTCGCCGCCTCGCTTGCGCGAAAATGGATACTGAACTGGTTAGACGCGGCGACGCTTGGGCGGGCGGCAACCGTTGTGCGCCTGCGGTGTCACGTCGTTGATCGAACCGACCTCGAGACCGGCTGCCTGCAGCGAACGGATCGCCGTCTCGCGACCTGAGCCCGGGCCCTTCACGAAGACGTCGACCTTCTTCATACCGTGCTCCTGAGCCTGGCGCGCGGCCGACTCGGCGGCGAGCTGAGCGGCGAACGGGGTCGACTTGCGCGAACCCTTGAAGCCGACGCCACCCGAGGACGCCCAGCTGATGACCGCACCGGTGGTGTCGGTGATCGAAACGATGGTGTTGTTGAACGTCGACTTGATGTGGGCCTGGCCCACGGCGATGTTCTTCTTCTCTTTCTTGCGCGGCTTGCGAACGGCCGACTTGGGTGCTGCCATGATTTCTCCTGAATCCTAAAGGCGAGGCTGCTGGCGGAGGCCTAGCGAGCCTTCTTCTTGCCGGCCACGGTGCGCTTCGGGCCCTTGCGGGTGCGAGCGTTGGTCTTGGTGCGCTGTCCGCGGACCGGGAGGCCCTTGCGGTGGCGGATACCCTCGTAGCTGCCGATCTCGACCTTGCGGCGGATGTCGGCGGCGACCTCGCGGCGGAGGTCACCTTCAACCTTGAAGTTGCCTTCGATGTAGTCGCGGAGAGCGACGAGCTGGTCGTCGGTCAGATCTTTGACGCGGATGTTGCCGTCGATCTCGGTGTCGGAAAGGGTCTTGAGGGCCCGGGTGCGGCCGACGCCGTAGATGTATGTGAGTGCGACCTCTACGCGCTTCTCGCGCGGGATGTCGACGCCTGCTAGACGTGCCATTGTGGCTTTCTCCTGTGAGTGAGTGGAGGTGTGGGGCGATTCCGGTGCCCCGGCCTCCAACCGGGGGTGTCCCCTGCAGCGCAGGTTCTGGAATCGCTTTGTGTATCTATCGTGCTTTGGAGATATTGAGTTGTGGAGCTGCTGCTAGCCCTGACGCTGCTTGTGGCGCGGGTTCTCGCAGATGACCATGACCCGTCCGTTGCGACGGATGACCTTGCACTTGTCGCAGATCTTCTTGACGGAAGGCTTGACCTTCATAGTTCTCTTACCTTTGTTCGCTGTCCTCGTACCTCGCCAGGGGCAACCCGGTGGCGGGGCCGTTACTTACAGCAGCCTTTACTTGTAGCGGTAGACGATCCGGCCGCGGGTCAGGTCGTAGGGGCTCAGCTCTACGATCACCCGGTCCTCGGGGAGGATCCGGATGTAGTGCTGACGCATCTTGCCGGAGATGTGGGCAAGAACCTTGTGGCCGTTGGTCAGCTCAACGCGGAACATCGCATTGGGCAGCGCTTCGACAACAGATCCTTCGATCTCGATGACACCGTCTTTTTTGGCCATAGCCTCACTGTCGCTAAAAGTATTGTTTGCTGGTCGTGCGTTGATAGTGGTGACGGCACGCAAAAGCGCGCCCAAGACACCAAGGATCAATCTTAGGTGATTCCCTGGTGTTTCGCCAAACCGCGTGTATGATCGGCCGTTCGCTCTAGGCGAGCGGTGCGGGGACGATGCCGAAACGGGCGAGCCCGGCTGCGCCGCCGTCCGCCGCTGTCAGCACCCAGATGCCGTCTTTGTGCACGGCCACGCTGTGCTCCCAGTGAGCCGCAGCTTTGCCGTCCTCCGTCGCGACGGTCCACCCGTCGTCTTTCACGTACGTGTCCGCTCCGCCCAGAACAACCATCGGCTCGATCGCGACGACGAGACCGGGTTTCACCTCGGGGCCTTTTGCGCGCACACGGTAGTTGAAGACTGGGGGTTCCTCGTGCATCCGCCGCCCGATGCCATGACCGATGTAGTCGGTGAGGATGCCGTACTCGCCCTGCGAGAGGATGTAGGCTTCCACCGCCTCCCCCACCTCGTTGAGGTGAGTCGCCGTCGCCAGGCGGGCGATGCCCTCCCAGAGCGACTGCTCGGTCACGTCGGAGAGCTTCTGCCGCTCGGCGATCACCTCGGGGCGGGACGGATCAGGAACCACGAAGCTGCGGGCGGCGTCGCCGTTCCAGCCGTCGAGGATGGCCCCGCTGTCGATCGAGACGATGTCGCCGGGCTCGAGGATGCGCGGACCGGGGATCCCGTGAACGACCTCGTCGTTCACCGACGAGCAGATCGTGTGGTGGTAGCCCTGCTCAAGTTTGAAGTTGGGCTTGCCGCCGGCCGCGAGGATGGCCTGCTCGGCGAGAGCGTCGAGTTCGAGGGTGGACACACCCGCGGCCACCGCACGCTGCACCGCATCGAGTGACGCCGCCGTTGCGAGACCGGGCGCCACCATCAGCCGGAGCTGCGCGGGCGACTTATACATCGAACGCTGGAAAGCCAAGGACCTACGCCACCGGCTCGGAGTCGCACTCCGAAACGGGGCGGATGCCTCTCTCGGCGAGTGCATTCCGGATGCGTTCGGCGACGACATCGACATCGCCGAGACCATCCACCGCGACCAGAAGGTCACGGCGGCCGTACACGTCGATCAACGGAGACGTCTCGCGCAGGTACACCTGCTG
>DASYGJ010000329.1:0-1508 GCA_035999915.1 Leifsonia sp.
CCGATCGTCGAGAACAGCCGGTAGGCCATCGCGTAGTCCATGTTGGGCAGGACCGCGCCCTCCTTCCACGGCTGCGGATCGCGGGCCATCGCGTTCGCCAGCCCCCACAGCATGTTGCGCCAGGCGAGCACCTCCCCCACCTGGGCCTGCACGCCGCGGAAGTCCTTGGTTCCGGTCGCCTCGACCGCCTTCATCAGCAGCCCGGCGATGAAATCGAGCTTGACCGCCAGGCGGATGCAGCCGTGGAAGCAGAAGCGCGGGATGAAGCCCGTGAACGGGAAGAAGTTGTTGGCCTTCTCGATGTCGCCGTAGACGAACACGTTCTCCCACGGCACGAGCACCTTGTCGAAGATGAAGATCGCGTCGTTCTCGTCCAGACGGCTGGACAGCGGATAGTCGAACGGGCTGCCCATCACCTCGGCGACCATCTCGTACGACGGCCGGCAGATCAGCTTCACGCCGGGCGTGCCCATCGCGACCGCGCAGACGATCGCGAACTCCTTCTTCTGCAGCGGCACTGGGCCGTAGTGCGCGATGAAGTTGAAGTGCGTCAGCGCCGAACCGGTCGCCACGACCTTCGCGCCGGTGACGACGAGCCCGTCGTCGCGCTCCTCCTCGACGTGCATGAACACGTCGCCGACCTCGTCGGGTGGCCGGTTGCGGTCCACCGGCGGGTGGATGATCGCGTGGTTCCAATACAGCACCCGCTCCTGCGCCTCGCGGTACCAGCGCTTGGCGTTCTCCTGGTAGGGCTCGTAGAAGTCGGAGTTGGCGCCGAGCGTCGCGAGGAAGGCCGCCTTGTAGTCCGGGCTGCGGCCGAGCCAGCCGTACGTCAGCCGCGCCCACTGCGCGATCGCCCCGAGGTCGCCGACGCAGTCCTCGGCGCTCTTGGGGTAACGGAAGAACTTGTGGGTGCGACCGCCGCTGCCCGTGTCGGTCTCGGTCGTCAGCACGTCGCGGTACTGGTCGTCGTGCAGCGCGTCGTACAGCCGTGCGATCGAGCGCGCCGTGTTGCGAAACGCGGGATGCGTGGTGACGTCCTTGACGCGTTCGCCGTACACGTACACCTCCCGGCTGTCGCGCAGGCTCTCCAGATACTCCTGGCCGGTCAGCGGCGCGGAACTACTGGCGGTGCTGTCGGGCATCTGATCACGGCTCCTCACTCGCTGTTGCGCAACGTCGGTGGGAACCCTGACACCGAGCCTAGAATTCCTCAACAGTCCCGAGGCCGAGGAGAGAACGATTGAGCACGCGCAATCTCGCTGACGAGGAGCTCACACAGGCCGTTCTGAGCAGCCTTGGCAACTGCAGCTCCGAACGTTTCCAGGAGATCATCCAGAGCCTGGTCGCGCACCTGCACGCGTTCGCCTCGGAGGTCAAGCTGACCGAAGAGGAGTGGTTTGCGGGGATTGAGTTCCTCACCCGCACCGGCCACATCACCGACGACAAGCGTCAGGAGTTCATCCTGCTGTCCGACGTCCTCGGCCTGTCGATGCTGGTCGTGGGGA
>DASYGJ010000345.1:0-3718 GCA_035999915.1 Leifsonia sp.
TAGCCGAGATCCTTGCGGTCGGCCTCGTAGAAGGTGGCGACCGGATCCGTCGCCTCGTCCTCACTGACGGTTTCGATGATCGACATAACTCATGGTCCCACCGCGGCGACCAGTGCGCGAGAGTCCGAACCGCCGAGTCCACCCAAAATCCGCCAAAAGCCGCCGAGTCCACAGAGAGTCTGTGGACTCGGCGGTTACTTTGGGCGGAGTGGGCGGAGTGGGCGGAGTGGGCGGAGGCCGCGGCGTCAGCCGGCGAGCGCCAGAGCGGGCTCGGGCACCGCGAGGAAGCGGGCGTAGGCGCCGATGGTGAGGAACGTGGGGAACTCCTCGCCCAGCGCGACCTCGCGCAGCACCTCCCCCGCATCGTCGAAGCGGCTCCCCGGCGTGCCACGCAAGCGGGCGACCTCCGTCTCGAGGAGATGCGAAACGAGTGCGGCGTCGACGGTCGTCCCCTCCTCCGTCACGATGCGGTTCTCGATCCACTGCCGGAGCAGGGAGCGGGAGATCTCCGCCGTGGCCGCGTCCTCCATCAGATTGTCGATCGCGACCGCACCGATCCCGCGCAGCCACGACTCGATGTAACGGAGAGCCACGGAGACGCTCTCACGCACGCCTCCCAGAGTGACCGTCCCGCCCGCGGTGGAGATGTCGAGCAGGTCGCCGGCACTCACGTGCACGTCGTCGCGCATCCGGTCGACCTGGTTGGGCCGCTCCCCCAGCACCGCGTCGAACTCGGCGAGCGCCGTCGGGATGAGGTCGGGATGGGCCACCCAGGTTCCGTCGAAGCCGTCGCCCGCTTCGCGTCGCTTGTCATCCGCGACTTTCGCCAGGGCACGTTCGGTCGCCTCGGCATCCCTGCGGTTGGGGATGAAGGCGCTCATGCCGCCGATCGCGTGCGCGCCCCGCTTGTGGCAGGTCGCGACGAGCAACTCGGTGTACGCGCGCATGAACGGGACGGTCATCGTGATGCGGTCCCGGTCGGGGAACGCGAAACGTCGGCCGCGGGTGAGGAAGGTTTTGATGATGGAGAAGATGTAGTCCCAGCGCCCGGCGTTCAGTCCGGCGCAGTGGTCGCGCAACTCGAAGAGGATCTCCTCCATTTCGAAGGCCGCCTGGATCGTCTCGATCAGAACGGTCGCGCGGACGGTGCCGACCGGCATCTCGATGCGCTGCTGCGCGAACGCGAAGATGTCGTTCCAGAGGCGCGCTTCTTCGTGGCTTTCCAGCTTTGGCAGGTAGAAGTATGGTCCGCGGCCGGCGGCGACCAGCGCATCCGCGTTGTGCCAGAAGTACAGCCCGAAGTCGACGAGCGATGCGGAGGCCGGCGACGTGCGCCCTGCACGGTCGGTGAAGGTGAGGTTCTTCTCGACGAGGTGCCAGCCGCGGGGCCGCATCACGATGGTCGGCGTGTGCTCGGCCGGCGTCGTGACGTGGTACTCCTTGCCTTCCGCGCTGGTGAACGCGATGCGGCCTCGGATGGCGTCGGACAGGGAGATCTGTCCGCCCACGATGTTCTGCCAGGTGGGGCTCGTGGCATCCTCGAGGTCGGCCAGCCACACTTTCGCTCCCGAGTTGAGTGCGTTGATCGTCATCTTAGGGTCGGTCGGCCCGGTGATCTCGACGCGGCGGTCGTGCAGGCCGGGGCCTGCGCCGGCCACTCGCCAGGTCGAGTCATCACGGATCGCGGCGGTGCGACTGAGGAACTGCGGATCGCGGCCGTTGGCCGAGTCGATGCGCTTGCGCAGCCGTTCCAGAAGGATCTCTTGCCGCCGGGAGGCGAAGCACTGGTGCAGGTGGTCGAGGAAAGCGATGGCGTCGGGGGTGAGGATCTCGTCGAAACGGTCGCCGTCGGGCCCAGTGATCTCGATCATGATGGGTTCCTACTTTCTTGTCTTGTGGTGCGAGTCGGTTAGAACTGGTGCTCCTCGGTGGAGCCGACCAGGGCGAGCGTGGCGCTGTCGGGGTTGAGCGCCGTCGCGATTCGGTCGAAGTAGCCGGTGCCGACCTCCCGCTGGTGGCGGGTGGCGGTGTAGCCGTCTCGCTCGGACGCGAATTCCGCTTCCTGCAGGTCGACGTATGCGCTCATGTGGCGCGCGGCGTAGTCCTGGGCGAGGGTGAACATGGAGTGGTTGAGAGCGTGGAAGCCGGCCAGAGTGATGAACTGGAACGCATAGCCGTAGCTCGCGAGCTCCCGCTGGAACCGGGCGATCTGGTCGTCGTCGAGGTGGGACTTCCAGTTGAAGGAGGGCGAGCAGTTGTATGCCAGCTTCTTTCCCGGGAAGTCCCGGTGGATGCGTTCGGCGAAGAGCCGGGCGAGTTCGAGATCCGGCTCCGCGCTCTCGACCCAGAGCAGGTCGGCGTATGGGGCATAGGCCAAGCCCCGAGCGATCACCGTGTCGATGCCGTTGCGCACCTCGTAGAATCCTTCGGCGGTGCGCGTACCGGTCAGGAATTCGCGGTCGCGGTCGTCGTGGTCGCTGGTGAGCAAGGTGGCGGCCAGCGCATCCGTTCGGGCGATGACGATGGTGGGCACCCCGGCAACGTCGGCTGCGAGTCTCGCCGCATTGAGAGTTCGGATGTGCTGCCCGGTGGGCACGAGCACCTTGCCGCCCATGTGCCCGCACTTCTTCTCGCTGGCGAGCTGGTCCTCCCAGTGCACCCCGGCCGCGCCGGCCTGGATCATCGAGTGCATGAGCTCGTACGCGTTGAGGGGCCCGCCGAAGCCGGCCTCGGCATCCGCGATGATCGGCGCCATCCAGTCGGACACGGACCCTTCGGTACCTTCGATCTGCCCGGCCCGCAGCAGCGCGTTGTTGATGCGGCGCACAACGGCGGGCACCGAGTTGGCCGGGTACAGGCTCTGATCGGGGTAGGTCTGGCCGGCCAGGTTGGCGTCGGCCGCCACCTGCCATCCCGAGAGGTAGATGGCCTCCAGTCCGGCTCGCACCTGCTGCACGGCCTGATTGCCGGTGAGAGCACCGAGCGCCGCGACCCACTCGGTGTCGTCGCGTTGGATCAGCTGCCACAGCTTCTCGGCGCCGCGGCGAGCGAGCGTCTGCTCCTCCCGCACCGGACCGCGCAGAGCGACGACATCGTCGGCGGTGTAGTCGCGGCGGATACCCGACCAGCGCGGGTCGGCGTCCCACTCGAACTGAAGTTCGGCGGCCGTCTGGACGGTGTCGCCGGGTCGGGCGGCGTCGTCGGGGCGGATGGTGTTGTCGGTGCTCATCGTGACCTCCGTGGTCGTGAGTGCTGGTCTGTTGCACCGAGCCTGCGCCTCCCGCAACACCTTCGAGACGGATTCGCCACCAGAAGAACAGCACTTCTTCTGTTTGCCAGAACATCCGCGAAGTGTCAGCATTGCCTGCATGACCGAGACCGTCGAAGAGGACGCGAACGTCGACGCCCTCACACTGGGGCGGCGCATCCGCTCATACCGCATCGCCCGCGGACTGACCCTGGACGCGCTGGCGACGGCGATCGACCGCGCGCCGTCGCAGGTCTCCACCATCGAGAACGGCAACCGCGAGCCGCGCCTCGCCCTCCTGCGCACGATCGCCGCCGCGCTCGGCGTGACCGTCGACGAACTGATGGATCCGACGCCGCCGGACGAGCGTTCCGCCCTCGAGATCGCGGTCGAACGCGCCCAGCGAGGACCCGTCTTCGCCGCTCTCGGCATCGAGCAGACCCGGGTGTCGAAGTCGCAGAGCGATGCGAG
>DASYGJ010000054.1:0-13127 GCA_035999915.1 Leifsonia sp.
GCCGCATCCAGGGCGCCGGCAGCCGGACTTCCTGCTTCCAACGAGAGGGCGAGCAACAGGTGCTCGGCTTCGACGAGCGGTGCCCTTCGGATGCGCGCCTCCTCCACGGCGCGGATGACGGTTGCGCGCAGAGCCCGCGACATCCGGTGGTCGTCTCGATCGTGGTCTGGTCGCTCAGCCATTTCGTCTCCTCAATTCGATCCCCGCGCCGGCCACTCGGCGCAGATGCTTCTTGTGCACGGCCTGCCGCGTGACCCCGAGGGCATCGGCGACCTGTGTCCAGGTCCAACCCGCGCGCAGCGCTCTCTCGACCTCGGCGTCTTCGAGGCGATCGGCGAGTTCGCGGAGCGCGACGACGGCGGCGAGGCCGTCCGCGGCACCGCCGATCGGAGGCGGTGGTGGAGTCGGAGGAACCATATAAGCAACCTAGGTTGCTAACGACGATTTGTCAACCTGAGTTGCCTCAATGGGAGCGTCGACCTCTCGACCGTTCGCGCCACATCCGCGCGCCAAAGTGCATCCCGACGCACGGATCTTGCACCTCGACCGACGTAAACTGATGGATATGACAGCGTACGTCTCGGCCTTCGACCTCTTCTCGATCGGCATCGGTCCCTCGAGTTCGCACACTGTCGGACCCCTGCGGGCGGCAAAGGCCTTCGCGGACCGCTTGGCCGCCGACGGCATCCTCGATCGTGTCGCCAGGGTGACCTGCACGCTTTACGGCTCCCTCGGGTCGACGGGAATCGGACATGGAACGCCCGACGCCGTCATCGCCGGACTCTCCGGATTCGAGCCGGAGAACTGCCGACCCGAGGATGTGCGGGGTGTGTGGGCCGCGCTCGGCCCGCAGTCGACGCTGCAGCTGGCGGGGAACCACGAAATCCCCATCGCCAACGGTGACATCGCGTTCGAACCGCGCACCCGGCTGCCGGGCCACCCGAACGCCCTGACGCTCAGCGCTTGGGGTACCGCGCCGAACGGCGACGCGGCCGCGCTCCCCCTGCTCGAAGAGACCTTCTACTCGATCGGCGGCGGATTCATCCGCCGTGACGGCGAGGAGGCGGCGCTGGCGGCCAGAGCGGAGCACCCGCTGCCGTATGAAAGCTCCGAGGAGTTGCTGCGGCTCTGCGATGAGCTCGGTATCCCGATCTGCGAGGTGGCGCGGCGGAACGAAGCGGCCATTCACGGCGCCGATGCCACGAGCGAACGCCTCGACCTCATCTGGTCAGCGATGGCCGAGTGCGTCGCCAACGGTCTTGCCGGCGACGGCACGCTGCCCGGCGGACTCGGAGTCAAGCGCCGCGCGGCGGCGCTGCGCGAGCATCTGGAGGCCGCCGACCGTATCCCCGCGCGCGACACCTCGATCGAGTGGCTGCACGCTTTCGCTCTGGCGGTGAACGAGGAGAACGCCTCGGGTGGCCGGGTCGTGACGGCTCCGACGAACGGCGCGGCAGGAATCGTTCCCGCCGTCGCCCACTACTACCTGCGTTTCGTGCCCGGCGCCTCACCGGAGGGCATCCGTCAGTACCTGCTCACTGCCACCGCGATCGGCTCCCTTTTCAAGGCGAACGCGTCGATCTCGGGTGCCGAAGGCGGCTGCCAGGCCGAGGTCGGTTCGGCTTGCGCGATGGCGGCCGGCGCGCTCTGCGCCGTGCTCGGCGGCAGCCCGCACCAGGTGGAGAACGCTGCGGAGATCGCGATGGAACACCACCTCGGCCTCACCTGCGACCCGGTCGGCGGCCTCGTGCAGATCCCCTGCATCGAACGAAACGCCATCGCCTCCTCGACAGCGGTCTCAGCAGCGCGGCTCGCGTTGCACGGCGACGGATCGCATCTCGTCTCGCTCGACACGGTGATCGAGACGATGCGGCAGACCGGCCTCGACATGTCGACCAAGTACAAAGAGACGAGCGAGGGCGGTCTGGCGGTCAACGTCATCGAGTGCTGAGCGTTAGGTGCCGGCGGAAGGCCGCCGGGCGTTCGTCGCGTTACGCCGCGTTGCTGTTCCCGTAGGCGGATGCGCCAAGGCTGGCTAGCGTGGACGGCGTGAGCAGCACATCTTCTACCACGACCGGCTCCCTTGCCGCCGCGCTCGACAGGCCCATCGTCTCGACCCAGTGGCTGGCCGACCACCTCGGATCGGACGGGCTCGTCATCCTCGACGCCACCGTCGTTTCGGCGAGCCGTCCCGACGGGCGCACCACCTCGCTGAGCGGGCTCGACCAGTACCTGGTCGACGGACACGTTCCAGGAGCGGTCTTCGCCGATCTGCTGGACGTGTTCAGCGACCCCGCCGGGGCGTATCCGTTCGCTCGCCCCGATGCCGCCGTATTCGAGGCGGCAGCGGAGGCCGTCGGCATCGACAACGAGACCACCGTCATCGTCTACGACGCGTCCGTCGGGCAGTGGGCCTCCCGAATCTGGTGGCTGTTCCGCGCATTCGGCTACGACCGCGTCGCCGTCCTCGACGGCGGTATCGCCAAGTGGAAGGCCGAGGGACGCAGCACCGAGCTCGGCCACGTCCAACCGCAGGGCGGCGTGCACTTCGCCGCTACGGAACGGGCGGAACTCTGGGTGGACAAGGCCGATGTCGCCGCGATCGTCGATGGGACAGCATCCGGGACCCTGATCTGCGCCGTGCCGCCGAAGGAATTCAGCGGGGAGGCCGGCCAGCGCTCGCGTCCGGGACACATCCCCGGGAGCCTGAGCGCGCCCGCAGGTCGCCTCGTGTCGAGGGAGAGCAACGCTTACCTGTCCGTCGGTGAGCTGCACGCCGTGTTCGCCGATGCACTCGAATCCCGCGACCGCATCATCGTCTACTGCGGCGCCGGCATCGCCGCCGCTTCCGATGCGCTTGCCCTGACGCTCCTCGGTCGCGCGGATGTGGCACTGTACGACGGCTCGCTCAACGAGTGGGTCGCGGATGCGGAGACCCCGCTCGTGACGCTTGCCGCATAGCGAAAAAGTCGTCTTGGCTGAATCTTGGCTGGACAGTTCGAAGGATGCATACGAATACATGTCACGCATGCATAAGCTCGCCGTATGAGTCTCACTGACATCCCCTTCGCGACGATCGACGGCGAAGCGACCTCCCTGGCAAAGTACGACGGCAAAGTCATCCTCGTCGTCAACGTCGCCTCCCGATGCGGTCTGGCGCCGCAGTACGAGAAGCTCGAACAGCTGCAGAAGACCTACGGCGAGCGCGGTTTCACGGTCATCGGCTTTCCGAGCAACCAGTTCCTCCAGGAGCTGAGTTCGACCGATGCCATCAAGGAGTACTGCTCCACCACGTGGGGTGTGACCTTCCCGATGATGGAGAAGGTGAAAGTGAACGGCAAATCCCAGCATCCCCTCTACGCAGAGCTCACCAAGACTCCGGATGCGGCGGGCAAAGCCGGCAAGGTGAAGTGGAATTTCGAGAAATTCGTGATCACCCCTGAGGGAACTGTTCACCGTTTCCGCCCGACGGTCGAACCGGACGCCCCGGAGATCGTCGGCCTCATCGAGGAAACGCTGCCCGTTCGCTGAGCTGCGCGGGCCGGGGAGGCGTACTCTCGAGACCGTCGGCGAGCATCCGCCGCGACTTTCGGCAGCGCCGCCGATCGACCGCGGCCTTGGGGAGGGCTCGCTCGTGAACGGCAGCAAGTGAAATGGGGTGCACGGGATGTTGATGCGCAAGACCGCCTGGGGTGCGGCATGGTGACCGAAAGTGAGCTGACGGAGGACGAGCTGACGGAGCTCGCCGCGTTGCTGCATTCGCGGAGAACGGATGATCTGGGCGAGTCGCAACGTCTGGCCGAGTCGCTCGGCGCCGTGCTCTCGGCCCGGTCGGAGGGAACCGCCGACGACGAACACGATCCGGAAGGACCGACGCTCTCCTACGAGTGGACGCGTTTGCAGAGCCTGCGTGTGCAGACCGCCGACGACATCACTGCGGTGGATGCGGCGCTTAGCCGTGTCTCCGACGGGTCTTTCGGGGTGTGCTTCCGTTGCGGACGCCCGATCGGTGTGGACCGGCTGCGTGCCCGTCCGACCGCAGAGCTCTGCATCGCTTGCGCACTCACGGTGGATGGCTGACTCACGCTTTCGCACGAACTCGCATGCGGTGGGTCGGTTGGATGTTCTCGCCGGCAGTCCGTGACAGCCGCAGCGCTTCGACGACCGGCACCAGCGCGATGACGGCGATGAGCACGAAGGCGACTCGGTAGGCACCCGCCCGATCCCCCATTCCGATCGCGGCGGAAACGGGCGCGCCGAAGCGGAGCGCGACCGCGCCGACTGCGACGCCCAGTCCCGCCGCGATCTGCTGCACGGTCGACGCCAGGGTGTTCGCTCCGGTCATCTGCGGCACCGGTACGTCGGCGAAAGCGATCGTGTTGTAAGCGGTGAAGCCCGAGGATCGCGTCATGCCGCTCACCAGGAGAAGTGCGACCACGAGCGCCACAGGTGTGAGGGCAGCGATGAACGCCGACAGCAGCATCGTGGCCACGGCGCCGGTCGTCGACCAGATCAGCACCGTACGGAACCCCCACCGGGCCAGCAGCGGCGTCGTCGCCGGTTTGATCAAGAGATTGCCGACGAACAGCGCCAGAACCACGGCGCCGGCCTGTATCGGCGACCAGCCGAGCGCGTCTTGGAAGAACAGCGGCAGTAGGAACGGCACCGCGGAGATCGTCAGGCGGAACAGGGATCCGCCTGAGTGCGTCACCCGGAACGTCTCGATGCGGAACGCGCGCAGATCCAGCAGGGGATGCGTGGTCCGGCCGAGATGCCAGATCGCCGCAGCAGTGAGAGCGGCCCCGGCACCCCCGGCCACGATCGTCGCACCGGCGGGCGCGGCCGAATCAGCGAGCAGCGCGCCGAACACGACGATGCCGCCGACACCCGTGAACGTCAGCACGAAACCGAGCCAGTCGAGCGGCTTGCGCGAACTCGCTTCGCCCATCGGCGTCAGACGGACCGCAGCGACGAAGGCCACGCCACCGAGAGGAATGTTCAGCAGGAAGATCCATTGCCAACTCGCGTAGGTGACCAGGAGCCCGCCGACGAGTGGGGCGAAGATCGGCGCGACGAGCGCCGGCCAGGTGAGCCACGCGATCGCCCGCACGAGGTCTCGTTTCTCGGTCACGCGCAGGACAGCCAGGCGTCCGACCGGAACCATCATCGCGCCACCGGCGCCCTGCAGGACGCGCATCACTGTCAACTGCGCCAGGTCGCCACTGGCGGCACAGAGCGCCGAAGCGATCGTGAAGACGGCGATCGCACCCGCGAAGACGGTTCGGGCGCCGAGACGCTCGGTCAGCCATCCGGAGATCGGGATGAGCACGGCCAGGGTGACCAGGTAGGCCGTGATCGCGATGCCGACAGCCGCCGAGCCGATCCCGTAGGCGCGGCCGATGGTCGGCGCCGCGGTTGCAAGGATGGTCCCGTCCAAGTTCTCCATGAAGAAGGTCCCGGCAACGAGAAGCGTCAATGCAAGCTGCGCACGCTCTCCCCGATCTCCGACGCGCTCCCCCCGATCTCTGACGCTCACCGGCCGACGTTCCGCGTAGCGTCCGTCATCGGCCGCCCTCGAGTTTGCGGTGCCGCTGCTGCCGCGCCGGCACACCGTATGGGTAGTCGTCGGATCGAGGAGTACTCGCGTCGCTCAAGAAGGCCAGCTGGGCGTCGCTGAGATGCAGGTCGGTCGCGCCCAGGTTGTCTGTCAGTTGTTCGACGGTACGCGCACCGAGGATCACGGATGTGACCGCTGGTTGTGCCGCCAGCCACGCGAGCGCCACCTCGGAGGCCGTCGCTCCGATCTCGGACGCAACGCTTCCGACCGCCTCGATGACTTCCCAGGTGCGCGGGTCGGCGTTGCGCTTCTCCCAGGCCTCCATGCCGCGTGTGGGGTTCTCCCCGAGACGAGTCGCACCGGTCGGCGCCTCGTCTCGGGTGTATTTGCCGCTCAGCCAGCCGCCCGCGAGCGGCGACCACGGCAGCAGACCGATTCCCGCATCCAGAGCCGCGGGAACGACCTCGTGCTCGATGCCGCGCACAAGCAGGTTGTACTGGGGCTGGAGTGTGACCGGTGCCGCCCATCCGTGCCGCTGTGCTGTTTGGACCGCCTTGGTCAGCTGCCAGCCGAGATAGTTCGAGAAGCCGTAGTACGAGATCTTGCCGGCCGTGACGGCGTCGTCGAGAAACCGCAGGGTCTCCTCGAGAGGCGTGCGTGCATCCCAGGCGTGCATCTGGTACAGGTCGATGTTGTCGATGCCGAGGCGGGAGAGCGAGGCATCGAGCGCTCGGCGCAGATGTGTGCGGGACAGGCCGATATCGTTGGCGCCTTCGCCCATCGGGAAGCGGCCTTTCGTGGCGATCACGATCCCATCACGGCGACCGGGGTGTGTGGCAAGCCAGCGCCCGATGATCGTCTCCGACGTGCCCGCGCTGTAGACGTCGGCCGTGTCGATGAACGTGCCGCCCGCCTCGAGAAACGTTTCGATGATGTTGTGCGATGCCTGTTCGTCGGCTTCCGCACCGAACGTCATTGTGCCGAGGGCGAAGGAGGAGACGACCGTTCCGCTGTTTCCGAGAGTTCTGAGGTCCATGTCTCGACGCTATTCCTCGAAACGGAGTTTGCGAACCGCTTGCCATCGGTCTGTGGAGAGGTCGGGGTTGTGGAAAAGTCCGCACCATGGAAGAGCGCCGAGCACCCGAGCCCGGTGCATCCGTACGCTGGAACAATGACCGCGCCGATCCGCATCCTGATCGTCTCCGACACCCATGTGCCCACGCGCGCTCGGGCCCTGCCCGCCCAGCTGTGGCGGGCGATCGATGGCGCTGATGTCGTCATCCACGCCGGCGACTGGGTGGACCTCGCCACGCTCGACGCGATCGAATCCCGCGCGAAGCGGTTCGTGGGCGTCTACGGGAACAACGACGGCGCAGACCTGCGCGCTCGACTACCGGAGATCGCGCGCGCGGAGATCGGCGGTCTGACGTTTGCCGTGATCCATGAGACCGGTTCGGCGGCCGGTCGCGAAGCCAGATGCGAGCGCGACTTCGCGGGGACGGATGTGCTGGTCTTCGGACACAGCCACATCCCGTGGGACACGACGACGGAGGGCGGACTGCGCCTGCTCAATCCGGGCTCGCCGACAGATCGGCGTCGGCAACCGCACGGGACGTTCCTTATAGCCACGGTGAGCGGCGGTGCGCTGGCCGACGTCGAATTGGTCGCCGTGCGGCGCTGAGACGTGGCCGGCGTGCCGCCGACGGGGTTGCCGACTCGCCACTGTTGCCGAGCTCGCCCTACTCGACCGGGACAAGCATCCCGTCCACCACGAGCGCGCGAATGACGGGCAGCAGTTCCGCGGCGAGGGCCGCCTCGTCGACCTCGAGCAGTTGGGCGATCGCGCCGATGATGACACCCGCCGGGAGTTCGCCGTCGCAGGCGCCGACGAAGGCGATCAATGCCGTGTCGCCCTGAATCGCGCGCCCGAAGCCGCCGCCCTGGCGCAGCAGCATCGCCGTGGGTGACTCGTCGCCCGGCCAGAAATGCCGTTCCTCCGTCAGATCGGCTGCCGCAGCGAATCTTGTCGCCGCAAACCCCGGGTCATCGAGCGCTGCCTGCCAGTCGTGCGCCTGAAGGGCGGAGCCGAGGTGCACGCCGAGGCCGGCCTCGTTGGCGCCGAGCGTCCCGTGCATCCTCTCGTGCCGGCGGAGAGTCGGTGCACCCTCGGCGGGACGCCGGAGAAGAACATACCCGAACCCGACCGCGTCGACGCCGCGTTCGGCGAAATCGGTCAGCCACGCGTCGAGCAGCGTGTCGAAGTCGGCGGTTCCGGGCAGCGTGCCACCGTCGCGAATCCACGTCTCCGCGTATTCGGCCGCATCCTGCTTCTCTCGCTCGATCACCCAGGAGTCGACCGGAACGATGGAGGTGTCGATCCAGCCGGCGACGCGATCGAACGCATCCGCGCCGGACTGGTACTCCCAATTGGCCAGCAACTGGGCCACGCCGCCCGGCGTCAAGTGCTCGCCCGCTGAGCGGATGACCGACTCCACGAGGCCGTCGCCGACCATCCCGCCATCTCGGTACTCGTACTCGGGGACCCCATCACTACGCGGCGTGATCACGAAGGGCGGGTTGGTGACGATGTGATCGAAGGCTTCTCCGGCGACGGGTTCGAACAGGCTGCCGAGCCGGCACTCGACGTTCTCGATCCGATTCAGTGCAATGTTCAGCTCCGCCAGCTCGAGGGCGCGAGTCGAGATGTCCGTCGCGACGACGTGCCGAGCGTGGCGAGAGGCGTGCATCGCCTGGATCCCGCATCCGGTGCCGAGGTCGAGCGCGCGCTCCACCGGCGCCTGCAGCATGAGACCACTCAGCGTCACGGATGCGCCCCCGACGCCCAACACGTGATCGATGGGCAAGGCATGACCGAGGGCGAGCTCACCCAGATCAGAGGCGATCCACCACTCCGCCGCCCCACGCGCGTCCACAAAGCTGTATGGACGGAGATCGACATTGGGCTCAGCGAGCTCTGCGCGTTTAGCGAGCTCAGCGCGTGCCAGCCCGAGCCTTATCGCGCACTCCACTCCCAGGGTCGGCAGCGCCCGGCTGAGCGCCTCCACCCGCACTGCCCTGCCCAACACGAAGAACTCCGCGAGTGTCGCAAGAGGCGTTTCACCCGACTTCTCACGTTGAGTGGCTAGCGCCCGCACGGCAGGGACGCGCTGGCCTCGGTGGAGCGCAGCCGCCGCGACGCTCCCCCACAGCTCCGAAAGCGCGGCCACCGTGAACCCGGCCGCTTCGAGGTCGGAGCGCAACGCAGCCACCTCCGAGGCGCTGGGCGCGCGGGACGCGTCGGCCGCGTCAGCCGCGTCGGACGCGTCGGCCGGGTGAAGGGGCGTCGCAGAGGGAGAACTCATCACACCATTCAAACGCACCGGAGCATTCCGCGCTGCAGCGCGCAGGAAGCGCGCAGTCCGCAGCACGCACGCGCAGGAGCAGAATGGGTCGATGATCCGCAGACACGCGATCGTCTCAGGCAGAGTGCAGGGCGTCGGATTCCGCTGGAGCGCACGGGAGTTCGCCCGGCGCCTCGGCGTCAGTGGTTTCGCCCGCAATCGAGTCGACGGGACCGTGGAGGTGGAGGTCGAGGGCGAGACGGAAGCGGTTGAGCGGATGCTCGGCTGGCTCCGCACGGGGCCGCCCGGCTGCCGGGTGGATTCGGTGAAGATCTCCGATCTGGCACCCCTGGGGGACGACGCCTTCCGGGTTCACGGGACACAATAGAAGCATGACTCGCGCCACGCTTCTCGCCCTCGCAAAGCCGACCGCCGCTCCCGCCGTTCGCGGAGCCGCCGCGACGACCATCTCGGGCAGCGATGTCGGTTTCGCTTCTGTGGACGCCTCCGCCCCACAGGTGAATCTCATGGACCTCGGTCTCACCCGCGGCGATGGCGTGTTCGAGACGATCAGCGTGGTGGACGGGCATCCTCAGGCTCTCGAGCCCCATCTGCTGAGGCTCGCGCACTCGGCCGCCTTGCTCGATCTGGCGGAGCCCGACCTGGATGTGTGGCGGCGGGCCGTGCTCGCGGGCGTCGAGAATTTTCTGCGGGAAAACAGCGGCACGCCGTTCGGCCGCGAGTTGTTCGCCAAGCTCATCCTCACCCGCGGCATCGAGGGGACCGGTCAGCCGAGCGGTTGGGTGTTCGTGGAAGCCGCGGAGGATTTCTCTTCGGCCCGCGCAGGTATCCGCGCCGTCACCCTCGACCGGGGTTACCGCCACGATGTCGCCGAGACTTCCCCTTGGTTGCTGCAAGGCGCCAAGACGCTCTCGTACGCAGCGAATCGCGCCGCGCTCCGCGAGGCCGCCCGCCGGGATGCTGACGACGTGATCTTCATCAGCGCGGACGGGTTCGCCCTCGAGGGGCCGACCTCCAACGTGATCGTGCAGAGCGGAAACACTGTGCGCACACCGCAGACCGACCAGGGCATCCTCGCCGGTACCACACAGGCCAGCGTGTTCGCTTTCTTCGAGCAACGCGGATTCACGACCTCCTACGAGCGGATCACCGAGGACGAACTCACCGCCGCCGACGCCCTCTGGCTGGTCTCGAGTGTGCGCCAGGCCGCGCCGATCACCGCGCTCGACGGTCGACCCTTCCCCGTCGACGCAGAACTCACCGGCGCTCTGAATGCTTTCCTGCTCGCGCGCACCAGCTGAATCCCGGATCGGCGTTGCGCAGTAACTCACGCGGCCGGTCCCTGAAACACCGACGGGAACATCCTCACGCCTGAGTCATGGCTCAGCACGATCGCCCGTAGCGGTGCATGCTTTATAGCGAACGCCGAGCGAAACGCGTGCGCCCATTCGGCGTCGATCGGCTCGATGCCCGGCGGTCCCGGTCTTTCCCGCACGAGGATCACCGACCCTCCACCGAGCATCCGCAGTATCTCGGCGAGGGCGTGCGCCGCGCTCTCGACCAGCTGGCGATCTGGTCTCAGCGGAAGATCTTCGATCGGAATGATGAGCCGCGCCGGCTTGAGGTTCGGGCCGAGGAACAGGCCCCAAAACTTCTCGCGGCAGGCGCTTCCGACGACTTGCGACACCAGATCCAGCACCTCAGGGTCGGAGTCGACGACCTCGTCGTGCGGATGGGGGGACGGTTCTTCGATCATCATGCGTCCTAGCCTGAGGGGGCGCAGGCATGAGGCATCGGTTATCCACAGAAGTTCTTCCTCGCGACCCCCTGTGGAGCAAGCGTGTCTTCGAGCGTCGTAGGCTGGTCGGACCGACGGAACGAGGCAGAGCAAGGCGAGACGATGCGAGGAGGGGACGACAGTGGATCCAGTGCCTACCAGCGTCGAGCTTCTGCGTCAGCAGGCCCGTGACGAACTCTCGGCCATCATCGACCACCGCTGCCGTGCCGGGGAGGACCCGTGGCAGTTCATCCCGGAACTCCCGAGTGTGGACGAGCAGGTTGTGATCGGCCTGCGCCTCTCCGCGATCGAGGTCTTCGACCTGGCCGACGAGCAGTCCCGAGCCCATCATCCTGCGGCCGGACGGGAGACGTTAGTGGGCTTCGAGTACGGCGTGCTGAGACGGATCGCCCTGCGGCATCCCGAACTGAGCGAGGCGGTCTGGGGAATGCTGGACAAGGTGGAAGGCGCATGACCGCCCGTCTGCGCCCCGCGTCAAACCAACGCGGCAGGGTTGGTAACGGGAAGTCGGCAGACGAAGTCACGGCAGAGGTACGCGGTTGCACGCCCCTCGCGAACGGTACGACCGACGAACAGGTCGAAGCCTTCCGCCGCAAAAGCTGAGACCGCGCTCTCACTGGCGACGGTGACAAGACCGGCCGGCCGGAGGCGCACCGCGTTCACAAGCGCGTCGCCAGCATCGCCCGCACCGCCTGCATCGCCCGCACCCTCGCCGGGCAGCACAACCACAAGCTGCTCAGGCTCCGCCACCAGCGCAGACAGCAGCTGTAGCGCCGCGCCGAACGCGCTCGGCATCCGGATCGCCTGTGTTGCCACGTGGCGCATAGCCTCTCTTGCGGCGCGTTCGAATCGGCGCTCCGCCGTGAGCAGGTAGAGGATGTGCGCGGCGGATGCGGTGGCCGTCAAGCCAGACGGATATGCGCCCTCCGAGGGGTCCACGCGAATCCCCATCCCGTTGCTCCGAAGCACCGGATCGCCGCCGCCGGGCACCTCGAGCGCGCAGTGCCGCTCTTCGGCCGCGTCGATGCAGAGGTCGACGAGGTCGCGGGCGGCGGATGCGTACCTCACCTCTCCCGTGACGAGCGCCAGGTCGAGCAGACCGCCGGCGAGGCCCCCGTAGTCCTCCAGGGTCGCGGACGCCTCGGACATCCGGCCGTCGAGGGATGCGCGTACGAGCGTTCCGTCCGTACGACGGTGCCGGGCCAGCAGCAGATCGGCCGCCTCGCGAGCCGCGGCGATCCAAACCGGCCTGTGAAGCGTGAAACCGGCGGTCGCGAGCGCGCCGATGGCTAAGCCATTCCAGCCTGTGAGGACCTTCTCGTCGAGCGGCGGCGGCGTGAGTTGTGCGCGCTCCTCCGGTGACGCGCGGTAGTACCCGCCCTCCACGCGCGCGCCGTCGATGACGCTCTCGGAATCCTGGGCCGATGCGAATCCGCCGCCCGCCCGCCGGAGTACGTCAAGCAGAAAGCGCGCGATCCCTTCGGCGGCGTCCCGCGCCCAATCGGCCTGCGTGTGTTGCCAGGCGACCGCATAATCGCGCAGCAGAAGCGCGTTGTCGTAGAGCATCCGCTCGTAGTGCGGTTCGCTCCAGTCGCGCCGGGTCGCGTACCGGAAGAAGCCGCCGTCGACCGGGTCGCGGAGGGGTGACGCGGCCATCCGCTGGAGCGTCGCGGCGCCGAGGTCGGCGCCCGCTTCGCGTGCAAGAAGGAAGCCCAGAACGGGTGCGACCGGAAACTTCGGCTGCGTGCCGAAGCCGCCGAACACCGGATCCTCGGTCGCAGCGACGGCAGCGACAGCGGTGTCGAGCGCCGCTGCGTCCGGCAGGTCGGACACCTCGATCGCCGCGGCGGACGCGGTTTCGAGCGCCTCGACGACTCGTGCGGCGGTGTCCTCGACTTCCTCGCGGTGGGTGATCCACGCATCCGACACTGCGTCGAGAACTTGCCGAAACGAAGGGCGTCCGGCGAGGGCGACAGGAGGGAAATATGTGCCGGCGAAGAACGCACGGCCGCGCGGTGTCGTGAAGACCGTCAGCGGCCAGCCGAGGTTGCCCGTGAAGGCACTCGCGGCCGAGAGATAGCCGGCGTCGACATCGGGATGTTCCTCCCGGTCAACCTTCACGGCGACGAACCGGGCGTTGAGCACCGTCGCCAGCTCGGGATCGCTGAAACTCTCGCGGGCCATCACGTGACACCAGTGGCACGTGGCGTACCCGATCGAGATCAGCACCGGAACATCCCGCCGCTCGGCCTCCGCAAAAGCCTCCGCTCCCCAAGGGAACCAGTCGACGGGGTTTCCGGCGTGCGATCTCAGGTAGGGGCTGATCGCATCCGCGAGCCGATTCGCCATGGCGCCACCCTACGTCCGCGCGCGGGTGCATACCTAGTATCTCGGCGGCCGTGCGTCTCGG
>DASYGJ010000033.1:0-8503 GCA_035999915.1 Leifsonia sp.
CGGCACCACGGACACCCACTACACCGGACGTCGCCGGCGCGGCCGCGCCTCGACCATCACGGACGTGCCCGCGAGCGCGACGCTGTCGAGAGTGGTCCCTGTGATCTCGCCCGTCGTCCGCACGCTCGCCCGCACGCATGGCGTGGATCTGTCCACCGTGGCGGCGTCGGGGGAGGGCGGCGTCATCACGCGGCGCGACGTCGAGGCCGCCTTCGCTCCGGCCGACACTGCTCCGGCCGACACCGCTCCGGCCACGACCGACCCGGGCTCCACCGACCCGCGCACCGCCGACCCGGGCTCCACCGACCCGCGCACCGGGCTCACGCTGAGGGAGACCGTCCCGTTCAGCCTTTTCCGCCGCACAGTGGCCGCGAACATGACACGCAGCCGCGCGGAGATCCCCGAAGCCACCGTCTGGGTCGACGTGGACGCCACCGACCTGTGGGACGCGCGCCGGCGCATCCGCCTCGGCGACCGCCACCCCTCCCTGCTCGCGTTCGTGGCGCGTTTCACCCTCGCGGCACTCACCCGGTTCCCGGCGCTGGCCGGGCGGGTCTCCGCCGACGGCGCTGGACTCGACACGTTCGAAGGGGTCAATCTCGGCTTCGCGGTGGACTCCCCGCGCGGTCTTGTGGTTCCGGTCATCCGCCGCGCCGACCGGATGACCATCCGCGAGCTCGACGCCGAGCTCGACCGCCTCACGCGGCTCGCGCGCGAAGGCTCCCTCGCGCCGGCCGAACTCAGCGGATCCACTTTCACCATCAACAACTACGGCAGTCTGGGCGTCGACGGCAGCGCCGCCATCATCAACCACCCCGAGGTGGCCATTCTCGGTGTCGGCCGGATGATCGAGCGGCCGTGGGTGGTCGACGGCGCCGTCGTGCCGCGCCGGATCGCCCAGCTCTCGCTCGTCTTCGACCATCGGGTCACCGACGGCGGTGTCGCGGCCGGTCTGCTGCGCGACATCGCGGATGCCGTGGAATCGCCGCTCACCCTGCTCGCCGACGCTCCGCCCGCGTGAGCGTACCGTGACGGTCGACCGCAGCATTCCCGAGATGTCAGTTTCGGCCGTTTTCGAGCCGCAGGAAAACCGGCGGAAACTGTCATCTGGGCAGGGCTGGGCTGGGCTGGCTGGGCTGGGCTGGGCTGGGCCGGGCCACTAAGCGGCGCCTATTCCAGGGTTGTCAGAAAGCGCCGCGGGTTGATCGACTTGCGGTGCCCTTCCTTGGTGCCGCCGGGGATCCCGCCGACGTAGAGCCAGCCGAGCAGCCGCTCGTTCTTCGTCAGGCCGTGCATCTTGTGCACCGCCTTGGAACGGGTGTGGTGGCCGGTGCGCCACATCACGCCCCACCCGGCGTCGTGCAGCAGGAGGCTGAGTACGTGCGCGACGCCTGACGCGACCGCATCCTGCTCCCAGCCCGGAACGCCCTCGTTCTTCGAGCGCGCTGAGACGATCGCCAGTAGCAGAGACGACCGCAATGGCTTCGCCGCCAGTTTCTCGGCGTCATCGCCGGAGGCGCGCGCATCCTTCACGAACGCGTCGCCGAGCCGCCGCCGCGCATCGCCGCGCAGCTCGATCACGCGCCACGGATGCAGGGAACTGTGATCCGCAACACGGCCGGCCGCGGCGATCAGCGGCAGCAGCTCTTCGTGGGTCGGTGCCGCGTCGGTCACGCGTGAGTACGAGCGGCGGCCAACGACCGCTTCGACGATCCGGCTCACGGACTACTCGCCCGGGGCGAAGTTGAGGGAGATCGAGTTCATGCAGTATCGGTCGCCGGTGGGTGTTCCGAACCCGTCGTCGAAGACATGGCCGAGGTGCGAACCGCAGGTCGCGCAGCGCACCTCAGTGCGCACCACGCCCAGGCTGGTGTCTTCGAGCAGCTGTACCGCCTCCGGGCGCACGGACTCATAGAAGCTCGGCCATCCGCATCCCGAGTCGAATTTGGTGCCCGACTTGAAGAGTTCTGCGCCGCACGCCGCACAGGTGTAGAGGCCGGCGCGGCTCTCGTCGAGCAGCTCACCGGTCCACGGGCGCTCGGTCGCGGCCTCGCGCAACACCGCGTACTGTTCCGGTGCGAGCTCCGCCCGCCACTCCTCGTCGCTCTTGGTGACGTCGTAGTTCATCGCATGTCCCTTCGTCAGACACAACCCTAAACGGCAGGACCGGCGAGACTGTTCCCCGATTCGAGGCACGGCTTCGCGCGCGCGATTTGGTCGCGACGTGCCGCGCACCTGGGTCAACACACAGAGTGCGGCAAATAGGATGGCCGCGAATGCGGGCCGACTCGGCTCTGCGCAGGCATGGGAGAGGGGAACGGTGGCGAACGCGGCAGACGACCGGGCGTCGTCCCCTCACTCCGATGGCCTGGAGCAGCGGGATGAGGCGATCCTCGCGTTCGAGCGGCAGTGGTGGAAACACGCCGGAGCCAAAGAGCAGGCCATCCGCGAGGAGTTCGGTCTCTCGGCGGCGCGGTACTATCAGCTGCTCGGGGCGTTGATCGAATCACCCACCGCCCTGCAACACGACCCCATGCTCGTCAAACGGCTGCAGCGTCTGCGCGATGCGCGGATGGCGGCCAGGAGCACACGGACGCTCACGTCCGACGACTGAGGACCAAGCAAACGATGGCAGAGAAGTACCCGAAGGACCGGTTCGACACGATCCCCGATGATCTCTCGCGCGTCGGTGCGCACCGCACCCCTCGCGCAAAGGGACGCGGCTGGATCGGTTTCGGCTGGGCGGCCCTGGCCACCGTCGTTCTGGTGAGCCTCGGGATCTTCGGGCTCTCGCTCGTGAACGGAAACAACTCGTTCCAGGGCACGCCCAACTCGAGTTCGCGGATCGCGACGCCCACCACGACGCCGACGCCGACGATCGTGCCGACGGTCGACCCCTCGCTGAACGTCTTCGTGTTGAACGGCACGACGACACCCGATCTCGCGAAGACCGTCGGCGACAAGCTCGTCGCGGCCGGCTGGAAGGTGAGCTCGCGGGCGAACGCGAGCACGAGCACCATCACCCAGACGGTCGTCTACTACTCCGACGCGAAGAACGAGGCCGCCGCGCTCGGTATCGCCAAGTCTCTGCCGGGAGCGAAGATCGGCGTGACGCAGGACTATGTCGCCACCGGCGCCGACCTCACAGTGGTGGTCGGCAGCGACTACAAGGGCTAGGTGTACTCGGTCAGCAGGTTGACCTCAGCGCTCAGCGGCTGGCCAGCGGATGACCGCATCCACCCGGTTTCACGGCGGGGCGAGGCACCACGGAGTGCCCGCCCCGCCGGAGAGAAACTACTGCTGCACGATCCGCCACAAGTGATCGGCCGTGCCGCTGTCATCCCACTGCAGCACCTGTGCGCCCGACGAGGTACTCATCTGGCTCACCCCGAGGACCTTCCCGCTGTTCGCGTTGGCGATCAGGTACGAACCGTCACCGTTCGGCTCGACCTGCCAGAGGTGGTCCGCTGTTCCGTTGTCGCCCCAGATCAGAGCGGCGGCGCCGTCTGAGGTGCTGGCGCTCTGCACACCGAGGATCAGCCCGCTCGCCGCGTTCTTGATCTTGTATTCGCCGTTTCCAGCGTCGACGAAGTTCCATTTCTGGTCGGCTGCGTTGTTCGCTGTGACCTGCTGGACGAAGGTGCCAGCGGTTGTGCCGCCGCCTGCGGTGTCGAGGTCGAGTCCGCTGTTGACGTTGGCGATCGTGTAGCTCGCGCCCGGTGCTACGGACGTGGTCGAGATCAGCTTCCACAGGTGGTCGGCGGTTCCGTTGTCCGTCCACTGCAGGGCGGTTGCTCCCGCGCTGGTGCTGGCGTTGAGGATGCCGAGATCCAGCCCGCTGTTCGTGTTGACGAGTTTGAACTGACCGTTTCCGGCGCTGACCGCCGACCACAGCTGACTCTTTCCACCGTTGTCGGCCGCCTGAATGACGGCGGCGCCTGCGGAGGTGGACGAGTTCTGCACGTCGAGCACGAGGCCGCTGTTGTCGTTGACGACCTTGTACGCTCCGTTGCCGTCGGCCACGAGGTTCCACTGGCGGTCGCGCGCTCCGTTGTCCGACGACTGCTGTGCCGCGGCGCCCGCGGAGGTCGAGGCCCCCTGGACGCCGAGAGTCAGCCCGCTGTTCACGTTCTGGAGCTTGTAGTCGCCCTCGAGCGTCGCCGGTGCGCTGCCCGTGGGAGTGACGACGAGGTGGTACCCGTTGCCTGCATTCATCGCATTCACCGGGACGGTGATCGATCCGTTGCTGATGGGAAAATCCCCGACAGTGACGGTGGCGGGCGCCGAGACGGCGGTGGTCCGGCCGCGCGAGATCACCTGCTGCAGCACGACGTGCGCGCTGGAGCCGAAGGCCGAGTACGCGGACAATCCGTTGACAGTGACGGCGGCGGCTCCTGTCCCGCCCCCGAAGATGACGCTGACCTGGTTCCCTGCGGCATTGACGGAGGCTGCACCATCGAGACCCGTGGAGGCCGGCGGGGTGGTGGAGACCATGTTCCCGCTCATGTCCCCGTACCAGCGATACAGCCACCACGACGCATTGGGGAGACCACCGGTGTCGACGAGGGTGTCGCCCATGGTGCCGTAGTGGTTCCAGAACGCCAGCTCGGCGTTGTGGACGCCGTACCTCTCGAACTTGGAGATGTAGCCGACGAGCGCTCCGGGCACACCCATCTCGGACGGGGTGGCGTACTCCTCGATGTCGATCGGGCGCGGAGTGATCCCCAGGCTCGTCTCGATATTCGTCACCGTCTGGATGTCGCCCTGGATGCGGGAGGAGCTCTCGAGCTCATGCCACGCGATGATGTCGGGGACCGTGTTCGTGGCCACCGCGTTCGCGAGGAAGCTCTGCATGCCACTGATGTTGTCCGAGTAGCTCGGTCCCTGGATCGGTGTGGTCTTATCGAGGGAACGCACTTCGTTGTAGGTCTTCACCCAGCCGTCGTTGAACGAACCGGCCTTTGCGGTGTCCCAGGTCCAGTCGGGTTCGTTCCACAGGGCGAAGGCGGAGATGTTCGTCTGGCCCGAGTCGTGCACGGCCTTCACCTGCGAGTCGACCGCGGAGAGCCAGTCGGACCAGCTCACCCACCCATACGGAAAGCCGGGATACCAGTCGGGCATTCGCATGACGACCTTCGCACCGACGGCTGCTGCCTCGGGTGCGACGACCAGCGTGTCGCCTGCTGGGCCGGGCTCCCCGTTGGGCAGCTGATGCCCTCCCGCCGCCATCTGCACGAACTCCGAAGGCTTCAGCGGCGCCACAAATCGCTGGTTCGGTGTGCCGTTTGCCGACAGACCATAGAGCGCTCCCGAGGCGACATGCGTCACGGGCTTGATCGTCTGATTGGCTGCGACGACGAGGGTGTTGCTACTGGGGGCAGCTTCGGCTGCGGGAATGACGCATAGCCCGAACGCAACGGCCGCACAGGCTGCCGTTACGCCGAACGCCATCGTTCGACTCTTGCGCATCTTTTTCCTTTTCTGTTGTGATCTCGTCACGCAGGACGAGGTTTGGTCTCCGACTCGCGAAGCGGGGACCGTGTCGAACCGGTTCGACGAACCGGCTCGACGAACGCTACAGCCAGTACGGTGAGAACTCAAGAGCGGGCCTGCGGTTAGCGCCGGCCCCAGCTGGGTCGAGCCGCCTGCGCGCGGCTTTGTTACGCGCTTGTTTAACTTCGGGCCGAATCGCCGCATTTCGCGACCCATTGCGAAAATCACTGGTGATTGCGTGCAATGAAAGCATTAGTATCTGGTTTCAACGCGCTGGTGAACCGGCCGGAGCGACGAAACACAGCAATGGGAGTAATGCATGGCGAACGGAACCGTGAAGTGGTTCAACGCTGAGAAGGGCTACGGATTCATCACCGTCGACGATGGAGGACAGGACGTTTTCGTTCACTACTCCGCCATCGACATGAGCGGCTACAAGGTTCTCGAAGAAGGCCAGGCGGTCGTCTTCGAAGTCGGAAGCGGCCAGAAGGGCCCCCAGGCCGAGTCGGTTCGTCCGGCGTAGCACCAGCAACCAACCAAGCAAGAGCGCCGACCTCCGGGGCGGCGCTCTTCGCTGTCCACCCTCAGGGCCTTCGCAGCGGCTCGTCTTGCACTCGGCTGCCTAGAGTGCCAGAATCGCTTTAGCACTCCATCTGACCGAGTGCTAACTATTCGCATCTTTCGCAGACGTCCGGGAGGGACGAGAAACAAACATGGCAAAGATCATTGCTTTCAACGAGGAAGCGCGCCGCGGCCTCGAGCGTGGCCTGAACATCCTGGCCGACACCGTGAAGGTGACGCTTGGCCCGCGCGGCCGCAACGTCGTTCTCGAGAAGAAGTGGGGCGCCCCCACGATCACCAACGACGGCGTTTCCATCGCCAAGGAGATCGAGCTCGACGACCCCTACGAGAAGATCGGCGCCGAGCTCGTCAAGGAGGTCGCCAAGAAGACCGACGACGTCGCGGGTGACGGAACCACCACCGCGACCGTGCTCGCTCAGGCGCTCGTCAAGGAAGGCCTCCGCAACGTGGCCGCCGGCGCCGACCCCATCACTCTGAAGCGTGGCATCGAGAAGGCTGTGGCCGCGGTCACCGCCGAGCTCATCGCCAACGCCAAAGAGGTCGAGACCAAGGAAGAGATCGCGGCGACCGCCTCGATCTCGGCCGGCGACACCGTCATCGGCGACATCATCGCCGAGGCGATCGACAAGGTCGGCAAAGAGGGTGTCGTCACCGTCGAGGAGTCGAACACCTTCGGCACCGAACTCGAGCTGACCGAGGGCATGCGCTTCGACAAGGGCTACCTGTCGCAGTACTTCGTCACCGACCCGGAGCGCCAGGAAGCGGTCTTCGAAGACCCGTACATCCTCATCGCCAACCAGAAGATCTCCAGCATCAAAGACCTGCTGCCGATCGTCGACAAGGTGATCCAGGCCAACAAGCAGCTGCTCATCATCGCCGAGGACGTCGACGGCGAGGCCCTGGCCACGCTGATCGTCAACAAGATCCGCGGCATCTTCAAGTCCGTCGCCGTCAAGGCCCCGGGCTTCGGCGACCGTCGCAAGGCGCAGCTGCAGGACATCGCGATCCTCTCGGGTGGCCAGGTCATCTCCGAGGAGGTCGGTCTCAAGCTCGAGAACGTCACCCTCGACCTGCTCGGTACGGCCCGCAAGGTCGTCATCACCAAGGACGAGACCACCATCGTCGAGGGCGGCGGAGACCCGGAGCAGATCGCCGGCCGTGTCGCGCAGATCCGCAACGAGATCGACAACACCGACAGCGACTACGACCGTGAGAAGCTGCAGGAGCGTCTGGCGAAGCTCGCCGGCGGTGTCGCGGTCATCAAGGCCGGCGCCGCCACCGAGGTGGAGCTCAAGGAGCGCAAGCACCGCATCGAAGACGCCGTTCGCAACGCGAAGGCCGCCGTCGAAGAGGGCATCGTCGCGGGTGGTGGCGTGGCTCTCATCCAGGCCGGCAAGACCGCCTTCGAGAAGCTCGAGCTCACCGGCGACGAGGCAACGGGTGCGAACATCGTGCGCGTCGCCATCGAGGCCCCGCTCAAGCAGATCGCCATCAACGCGGGCCTCGAAGCCGGCGTCGTGGTCGAGAAGGTCCGCAACCTCCCGGTGGGTCACGGCCTCAACGCCGCCACCGGCGAGTACGTCGACATGCTCGCGGCGGGCATCAACGACCCGGTGAAGGTCACCCGCTCGGCCCTGCAGAACGCAGCGTCGATCGCCGGACTGTTCCTCACCACCGAGGCCGTCGTCGCCGACAAGCCGGAGCGGAACCCGGCCCCGGCCGGCGACCCGACCGGCGGCATGGACTTCTAAGTCCGACTGCTAGGTTCGACCAGTTCGACAGAGGGCGTCTCCCGCAAGGGAGGCGCCCTCTTTCGTCACGCGTGCTTGTCACCTGCGCTTGTCACCCGCGCTTGTCACCCGCGCTCCTCCGAAGGAGTTTCCGCTCGCCCGCCGCCCGGTTCTCCGTCCGAACGGACGGATCGGCGGCGTGTCGCCGAAGATCTCCGACCCTACCGCGGCGACCCTACCGCGGAGGCCCTACCGCGGCGACCCTACCGCGGAGGCCCTACCGGGCGACCCTACCGCGGAGGCGCTACCGTGGCGCGAGCGGAAGCGACACGCGGAACGTCGCGCCGCCGCCTTCGGTCTCGACCACCTCGACCGTGCCGTTGTGCGCCGCGACGATCGAGGACACGATGGCCAGCCCGAGGCCGCTGCCGCCCGTTTCGCGAGTACGGGATGTGTCGGCACGCCAGAAGCGCTGGAAGATCTTTTCGCGGATCTGCGGCGGGATGCCCTCGCCGTGGTCGCGCACTTCGAGCACCGCGCGCTCGGTCTGGTGATTGACCTGCACGACGATCTCGATGGGGGTGTCGTTCGCCGTGAACCGCAGTGCGTTGCCCATCAGGTTGGTGACCACCTGGCGGATCTTGTTCTCTTCCGCCATCACGATCGCCGGCTCGGCGATGGCTGCCGGCGGCAGCATC
>DASYGJ010000037.1:0-3250 GCA_035999915.1 Leifsonia sp.
GGCCTCGTGCACGTCGGTGAGGGAGGCGGGTCGATCGCCGGCGAACTCTGGTCGCTGCCGAGCGCCGGTTTCGGCACGTTCGTCGCCGACATCCCGCGGCCGATGACGATCGCGACCGTGGATCTGGCCGACGGTCGAACAGTCACAGGCTTCGGATGCGAGTCGTCGGCACTCGCGACTGCCGAAGACATCACCTCCTTTGGAGACTGGCGAACCTATCTCAGGGCAGAATTGAAGGCGTGACCAACGAGACGGCCCGACCGAAGGTGGGCCGACCGCGCGCCGTGAGCGACCCGGCACCGAACACGGCCCCGCGAGAACAGATCCTCCTCGCTGCCGCCCAGCTGTTCGTCGAGCAAGGATTCGAAGCGACGACGACGCGCGCCATCGCCGAGGCCGTCGGGATGCGGCAGGCATCCCTCTACTACCATTTCGCCGGCAAGGACGAGCTGCTCGAGGAGCTCTTGGAACTCTCCGTGCGGCCCTCGGTCGAGCTCGCGCGTTCGATTGTCGTAACGGAACCCGCCGAGGCCGCCGAGGCCCTCTACCGGCTCGCCCTGGCCGACACGAGACTCCTTCTCGAATCGCCGCACAACATCGGCAGCCTCTACCTCCTCCCCGAAGTCTCCGGGCCACGCTTCACGGCTTTCCGCGAACAGCGCGTAGAGCTGCAGAACTGTTACGGCCACCTGGGAGCGGTCGCGTCCCGGTTGGCACAGCGACCCGATGCCGTGCCCGGCGAGGGCCTGCTCGGCATGCTCGTGCTGCAGATCGTCGAGACGGTCATCCCGGTGCGCCGCTCTCGCGCCGTCGAAGCCGGCCCGCCCGACCTCGCTGTCAGTTGCTTGCGCGTGTGTGGGCTCGACGAGCGCACGATCGATCGCGTGGTGGCCGCAGCGGCCGCGGCGGCCGCGGCGGGTGCGGCAGCCGCTCAGCTCTAGGCGCGTCAGCCGCTCATGGGGATCGAGAGGCGGCAGATCGACCTTCCCGACGCTCGCGAACGTCGATTTGCCGCCGCTCGGTGAGCGTCGAGCCGCCCGTGAAGAAAGGGTCAGGCCAAGGTCATGAAGAGCTTTTCGAGCTCCTCGACGGTCATGGGGTCGGCGGTGTCGTCCGGGTTCGTCAAGCAGTTCTGCATCGCTGTGGAGACGATCTGAAAACCGGCTTTGTCCAGGGCGCTGGACACGGCGGCGAGTTGGATGACCACGTCGCGGCATTTCGCGCCGCCTTCGATGGCTGAGATGACAGCGTTCAGTTGCCCTTGCGCGCGACGCAGCCGATTGAGCACCGGCTTGTGGGTTGCGAGGGTCGTTGACGAATCGGTCATGCTGGCCTTCTTCCTGTGAACTCCTGCGGGCACCGACAAGGCCATCATACCCCCGCGGGTATTGTCGTCGCGGTCACTCCCGACCGAAGAGCCGACCGAGGAGTCCAACGCTGGTCTTCTCTGTCTGGGGATGCCCGTTGCACCACTGCGCGGACGGAACACCACGACGGACATCGGCGACATGTTGACCACATCCGGCCCAGGACGTCTTGCCACACGTCTTGCAGGTGACGGCATAGCACATAACAGTCGTTCCTCTCGAGTCTCGGAGCACCGGTATCTGATACCCCTGGAGGTATCGTACAATACCGGGAGGGGTATCTGTTTTACACGAGTGCTCCCCCGCTCGGAGAGGTCACATGAAAACGGTCATCATCGGCGGGGTCGCCGGAGGAATGTCGGCGGCGACACGTCTGCGCCGGCTCGATGAGACGGCGGAGATCGTCGTCTTCGAGCGAGGCCCGTACGTCTCGTACGCAAACTGCGGCCTGCCCTATTACGTCGGCGGGGTCATCCCCGACCGGTCGGCGCTCCTGCTGCAGACGCCGCGATCCCTGGCGAGCCGCTTCCGGCTCGACGTGCGTACGGGTCACGATGTGGTCGGTATCGACCCCGACGCCCGTACGGTGACGGTGCTCGACCTTTCAAACGGTCAACGGAACACCGAGCACTACGACACCCTCGTGCTCGCGGTCGGTGCCTCGGCCCGCGAAGCCGCCGGCCACCCGGGCATTCCGACGCACACCCTGCGGACGGTGGAAGACGTCGACAGCATCACCTCCCTCGTCGACACCGCGGCCGACAACCCGTCGGCTCTGGTCGTGGGAGGAGGCTTCATCGGGTTGGAGGCCGTGGAGAATCTGGTACGGCGCGGCGTCCACGTCACGCTCGTGCAGCGCGGCCCGCACATCCTCACCCCCCTGGATGCCGAGATGACCGGTCCGCTGCAGGCGCACCTCCGCTCGCACGGCGTGGATGTGCGCACCGGAACGGTGATCGATGATGTCGAAGACGGCACTGCCCGCCTGAGCGACGGGTCCCGCCTGCGTCCCGCCTTCATCATCGATGCCAGCGGAGTGACCCCGAACATCGACCTGGCGGCCGAAGCCGGGCTCCGGATCGGGCACAGCGGCGGCATCGCCGTCGACGACGACAACCGCACCAGCGACCCGCGCATCTTCGCCGTCGGCGACGGCGTCGAGAAGACCGACGCTCTCTCTGGCGAGGGAGCCCTGGTGACGATGGCGGGCCTGGCGAACCGCCACGGCCGCACGGCCGCCGACGTCATCGCCGGCCGTAATGAGCGCAACATCCCGGCGCTCGGAACAGCGATCGTGAAAGTGTTCGATCTGGTCGCCGCCAAGGTCGGCTGGAGTGAGCGACAGCTGGTGGCCGCTGCGCGCCCGTATCGTGCCATCCACACCCATCCGGCCTCGCATGCCGACTACTACCCCGGCGCGCAAGCGATGTCGATCAAACTTCTGGTGGATCCCGACACCGACGCCATCCTCGGCGCTCAGCTGGTCGGCGGCGACGGCGTCGACAAACGCACCGACGTGCTCGCGGTCGCGATGGCCGGCGGAATCACCGCGTCGGCTCTGTCCCGGCTCGAGCTGGCATACGCGCCCCAGTTCGGATCGGCGAAGGATCCGATCAACCAGCTCGGTTACGTCGCCGATAACCTCCGCACACACACCACCCGCTCACTTCAATGGCACGAACTCGATGCGGCCATCGACGCGGGCGCCACCGTCATCGATGTGCGCACCGAATCCGAGCACGCCGCAGGACGCATCCCGGGCGCCGTGAACATCCCCGTCGACGAGCTGCGCGACCGCATCGATGAGCTGCCCGACGGTCCGCTCGTCGTGCATTGCCAGGTCGGCCAGCGCGGCCACACCGCGGCGCGCATCCTCACGCAAC
>DASYGJ010000055.1:0-5731 GCA_035999915.1 Leifsonia sp.
GTGCTGAGGGACGGTCTCTCGGTCGTCACGCTCGCGGAGCCGGTCGTGTTCGGGCATCCGCATAACGATCCGGTCGGCGTCGTCATCGGGCTCGCCGTTGCCACGCCGGACGCTCACGTCACGTCGGTCGCCGAGCTCGCCTACATCTTCAACGACCAGTGAGCCATTCCGGCTCTTGCGGGCGCTTCGGACATAGCCGAGGTGCAGCGCATCATGGCCGCCAGCGAGGGTGACCCGACCGCATGAAGATCGTCGCCATCTGTGGTGCCGGGGTGGGCACGTCGGGCATCCTCAAGGTCAACGCCGAGCGCGTGCTCCACCGGCTCGACATCGACGCCGACGTGACCGCCTCCGACCTTGCCAATGTGGCTGCCGCATCCGCCGACGCACAGGTCATCCTCACGTCACCCGAGCTCGTGGACCGCATCGGCCCGACGAACGCCGACATCGTGGTGGTCGAGAACTACTTCGACCTCGACGAGATCGAACGCAAGCTCGACGAAGCCCTCGGCTAGCCCGTCGCGGTCCGCCTGCCGCGCTTCGCGCTCCTGCGCTTCGCGCTCCTGCGCTTCGCGCGGCCGAGAGTGCCCATTTCGGTCGAGAGTGGCGGGTACGCGTCCCGCTCTCGACCGCAACAGGCACACTCGGCACTCGGCACTCGGCACTCGGTACTCGGTACTCGGAGCGAGGATTCGAGCGCGAGCGCAATCCTGCCGACGCCGCGCCCCGCGCGCTGCAGTGCCACCTTGCCGCCGAGAGTGCGCGTTTCGGTCGAGAGTGCCGGGTACGCCTGCCACTCTCGACCGCAACAGGCACATTCGCCCGGAGCGTGCGAGTGCAGGCGCGATCAGCGAGCGCACGAGCCCGCGCCGACGCCGCCCGCGGGCTCGTCTACGCGGCCGTGAGCACCTGGATCGCAGCTCCGAGAGCGGCGACGCGCGCCTCCGCGACAGCCTTGCGCTCCGCCGCAGTGCCATCGTCGCTCGACGCGTCGATGTAGATCTTCAGCTTGGGCTCGGTGCCGCTCGGGCGCACCATCACCCGCGAACCATCGGCGAGCAGGATGCGCAGCACGTCGCTCGGGGGCAGGGCGCCGAATCCATCGCTCAGGTCGTCGATCTGCGACACGGCCACGTCGCCGAGCGCCACGGGCGGGGTGGCGCGCAGCGAAGCCATGATGCGGGCGATGTCGGCGAGGTCGGTCACGCGGATCGAGATCTGGTCGGAGGCGAAGTGGCCGAACTTCTCCGCGAAGGCGGTGAGCTGATCGGCGATCGTGTTTCCCTCGGCGGCGAGGGAGGCGGCGAGATCGAGGAAGGCGGTGGCCGCGGAGACCCCGTCTTTGTCACGGATGGTCGCTGGGTTCACGAGATAGCCGAGGGCTTCCTCGTAGCCGAAGATCAGTCCTGGTGCGCGAGAGACCCATTTGAATCCTGTGAGGGTGTCCTCGAAGTCGAGGCCATACGCCTCCGCCACCGCCTTCAGCGCCGGCGACGACACGATCGAGCAGGCGAGCGCACCGGTCGGCGCCTCGTCCGGCCCGGTGGCCGCGCTCGCGAGCTCGGCGGCGCGCCAGCCGAGGAGCGCCCCCACCTCGTTGCCGCTGAGCCTGCGGTATCCGGCCTCGGCCGAGAGGTCGGGGATGGCCACGGCCAGGCGGTCGGCGTCGGGATCGTTGGCGATCACGAGGTCGGAGCTCGCGGCGCGGGCCGTGGCGAAAGCCAGGTCCATCGCGCCGGGTTCCTCCGGGTTCGGGAACGCGACGGTCGGGAAGGCCGGGTCGGGATCGATCTGCTCGACCACCGTCGTCGGCTCGGCGAATCCGGCGCGCGCGAACACTTGCTGCGCTGTTCGCCAGCCGACGCCGTGCATGGCCGTGTACGTGAACGAGACTGCATCCCGTGTCGCCGACGTCTGAGCCACAGCCGCCGTCGCCGCGACGTAGTCCTGCTCGAGCGACTCGGGGGCGATCTCGTATGTCTCCGCCCGGGGCAGGTCGGCAACACTTCCTCCAGCGACCTCGAGGATGCGCGCCGCGATCTCCGCATCCACCGGCGACACGATCTGCGAGCCCTGATTCGCGCCGCCGAGGTACACCTTGTAGCCGTTGTCGTTCGGTGGGTTATGGCTGGCGGTGACCATCACGCCGGCGCTCACGTCGAGCCGGCGCACCGCGAAGGCGAGCACCGGGGTCGGCATGAGTCGGGGGAGGAGGATCGCGCGCACTCCCGCTCCGGACATCAGTTCGGCGGTGTCGCGCGCGAAAACGTCGGAGTTCTTGCGTCCGTCGTAGCCGATGACCACCGAAGGGGTCGACTCGCCCGCGTGGTCGAGCAAGTAGCGGGCGAAACCCGCGGCGGCCTGTGCCACCAGCACCCGGTTCATCCGGTTGGGGCCGCCCGCGATCTCGCCCCGGAGCCCGGCGGTGCCGAACTCGAGTCGGGTGTCGAACCGGGAGTGAAGGTCGTCGATCGCCGCCTGCGAATCACTCTCGGCGGCCAGCAGCAGGCCTCGCAGCTCGTCGCGCGTCTCCGGGTCGGGGTCTTGCGCGATCCAAGCGCGCACCCGCTCGAGGAGCTCGGCCCCGGCCTGCGCGTCGGCGCTCACAGGGCCCCCACGATCTTGGCGAGGAGAGCGCTGATCACGGGCTCGGCGTCCCGGCCGGCCTCGATGACCTCGTGGTGGCTGAGCGGAGTCTTCTGGATGCCGGCCGCCAGGTTGGTGATGAGCGACATCCCGAGGATCTCCATCCCGGCTTGACGCGCGGCGATCGCCTCGAGGGCGGTGGACATGCCGACGATGTGTCCGCCGATCGTCTTCGCCATCTGCACTTCGGCGGGCGTCTCGTAGTGCGGACCGCGGAACTGCGTGTACACACCTTCGTCGAGGTCCGGCTCGATCTCCTTGGCGAGGCTGCGCAGCCGTGAGGAGTAAAGGTCGGTCAGGTCGATGAACGTCGCGCCCTCCAGGGGCGAATCCGCGGTGAGGTTGATGTGATCGCTGATCAGCACGGGCGTTCCCGGCTTCCAGGTCTCCTTGATGCCTCCGGCGCCGTTCGTGAGGATCATCGTGGTCGCTCCGGCGGCGGCCGCAGTGCGTACGCTGTGCACCACTCGCCGAACGCCGTGGCCTTCGTAGTAGTGCGTGCGGGCACCGATGACCAGCGCGCGCTTGCCGTTGGGGAGCAGCACCGATCGCAGGGTTCCGACGTGGCCGGCCAGCGCAGGCGCGCCGAAACCGACGATCTCAGTGGCCGGTACGGTCGCGGTCGTCTCGCCGATGAGGTCGGCCGCCTTGCCCCATCCGCTGCCCAAGGTCAGAGCGATGTCGTGCCGGGCGACGCCGGTCTTCTCGGCGAGTTGTTCGGCGGCCTGCCGCGCGACCTCGAACGGGTCGGTGGCGGGATCGTCGAGCGGGTTCGTGATCGTTTCAGGCATGGGCCAACTCTATTCGGCGGTCCGCTGCGCCGGACTCCTTGACCGGATGCGCATCGGCGCGGGAACCTCAGAACGTGCGACAGAATAGACCCATGGCCTATGAATTCGAGCGCAAGCAGGCAATCGCTGTACTCGGAGGAGGGCCAGGCGGATACGAAGCGGCTCTCGCCGGAGCACAGCTCGGAGCAGAGGTCACGCTCGTCGAACGCACCGGGGTCGGGGGATCCGCCGTCATCACCGACGTCGTCCCTTCGAAGAGCCTCATCGCGACCGCCGAGGCGGCGAACGCCATCGGCGAGGCGGCCGACCTGGGCGTGCAATTCTTCAGCCGTGGCGATCACGGCAAGCCCGTGCGTCCCGATGTCGCCGTCAACCTGGCCGCCGTCAACAAGCGTCTGATGGGGCTTGCGCGACAGCAGTCCGAGGACATGAAGGCCGAGCTCGTGCGCGCGGGCGTGCGAATCGTCACGGGCGAAGGGCGCCTCGACGGGTCCAGCGCTTTGATCGTCTCCACGGCCAAAGGGGACACAGGAACGGATTTCGACCGCATCGAAGCGGACACGTTCGTCATCTCGGTCGGCGCCAGCCCGCGCATCCTGCCGTCGGCGGTGCCGGATGGGGAACGCATTCTCACGTGGACACAGCTCTACGACCTCCCGCACGTGCCCGAGCACCTGATCGTCGTCGGATCCGGTGTGACCGGTGCCGAGTTCGCCTCGGCGTACACCGCGCTCGGCTCCAAGGTCACGCTGATCTCGAGCCGCGACCAGGTGCTGCCGGGGGAGGATGCCGACGCCGCCCGCGTGATCGAGAACGTGTTCAAGCGCAACGGCATGCAGGTGCTCTCCAAGTCGCGCGCCGAGTCGATCCTGCGCACCGAGAACGGCGTCGTCGCCTCTCTCACCGACGGCCGCATGGTCGAGGGCAGCCACTGCCTGATGGCGGTCGGCTCCGTTCCGAACACCGCCGGCATCGGGCTCGAGGAGGCCGGTGTTCAGCTCACCGAGTCAGGCCACATCCGGGTGAACCGCGTCGCGCGCACATCCATCCCGAACATCTACGCGGCGGGTGACTGCGCGGACCTGTTGCCGCTCGCGTCCGTGGCCGCAATGCAGGGCCGCACCGCCGTTTTCCATGCGATGGGGGATGCGGTCAACCCGTTCGAACTCCGCAATGTCACTTCGAATATCTTCACCCAGCCCGAGATCGCCACGGTCGGCTGGAATCAGAAGCAGATCGAGGAGGGTATCGCGCAGGGCGACATCTACAAGCTGCCCCTCAAATCCAATCCGCGGGCCAAGATGCTCGGCATCAAAGACGGCTTCGTCAAACTGTTCGCGCGCACCGGATCGGGTACCGTCATCGGCGGCGTGATCGTGGCCCCCCGCGCGTCGGAACTCATCTTCCCGCTGGCGCTCGCCGTGGAGCACCGCCTCACGGTCGACCAGGTCGCCCGCGCCTTCACGGTCTACCCCTCCCTCTCGGGCTCCATCTCCGACGCCGCCCGCGCCATGCACATCGTGCTCTAGCCCGGCTGCCGCCGGCCCGGCTGCCGCCGGCTGGCCCGGCTACCGCCGGCCCGGCTGCCGCCGGCTGGCCCGGCTGCCGTCGGCCCACCCCACGCGAAGCCTCGGAGAATTCGCCGCATCTTCGTGAATTCTCCGCCCGAACGGATGCCCGGACGGCGTGTCGCCCGAATTCTCCGACTTTCCACACCGGCACCTTTTCCACAGATTCCATCGGCCAGCTCTGCGTCCGCTTGTAGCTCGGCAGACTCGGTTCATGCAATGGATTCATCACCTCACCTCCCGCGGCGGAATCGCCAGCCGGGCGGAGCTGACCCGGGCGGGCGCGCATCCCCTCGAACTGACCCGCGCGGTGCAGACAGGGCGGCTCGTGCGACCACGGCGCGGCGTCTATGCCCTGCCCGATGTGACCGGACCAGCTCTTGAAGCGGCGAGGCTCGGTGCCCGGCTGTCGTGCGTCTCGGCGGCGCGAAGCTACGGCTGGTGGGGTGGGACCGATCCGCGGCTGCATCTACGGCTCTCGAGTTCGGCGCACACGTTGCCGGCAGTTCGGGATGCGGTGGTCCATTGGAAGGATTCCGAGCCGGCTCGGGAGATCTGGCGGGTCTCCCGCGCTGACTGTCTGCGGAGTGTGGTGCGTTGTGCCGACGAGGAGACGGCGGTCGCTGTGCTTGACACCGCAGTGGGAAGTCGTGAGGTCTGGTTCGGTGATCTCGTGTCACTTTTCGCCTCCGAGCCGAAGTGGACGCGACTTGTCGCCGCGAAAGC
>DASYGJ010000127.1:0-4411 GCA_035999915.1 Leifsonia sp.
GAGCCGGCCGCGAACACGCGACGTCCTGACCGGTTGAGCAGCTCATCCGAGAGCGCGCTTTCGAGTTCCCGGATGCGCAGGCTCAGGGCACCCACCTGATCCTCGAGTTCGAGGATGCGGCGGATGCCTTCGAGGCTGACCCCCTCCGTACCCAGCCGCGAGATCTCCTGCAGCTTCACGACGTCGCGCATCGAGTAGCGGCGGGATTTACCGGAGGTGCGGGTGGGGCTGACGAGTCCGAGCCGGTCGTATTGACGAAGCGTCTGGGGATGCATCCCTGCGAGCTGCGCCGCGATCGAAATCACGAAGACCTGGCTGTTCTCGTCCACCGTCAGCCTCTCGCTTTGGCCAGGAGGTCGTCGCGCGGGTTCTCGTCGGGGAGCTTCTCCGCGAAGGCCTTGAGGGCCTCCTCCGCATCCGACGACAGGTGGGACGGCACAGCGACTTGCACGATCGCCAGCAGGTCGCCGGTGCCTTTCGCCGTTTGAACGCCACGGCCTTTCACTCGCAGCACGCGGCCGCTCGGGGTTCCGGGCGCGACGCGCAGCTTGACGGGTTCGCCGCCGAGCGTCGGGACCTCGATGGTCGCTCCCAGGGCCGCCTCCGCGAACGTGACCGGAACAGTCACCCGCAGGTTGAGGCCGTCACGTTCGAAGACGGGATGCTTGCGTACGGTCACTGTCAGCACGATGTCGCCCGATTCGCCGCCGTCGGGGCTGGGCTGGCCTTTGCCCCGCAGCTTGATCTTCTGGCCGTCTGCGACACCGGCCGGGATCTTCACCTTGATGGGTCTACCGTCGGCGGCCTGCAGGGTGATCGTCTCGCCGCGGGTCGCCGTGATGAAGTCGATCGTCGTGTGAGCGGTGACGTCGTTGCCGCGAGATGGCCCGCCGTACCCGCGGAAGCCCCCGCTCGAGGATCCGAAACCGCCGCCGCCCCCGAACATCCCACTGAAGATGTCGTCGAAGTTGCCACCCTGCTGAGTGGTGTAGCCGCGGTTGCCCTGGCCTCCGCCGAACATCCCGCCGAACACATCGTCGAAGCCGCCCTGGCCGGTGGATCCGGGCGCGGTGAAACGAGCCCCCGACCCCATGGCGCGCACCTGGTCGTACTCTTTGCGCTGCTCGGGGTCGCTCAGCACGGAGTTGGCTTCGCTGATCTCCTTGAACTTGGCTTCGGAGGCCGCGTCCCCGGGATTCGAGTCGGGGTGATATTTGCGCGCGAGTTTGCGATAGACCTTCTTCAGTTCGGCCGGCGCCACGTCTTTCGAGACGCCGAGGACCTTGTAGAAGTCCTTGTCGAACCAGTCCTGGCTAGCCATGGGGCGGCTTAGGCCGGCACCGCGACGACGACCTTCGCGACGCGAACCGTCGTCGAGCCGAGCTGGTAGCCGGTCTCGACCACGTCTGCGACGGTGTCGACCGTCACGTCCGGGCTCGGCTGCTGGAAGATCGCCTCATGGAGCTGCGGGTCGAACACGTCGCCCGCCTTTCCGTACGAGGTCAGCCCGAGGCGCTGGACGGTGGCGCGCAGTTTGGCGGCGATCGTCGCGACAGCACTCCCCTCTTCCAGGTCGCCGTGCTTCTCGGCGCGGTCCAGGTCGTCGAGCACCGGCAGCAGGCCCTTGACCGTGTCGCCGATCGCGCGTTCCCGCTCGACCTCACGATTCGCTTCGGTGCGCTTGCGGTAGTTGGCGTACTCCGCGGTGATCCGCTGCAGGTCGCCCAGCCGTTCGGCGGCCAACTCGTCGGCGGTCGCCTGGCCGCTCAGCACATCCAGGTCCTCGTCGCTGAAGAGGGCGCCGAGTTCGTCTTCGGCCGGCCCCACATCCACGAGTTCCTCATGGGCCAGGTCGGGCCCGGAGGCGGGGGATTCCTCCCCCGCCTCGGCCTCAGCGTCTGCCGGCTGGCGAACCTTTCCGGTCTCGGGGTCGATCCGGCGCTTGTCGCGGATGATCGGCTCCTCGTGCTCGGGCTCGTTCGAGTCCTGCCCGTTGGGGTTCTTGTCCGACATGGTTACTTCTTCTCCTCGTCTTCGACGACCTCGGCGTCGATGACGTCCTCGTCAGACGATTCGTCGGCCGGCTTCTCGCCGGCCGGACCGTCGGACGGGGCGGAGGCTTCGGCCTGGCTGGAGGAGTAGATCGCCTCGCCGAGCTTCGACTGGCTCGCGTTGAGCTTGTCGAACGCGGTCTTGACGGCGTCTTCGTCTTCGCCGGCCAGCGCGGCCTTGAGTCCGTCGACGTCGCCCTGGACCTCGTTCTTGACATCCTCGGGGAGCTTGTCCTCGTTGTCCTTGATCAGCTTCTCGATCGAGTAGACGAGCTGCTCGGCCGTGTTGCGGGTCTCGGCTGTCTCACGGCGCTTCTTGTCCTCGGCCGCGTGCTCCTCAGCCTCGCGCACCATACGCTCGATGTCGTCCTTCGGCAGCGACGAGCCACCCGTGATCGTCATCGACTGCTCCTTGCCGGTGCCCTTGTCTTTGGCGGACACGTGCACAATGCCGTTCGCATCCAGGTCGAAGGTCACCTCGACCTGCGGGATGCCGCGGGGAGCCGGCGCGATGCCGGTCAGCTCGAAGGTGCCGAGTGGCTTGTTGTCACGGGTGAACTCGCGCTCGCCCTGGAAGACCTGGATGGCGACGGACGGCTGGTTGTCGTCGGCCGTTGTGAAGGTCTCGCTCCGCTTGGTGGGGATCGCGGTGTTGCGGTCGATGAGCTTCGTCATGATGCCGCCCTTGGTCTCGATTCCGAGGCTCAGCGGGGTGACGTCGATGAGGAGCACATCCTTGCGCTCGCCCTTGAGGACTCCGGCCTGGAGCGCGGCGCCCACGGCGACGACCTCATCCGGGTTGACGCCCTTGTTGGGCTCCTTGCCACCGGTCTCCTGCTTGACGAGCTCGCTCACGGCGGGCATGCGGGTGGAACCGCCGACCAGCACGACGTGCGCGATGTCACCGACCTTGATGCCGGCCTCGCGGATGACGTCTTGGAACGGCTTCTTCGTACGGTCGAGGAGGTCGCTGGTCATCTGCTCGAACTGAGCGCGCGTGAGCGTCTCGTCGAGGTTGGCCGGACCGTTCTCGGTGAGCGACAGGTAGGGCAGCTGGATGCTCGTCGACATGCTCGACGACAGCTCTTTCTTGGCCTGCTCGGCAGCTTCCTTCAGGCGCTGCTTCGCGATCTTGTCTTTGGAGACGTCGACGCCGGTGGTCTCCTTGAACTTCTTGATGAGCCAGTCGACGATGCGCTGGTCCCAGTCGTCGCCGCCGAGCCGGTTGTCACCGGCGGTGGAACGAACCTGGATGGTCGAGAAGTCGTCGTCCTTGCCCACTTCGAGCAGGGACACGTCGAAGGTGCCGCCACCGAGGTCGAAGACCAGGATGAGCTCATCTTCCTTGCCCTTGTCGAGGCCATAGGCGAGGGCGGCGGCGGTGGGCTCATTGATGATGCGCAGCACGTTGAGGCCCGCGATCTCACCGGCCTCTTTGGTGGCCTGGCGCTCGGCGTCGTTGAAGTACGCCGGAACGGTGATGACCGCATCCGTGACCGTGTCGCCGAGGTACTGCTCGGCGTCGCGCTTCAGCTTGGCCAGGATGCGCGCCGAGATCTCCTGAGGCGTGTACTTCTTGCTGTCGATCTCGGTCTTCCAGTCGGTGCCCATGTGGCGCTTGACGGAAGCGATGGTGCGGTCGACGTTCGTGACGGCCTGGCGCTTGGCGGTCTCACCGACGAGCACCTCGCCGTCTTTGGTGAACGCGACGACCGACGGGGTCGTACGGAAACCTTCGGCGTTGGCGATGACCGTGGGCTCGCCGCCTTCGAGAACTGAGACGACGGAGTTGGTCGTTCCGAGGTCGATACCTACTGCACGAGACATATGTGCTCTCTCCTTGTTGCTGATTGCTGATGACCGCTCTGAAAAGTCTGCGCTCAAGACTTGAGTCTTGATGGCTCAAGTGTTTCATTCGCCAATTCGGGTTGTCAAGTCGGGCGGGCCAAAACTTGAGTCCCTTTGACTCAACTTTCAGGAACGGGCGTCTCTTCCCGGCCTGCGATCAGCCTTCTTTGCTCAATTGCACGAGCAACTCCGGAGCGCGGGCGTCGAGCAGGCGTCCGCCCATCCGGATGCCCACCAACAGGAGCACCACGCCGAGCGCAGTCCCGGCAAGCAGACCGAGCCAGCCCCAGAGCGCGTCTCCGGTGAACAGCGAGACGGCCAGAAGCGCGATCTCAGGCAGGCACAATACCGCCAGCACGCCCCACGAGGCAAACGTCGCGCCGACGTTCGCCACGTTCGTCCCGGGGCGCGCCCGAAAGGGGTTGTCGCCGGGAGCGGGCACCGGAAAGACGAAACGCGCGGAGGTCACCGACGAGACGGCGAGACCGCTCAGGAGAAGTCCCAGCCCGAGC
>DASYGJ010000143.1:0-3106 GCA_035999915.1 Leifsonia sp.
GGAGTGCGGTCGGGAACGATCCGCACAGTCGTCGGGGTGGCCGCCGGCGTGTTCGGTGCGGCCGCGATCGTCACCGCCGGGTTCGCGCTGCCGACCCTGCTGCAACCGTCGGCGACATCGCAGGTCGTCGCGGAGGCCAGGACCCCTTCCCCTCAGACGCACAACTCCACACCAGCCCACCCCAAACCCACCCCGGCACCGAGCCCGACTCCCCCGGCCGCACCGCCGGTCGTTGCCCTACCGACCACTCCGCCCGCATCTTCGCCCGCGCCGGTCACCAGCATCCCCGTCGTCGCCCCGGTCACACCCCCGCCCGTGGTCACACCCCCGCCGGTCGTCACACCGCCGTCCGCTCCCGTCGTGGTGTCGCCCAGCAACGGGTCCGTCACCAAGAATCGGAGCCCGCTCTTCTCTGGAACCGGCCAGCCCGGCGACACGGTGCAGGGCACCTATCCGGGTGCGCCGGCGGCCATGACGACGACCGTCGCAGCCGACAGCACCTGGCACCTGCAACCGGCGACCCCCGTAGCCGACGGCACCGACGCCTTCATCTTCACCCAGGCCAACACCGCCGGCACCTCACCGACCGCCACCACGACCGTCACCATCGACACGTTCGCGTCCCCACCGGTGATTCAGCCGATCACCGGCCCGCTGGTCTACCTGCCCACCATCGCAGGAACCGCTGAACCCGGGGCATCCGTTCAGGTCAGCGCCGGCAGCACCCCGATCGGAACCGCGACCGCCGCCGCCGACGGCTCCTGGACCCTCCCACTGCAGGAAAAGTACTCGCACCCCGATGGCGCGGTGCTCACCGCGGTCCAGACCGACCCCGCCGGCAATACCTCGGCCACCTCCGCACCGTCGGCTCCCCTACCGGTTTTCGAACGCCCCGCATTTGACTCACCGGCCGACGGCACCGTGATCCCCTCTACGCCTGGCGGAACAGTTGTGACGGTGCAACTGTCCGGCATCCCTACAATGACGGTGCGGACCTTCCTCGACGGCGTCACGACCGGAAACACGCATCTCCTCGGCGCGACGCCGATCACTGCGAGTACACCCCCACTCGCCAACGGCGCCCACACCATCGGCGTGCAATACATCGACCCGACGACCGGTCAGGTCGGCTCGATCGCCACCCTGACCTTCACCATCGGCCCCTGACCCTCGTCGGCAGTTCGGGCTTTACTCCCTCTACTCCCTTTGCTCCCGCACGGGAGCGACGGTGAGCGCTTCACCGTCGGGCGCGATGTCGACGCGAACCAGGTCGCCGTCGCGGATCTCGCCGGCGAGCAACTCTGTCGCGAGGTGGTCGTCGATCTCCTGTTGCATCAGTCGCCGCAGGGGTCGTGCGCCGTAGATCGGGTCGTAACCGCGTTCGGCGAGCCAGGTGCGCGCATCCGGAGTCACGGCGAGCTCGAGCCGACGCGATTGGAGGCGACGCGTGAGACGGTCGATGTTGAGTTCGACGATCTCGCCGAGTTCCTCCTGGTCGAGGGTTTCGAAGATCACGATGTCATCGAGCCGGTTCACGAATTCTGGCTTGAAGGCCTCGCGCACCAGCTGCCGCACGGCCCGCTCCTTCTCCATCCGGGTCAGCGTCGGATCCACGAGGAACTGGCTGCCCAGGTTGGAGGTGAGGATGAGGATGGAGTTGCGGAAGTCGACCGTGCGACCCTGACCATCGGTCAGCCGGCCGTCGTCGAGCACCTGAAGCAGCACATCGAAGACCTCGGGATGCGCTTTCTCGACCTCGTCGAGCAGGATCACCGAGTACGGGCGCCGCCGCACAGCCTCGGTCAGTTGACCGCCCTGCTCGTAACCGACATAGCCGGGAGGGGCACCGACCAGGCGCGATACGGAGAACTTCTCCCCATATTCGCTCATGTCGATGCGCACCATCGCCTTCTCGTCGTCGAACAAGAAGGCGGCGAGCGCCTTGGCAAGCTCCGTCTTGCCGACGCCGGTCGGACCGAGGAACAGGAACGATCCCGTGGGCCGGTCGGGGTCGGAGATGCCCGCGCGCGAGCGGCGCACAGCATCCGCGACCGCCTTCACCGCCGGCTTCTGCCCGATCAGCCGCCTGCCGAGTTCGCTCTCGAGGTGCAGAAGCTTCTCGGTCTCGCCCTGGGTCAGCCGGTCGACGGGGATGCCCGTCCAGGCGGCCACGACCGACGCGATGTCTTCGCTCGTCACCTGCTCGTTGACCATTCGCGGCCGGTCGGGATGCCATTCCGCCTGCTCGGCCTCCGCCAGCTCGCGCTCGATGGCCGGGATGGTCTCGTATTCGATCTTCGAGGCCTCCTGGTAGCGGCCGTCGCGCAAGGCGAGGTCGCGCTTGGTCTTCGCCTCGTCGAGCTGTAGTCGCAGCGCGCCCACCCGGTTGAGGGAGGCTTTCTCGAGCCGCCAGCGTTCCTGCAGTTCTTGAAGTTCGGACTCGCTCTCCTGGAGGCGCGACTGCAGCTGCGCGAGTCGCTCTTTGCTGGCGTCGTCCTTCTCCTTCTTGAGCGCGAACTCTTCGAGTTTCATCCGTTCGACGACCCGTTGGAGCGTGTCGATCTCGACCGGAGCCGAGTCGATCTCCATCTTGAGCCGGCTGGCGGCTTCGTCGATGAGGTCGATCGCCTTGTCGGGCAGCTGCCGCGCGGTGATGTACCGATTGGAGAGGGATGCGGCTGCGACCAGCGCCGAATCCTCGATCGTGACGCCGTGGTGCGCCTCGTAGCGGCCTTTGAGGCCGCGGAGGATCGCCACGGTGTCTTCGACACTGGGCTCGCCGACGTACACCTGCTGGAAACGTCGCTCGAGGGCCGCATCCTTCTCGATGAACTCGCGGTACTCGTTGAGCGTGGTCGCCCCGATCAGGCGCAACTCACCGCGGGCCAGCATCGGCTTCAGCATGTTCGAAGCCGCCACCGAGCCTTCGCCGCCACCCGCGCCCATCAGGATGTGCAGCTCATCCACGAACGTGATGATCTGCCCGTCCGCATCATTGATCTCTTTGAGCACGGCCTTCAGCCGCTCCTCGAACTGCCCGCGGTACATCGCTCCGGCGACCAGCGCCGACAGGTCGAGCGCCACCAGCTGCTTCCCTTTGAGCGAG
>DASYGJ010000156.1:0-12287 GCA_035999915.1 Leifsonia sp.
GTCAGGAACGGCACGATGAAGGTGTAGAAGGCGTAGTGACCGATCATGGTGACCCCGGCGACCAGGCACACCATCACGACGGCAAGGACGGTCGCGTCTTTCGGTCGTTTCGCTTCGCGCTGGCGGCGAGGATGCGCATCCCCCTCGCGCTCGACCCTCGGCAGGAACCTCCAGACCAGTGCAGCGCCGATGAGCATCAACATCGCGAGGAAGCCGAACGACAATCGCCAGCCGAACAGGTGGCCGGCGAACGTTCCGAGCGGTACACCGAAAACGAAGGCGAGCGTGCCACCGCCGAGCGTGATGGAGACGGCCCGGCCGATCTGCTCCTTGGGAACAAGGTGTCCGGCGTATGCGCCGACGATCGACCAGAACATCCCGTGCGCCATGCCGCCGAGGATGCGCGACACGACAACGAACACATAGTCCGGAGCGACCGCGGTGAGGAGGTTACTGATGGCCAGCACGATGAGGATGCCCACGATCATCCCGTGTCGCGGCCAGCGTCTGGTGAGCGCGGTGAGCGGTGTGCTGGTGATCACGACCGTGAACGCGAATACCGTGACGAGCAGCCCGACCTGGGCCTCGCTGACCTGCAGTGACGCACTCATGTCAGGCAGGAGCCCGGTGGGGATCATCTCACTCGTGACCGAGAGGAAGACAGCCCCGGCGAGCGCGATGAGGCCCACCCAAGGAAATTTCGGAATTGTTCTGAGTGGCGACGGTGAAGTGGCAGACATGAAGGACCGTCCGACGAACGGCGTTCCCCGCCCGTTCGGAGTCTCTCGCATTCGAGGCTCTCGCGAACGGCAGGTCGACTACGCGCCGATGTGCGCGCCCAGGGCCGCACGGGAACCGCCGACCAGGAGCAAGTTTAGCGGATGCGACCGCCAGGGGGGTCACAGGGGCCCGGCCTCCACATCCCCGCTACCCTGATGAGGTGAACGCCACCGCCGCTCAGCCCACCGAAGCCCACCCGAACCACTGGGTCCTCACGTTCAGTTGCGCCGACATGCCCGGGATCGTCCACGCCGTCAGCGGCGCGATCGTGGCCGCCCGCGGGAACATCACCGAGAGCCAACAGTTCGCCAGCACCGACACCGGCCGCTTCTTCATGCGGCTGCAGGTCGAATCCGGGGCCACCCGCGACGAATTCGAACAGGCACTCGCTCCGGTTGTCGACCGGTTCGGGATGTCGCATCACGTCGACAACGTCGGCCGTCCGCTGCGAACGCTGGTGCTCGTCTCCACCGCCGCCCACTGCCTCAACGATCTGCTGTTCCGTCAGCGCGCCGGCCAGCTGCCGGTGGAGATCCCGCTCGTGCTCTCCAATCATGGGACTCTCCGCGACCTGGCCGGCTTCTACGGCATCCCGTTCGAGTCAAGGCCGGTGACGGATGCGCAGAGCAAGCGGGCGTTCGAAGCCCGAGTGCTCGAGGCGGTCGAGGAGCACGACATCGAACTGGTCGTGCTCGCGCGGTACATGCAGATACTCTCTCCGGAGTTGTGCGAACGACTCGCCGGGCGAGCCATCAACATCCACCACTCGTTCCTCCCCGGCTTCAAGGGCGCCAACCCTTACCGCCAGGCACACGCTCGTGGTGTCAAGCTGATCGGCGCGACCGCGCACTTCGTGACCAGCGACCTCGACGAGGGGCCGATCATCGAGCAGAACGTCGTGCGCGTCGACCATTCGCGCACCGCGGCCGAACTGGTCGCGATCGGGCAGGACGAGGAGAGCCGGACGCTCACCCAGGCCGTGAAATGGTTCGCCGAAGACCGCGTGCTCCTCGACGGCGCGCGCACGATCATCTTCCGCTGACAGACCACATCGAGCGGCAACAGCCGCCTCTACAATGGGGACGTGACTGAAGCGAAGAGCACAGGCGACATCAAGGTGGGGCCGAACGACATCCTCAGGTTCGTGCTGGAGTTGTTCGCAATCTTCTCGCTCGGCTTCTGGGGTTTCGTAGCCTGGGCGCTGCCGTGGAACATCGTCGTCGGCATCCTCGCGCCGGCGATCGCCATCGTGCTGTGGGCTCTGTTCCGGTCGCCGAAAGCGGTGTTCCGCATCGACCCGTTCGGCCGGGCGGTCGTCGAGATCGTCGTCATGGCCGCCGCCGCCTTCGGCTGGTGGGGTCTCGGCCAGCCCATTGTCGCGATCGTGTTCGCGGCGATCGCCGCGGTGAGCGGCGTGATCAACGGGCGCGAAGAGTTCCGATGAACGGCCTGGTCGTCCACAGCGCCCGCAAAGTGGATGCGGATGGCCTCATCGACGGGTTCTGGTTCGTCGCCGACGCGGGCACGATCGTCGCGACCGGCAGCGGCACGGGCTGGCACGCCGCGGCGCAGGGATCCGGCCGGGAGGTCGTGGACGCCGGCGGGCACTGGCTGACGCCCGGGTTCATCGACCTGCACTGTCACGGTGGCGGCGGCCATCCGTTCGACGACGGTCCCGAGCAGATGCTCGCGGGCCTCGCAACGCACCGCGAGCATGGCACGACGCGGTCCCTCGTGAGTCACGTCGCCAATCCGCTCGCCGCGCTGCGTGAGAGCCTTTCGATCGTCGCCGACCTCACCGCCGCGGACCCCCTGGTGCTCGGCTCGCACCTCGAAGGCCCTTTCCTCGCCCCGGCTCGGCGCGGTGCGCACGACGGCGCCTTTCTGCGCGATCCCGGCCCTGAGATGGTCGAAGAACTTCTCGGCGCCGCCCGCGGAACCATGCGCGTCGCCACGATCGCCCCGGAACTCCCGAACGCGCTCGAGACCGTCGGAGTATTACTCGAGGCCGGTGTCGTCGTCGGCATCGGGCACACGGAAGCGGATTACGCGCAGGCCACTCGAGCCTTCGAGGTGGGCGCGCGCCTCCTCACTCATGCGTTCAATGCTATGAACGGCATCCACCATCGTGCTCCCGGGCCTGTCGTAGCGGCGTTCGAGAACCCCGACGTCACGCTCGAGCTCATCCTCGACGGGCTGCACGTGCATCCGAAAGTCGGCAAGCTCGCGTTTACAGCCGCGCCAGGGCGGGTCGCCCTGGTGACGGATGCGATGGCCGCCGCGGGCGCCCATGACGGTGACTACCGCCTCGGCTCGCTGAACGTCAGCGTGCGCGACGGGCTCGCTGTGTTGTCGGGAACGTCCACCATCGCCGGGTCCACCCTCACGCAGGACGTCGCGCTGCGCAACGCCGTCACGCTCGTGGGCCTCGACCCGGTGCGCGCGGTGGAGGCGCTCACCCTCACGCCCGCCCGAGCGCTCGGCGAGGACCACCGCTTCGGCCGCCTGCGCACCGGCTACGCCGCCGACGCGGTCATCCTCGACCACGACTGGACCGTGCACCGTGTGTACGCCGCCGGTCGCGCCCTGCGCTGACGTTCGCCTCGTTGGTGTTCGGGGGTCCCTACAGCTTCTGCCAGGCGGGCTTGTTCGCGTACGCGTAGCGGTAATACGCGAGGTTTCGGAGGCGGGAGGCGGCTGCCTCGTCGACGATCACGGTCGCGTGCGGATGCAACTGGATCGCCGACCCCGGGTTGCTTGCCGTCACCGGCCCTTCAACCGCTCCCGCGACCGCCTCGGCCTTGCCTTCGCCGAACGCCAGCAGCAGCAGATGCCGCGCCCGAAGGATCGTGCCCAGTCCCTGGGTGATGCAGTGCATCGGCACGTCCGCCTCAGACGGGAAGAACCGGGCGTTGTCGCGGCGTGTCTGCTCGGTCAGCGTCTTCACCCGGGTCACCGACGCGAATGATGATCCCGGCTCGTTGAACCCGATGTGGCCGTCGGTACCGATGCCGAGGATCTGCACGTCGACACCCCCGGCCGCCAGCATGGCCGCCTCGTAGTCGGCGCCGGCGTGCTCGATCCCGTCCAGCGATCCATTCGGAACGTGGATGAGCGACGGCGTCAGTCCCAGCGGCTCGACGACCTCCCGGGTGATGACCGCTCGATAGCTCTCCGGATGCTCCTCCGGCAGGCCGACGTACTCATCGAGCGCGAACCCGCGCACCCGCGACACGTCCACTCCCGACGCTGACACCCGCTCTGCCAGAGCACGATACAGGGCCAGCGGGGTCGACCCGGTCGCCAGGCCGAGCACCGCATCCGGGGTGCGCCGAATCAGGTCGACCATGCTCCCGGCGGCCAATTCTCCCGCGGCCCGCTGGTCCGAAACTACGACGATCTCTGCCACTCAGCTCTCCCCTACCAGCGCCGCGCCGACGGCTGCGGCCAGTGAACCTTCCGGTACGAGGCACACCCGCTCGGGCAGCGAAAGCGACGCCAAGAACGGCGACGTCTGCGCCCAGCCGTCGAGCACCTCGTGGACCTCGCGCAGCAGCCGATCCCCGAGGTGGCTGAGGCCACCGCCGATGACGACGGTTTGCACGTCGGCAGTCAGCACGAGGATCCGCACGGCCGAAGCGATGCCCGCGGCCAGCCTAGCCTTGATCCGGCGCGCATCGTCTTTCCCGGCGGCCGCCGCCGTGAACAGTGCGCGAACGGGAAGGGGATCGTCGGTGGGCCATTGCCGCGCCACGCCCGATCCGCTTGCGACGGTTTCGAGGCAGCCGCGCTGTCCACAGGCGCACAGGACGCCATTCGGGTCGACCGGGATGTGCCCGATCTCGCCTGCGATCCCCCCCGCTCCTCGCCACAGCGTGCCATCGACGACGATGCCGGCGGCGAGCCCGGTGCCGAGGTTGAGGTAGGCCATCGTGCCGTCGAGACCCATCAGATGGTATGCGCCGAGAGAGGCGGCCTTCACGTCGTTCTCGATGCGCACACCGACACCCAGACGGACGGCGAGTTCGCCACCGAGCTCGAGCCGGTCGAGGCCGAGATTCACCGCGTGGGTGACGTGACCGGATGCGCGATCGACCATTCCGGGAATCCCTACGCCGATCGACTCGAAGGCCGCCGCGGCCAGCCCGGTCAGTTCTTCGATGCGGGCGACCGCGGCGACGGCCGTGTCGACCACCGCGGCGGAACCGAAGCCCGTGGCCAGACGGATGCGCTGGGTCAGGCTCCCGGCATCGTCGATGGCCACTGCATCCGTCTTGGTGCCACCGATGTCGATCCCGAGCCTCACGAATCAGGCTCCGTCTCGCCGGAGCCCGCCGTGCCGGAGTCCAGGTACGCGAGCAGGGCGCGGCCGATCAGGCGCGACGCCCCGAACGTGGCGACGTCCGCGTATGCCCGGTCGTCGCTCGGCCACCCCATGTCGACGACGAGAACACTGTCCCTTTCGGCGCGCAGACGGTCGATCGCCGACCGCGCGAAGGCGTGGCGGTGGTTGTCCTTGCCGATCACCAGCACGGGCGATTTGGCCGCGAGTACGAGCTCGGGATGGTCGTCTTCGGTGAACACCACGATGGGGTTGCCGACGAAGGCACGGGAGAGGGGCGCATCCGGATCGGCCGCGACCTCGGCGAACGGCCCCCAGGGTGCGACGCCGATAGCGATGTTCGCCCCCGTGTCGATGCGCACGACGGAGTACGGCCCTCGGTTGGAGCGGATCCACTCGGCCGCATGCTCGGAGATCTCGAACGTGGCGACGGCCACGGCGACGTCGGATGCCGCGAGACCTCCCGCTACGTCTTCTTGCGGTACGGGGATGCTGTCGCGATCGACGTGCAGTTCCGCCGCAAGCGAGAGCACTCGCGTAGCCGCCTCGACCACCCGGTGCAGCGGCAGCCGACCGGACTCCATCGCGGCGACGATCGCGGCCTCGATGAGGTCCAGTTGCTCGTCGGTGTTCTCGGTGCCGATGCAGAGGAGATCGCAGCCGGCGCCGAGCGCAAGCACCGCGGCCTCCGGGATGCCCGTCTCGCCGCTCGCACCCTTCATATCGAGCGCGTCGCTGACGACCACTCCTTCGAAGCCCAGTTCGTCACGCAGCAGACCATGCACCACGGCGGGGCTGAAGGTCGCGGGACGGTTCGCATCCAGCTGGGGCAGCAGGAGGTGCGAGGTCATGATCGCGCGCGCGCCGGCTTCGATCACGGCGCGGAAAGGGCGCAACTCGCGTTCTCGCAGTTCGTCGAGCGACACGTCCACGAGGGGCAGAACGAGGTGGGAATCCTGTGCGGTGTCACCATGTCCCGGAAAGTGCTTGGCGCACACTGCGACCCCCGCCGACTGCAAGCCCCGCGTCCACGCTGCACTCTGCTCCGCGACGAGTTCGGGCGACGATCCGAAGCTGCGCACCCCGATCACGGGATTGTCCGGGTTGGAGTTGATATCCACATCCGGAGCGAAGTCGAGATTGCAGCCCGCGCGACGCAGCTCCCAGCCGACCCGGCGAGCGACCGACTCGGTGTATGCCACGTCGCCGACGCGGCCGAGCACGGCATTACCGGGATACGGAGACCCCGTCTCGTAGTAGAGGCGGGTGACGTCGCCGCCTTCCTCGTCGATCGCGACGATCGCATCCGGGTTGGCGGCGTAGATCGCGTCGGTCAGCTCGCGCAATTGCGCGACCGAACTGACGTTCGCCCCGAAGATGCACACACCGCCGAGACCGGCGCGCAGTCGGGCTTCCAGCCATCCGGGCAGAGTAGTCCCCACAAAACCAGGAAGCAGCGTCGCGGCGACCTGGCGGCGGATACTGTCTGTGGGGAGGCTCTGTTCGGTGACGGACGACCCGCTCACCCCTTTACCGCCCCACTGACGAGGCCGCTGGTCATCCTGCCCTGAACGAACAGGAAGAAGATGATCACGGGAACGGCGACGAGTGTGGAAGCGGCCATCACTTGACCCCAGTCGATCGCACGGGATGCCGACTGCTGGATGAACCCGCGCAGCCACAACGGAAGGGTCTGACTCGAATTGTCTTGCAGGATGACGAGCGCGACCGTGAATTCATTCCACGCCTGCAGGAAGGCGTAGACCCCGGATGCGACCAGTCCCGGGGCGAGCAGCGGGAACGTGATCCGCATGAACGCCTGCGTGCGGCTCAGTCCATCCACCATCGCCGCCTCTTCAAGGTCGGCTGGGATCCCGGCGACGAAGCCGCGCAGCATCCAGATCGTGAAGGGCACCACCGCAGCGATGTAGATGATACTGACGCCGAGCACAGTGTTGAGCAGTTGCAGGCTCCCCATCAGTTTGTACTGGGCGATGAACAAGCCTTCGGCAGGCAGCATCTGGATGAGGAGCACCGCCAGCACGAACGCTTTGCGGCCCCGGAACTTGAACCTGCTGATCGCCAGCGCCGCCAGGAATGCGAACAGGATGCAGAAGACGACCGTGACCATCGCGATGATGAGGCTCATCCCGAGGGCCGGAAGGAACGTGCCCCCGCCGACAACCTGCGTGAAGTTGTCGAACGACCCGCCGAAAGGCAGCCAGGTCGGCGTGGTGTTCTGCAACAAGACGTCGGGCAGCAGCGACGAGTTCACCATCCAGTAGACCGGGAAGATCCAGATCAGCGATACGGCGACGCCGACGGTGCCGAGCACCACGCGCGAAGATTTTGTCGATGTCGAGCTCACGACTCGTCCTCCTTGAGCAGGTTGCGCACATAGAACCAGCTGATGGCGACGGTCAGAACGAGCACGAACACCGACACGGCGCTGGCCATCGCGAAGTCGCTCGACCCGACGCCCAGCTGGTAGATGTACGTGCCGAGCAGGTTGGTCTCGCTGGCGATGGAGCCCTTGTCTTGCAGAAGTTTGATCTGGGTGAACACGCGCAGATCCCAGATGACCTGCAGCAGGAGCACGATGCCGAGCACCGGCCGGATCATCGGCAGGATGATGTAACGCGTGCGCTGAAACGCCTTGGCCCCGTCCATCTGTGCCGCTTCGAGAACTTCGCCCGAAACCTGTGTGAGACCGGCGAACACCGAGAACGCCACGAACGGCACGCTCATCCACACGACGATGACCATCGCGACGAAGAAGAACGAGAGCGGATCCTGCAGCCAGTTGTGGTTCTGAAAATTCAGCCCCCACGAGCTCAGGGTGTAGTTGACCACGCCGCGTCGCCAGTCGAACAGCCAGTTCCACACGGTCATGGCGGCGACGACGGGCATGGCCCAGGCCAGCAGCATCGAAATCTGGATGACGATCCGGATCGCCTTGTTGACGGTGTTCATCAGGAGGGCGATCGCTATGCCGATGATGACAGTGACGGCCGCGGTCACCAGGCAGAAGGCGATGGACCGGCCGACGACGACCCACATGTACGGGTCGGAGAAGAGGGTGATGTAATTCTGGAACCACACGAAGGGCGCGGGCTGCCCGAACTGCTGTGCGAGCCCGAAGCTCTGCATCGAAGTGATGAGCTGCCACACGAGGGGATATCCCAGCGCGAGGATCAGGATGGCGACGGCCGGGATGAGCAGGGCATACGGGGTGAACGGGAACTTCTTCTTGCGCGCGGCACGGGGCTGCGGCGATGCTCCCGTCGCGGCCGCGATGTGCTGGGTGGTTGTCACGTCTGTCCTCCTTCCTAAGAGTGTGAGGGCAGGCGCGGGGGCGCGGAAGGGTCTTCCGCGCCCCCGCCTGCTCGGAGTTGCTGTCTTTACTTGCCTGTCTTGACGTTCATCAGGCCGTTGAGTTTCGTGTCGTACTCCTGTGCCAGGGCCTTCAGGTCGGTCGAGTCCTTGATCTTGCTGAAGAACTCCTCCATCACGTTGCCCGCCTCGACCGAAGCCCATCCGGGAGCGGCCGGGGTCAGCTTCGAGTTCGACGCCGACTCCACAAGGGCCTTGGCGAACTGGTCATTGCCGAGCGACGACGTGTACTTGCTGTTCGCCGGGCCGAGACCGTTCTTTCCGAGCATCTCCTGGTAGTCCTTCGAGAAGATGATCTTCAGGAGTGTCTTGGACAGGCCCGGGTTCTTGGTCTTTGCCGAGATACCGATGTTGGAGCCGCCCGCGAACACCGGCGCCGGCTTGCCGTCGTTGCCCGGGAGCACGAACGTTCCGAAGGTGCTGTCGTTCCAGGTGCGGGTGACCTTGCCGTCAGCGCCCTTGGTGGGGTCGCCGATCGACCAGTGCGCCCATCCCGGAGCCATGATGGTGGCCGCCGAAAGCGATGTATCCGCTGTCTTGTTGCCGTTGGCGTCGAGGAGCTGGTCGCTGTCGTTCAGGTAGATGTACTGGTTCGAGTCCTTGGCGTCGTTCGGAGCCTTCGAAGCGTTTCGGTACAGGTCCTGCAGCTGCCGAAGACCCTTGAGCGAGCCCGCGGAGTCGAGCGTGCCGACCCACTTGCTGCCTTGCTTCTTGGCGATGTCGCCGCCGTTGGCGAAGACCCAGGAGATGCCGTCGCGCCAGTCCTGACCACCGAGGTAGAAACCGGAGAAGTCCGCGATCCCCTTCGGGTTCTTGGCCGCGATCGTCGCGACGTCGGTGTTGAACTGGTCGAGCGTGGTGGGTACCTGCACGCCCGCCGCCGACCAGACATCCTTACGGTAGAACGCGTAGCGCGAACCGAAGTAGTAGGGCAGCGTGTAGTTCTTGCCGTCCACCTTGCCGGCCTCGACGAAGGACTGCAGCAGATCGGAACCGCCCAGCTCGCTGTACATGTCGGAGACGTCGAGGAAGGCGCCCACATTGGTGAACGTCGGCGACTGCGTGTTGCCGATCTCGGTCACATCCGGCGTATTGTTGGCGTCCGGCAGCGAGGTCGTCAGCTTGGTGACGATGTCTCCCCAGTCCTGCTGCTGGATGTTGAGGGTCGCGCCGGTCTCCTTCTTGAACTCCGTCTTGAGGTACGTCCGCAACGGGTCAGGCGTGTCGGCGCCGACGAGCCACAGGGTGATCGTCTTGCCCTTGCCGTCCGTGCTCGGTGCACTGGCGCCGCCTCCGGCGGAGCATCCGGCGAGCACGAGAGCGGAAGCCGTAGCCACAGCGGCGAGGCCAACGAACTTTCTCTTCATTGCACTGTCCTTTCTTGGTGAATCTGGCTTGCTTGAGTGGTCGATGTGTGCGATTGCCACACCGTGGTGCTGGGGTCGGATTGCTGCGTGCTGTGTCATGAGACCCCGAGTTGTCCTGAGAGGACGAGAACGGCCGCGCCGCGCAGAACGATGTCCTGCCCGAGCGTGGTCATCCGCAGCTTGACGTTGCCGTGGAAGTCGGCCATCGTCCTGCTCCGGAGCGTGTGGATGGTCGCCTCGGCGAGAGCACCATCGAGGAGGTCGGTCGGTCCGCTCAGCACGATCTCCGAAAGGTTCAGCGCCCCGACCACGGGCGCGAGCGCGATACCGAGGCGCTGCCCCGCTTCGCGAAGGATGGGTGTCGCCGGCTGCCCGGCAGCTTCGGCCTCCCGGATGCGCTGTTGCAGTCGAGGAACGGACAGCCAGTGCTCGAGCACCTGATCGCGATTGTATGTGGCCTCGAGCCCGAGGTCGGTGCCGACCATGACCTGCCCGATCTCGCCTGCGGCGAAACGGCTGCCATAGACGAGCGCCCCGGCCACCAGCAACCCGGCACCGACACCGTGGCCGACCGTGACGAGCATCATGTCGCCGGCCGCGTCACCGTAACCGTGCTCCGCGAGCACCGCGACGTTGGCATCATTGGCGACCACGACGGGATGCCCGGTGTGCTCGTGCAGTCGCTGCTGGAGCGCTTCGTCGACCCAGCCGAGATTGGGCGCGGTCAGCACGGTGCCGGTGAGGTCGACGACACCGGGTGAGCCGACGCCGATGCCCAGAATCGGCGCCGTCCCGAGGGCGAGCAGCCGGTCGACGAGGTCGACGACCTTCGCCGTCGCGTCTCCCCCGACGGCACCATCGAGCGGCACATCGGCGCGTTCGAGAATCGTTCCGTCGAGATCGAGGACCGCTCCGCGGAACGTCGTGTGGCCGCTCAGATCCACTCCGACGATCTGGTAGGCCGTGCGGTTGATGTCGAGGAGCACCGCCGGCTTGCCCGGTCGCGCGGGCTTGCCCGGTCGGGCGGATTCGCGCTGTCCGAGCTCGACGACCAGACCCTCGGCGACCAACTCGGCCACCAGATCGGAGATCGTCACCCGGGTGAGCCCGGTCTCGCGGGCGATGTCGGCCCGGCTGCGCTGGCCCGAACGGTACAAGGTCTGCAGCACCAGCGAGCGGTTGTGGCTGCGAGCGTGCTCGGGCAGCACCTTGGCCTTCGGACGCAAAGCCCGGCCCGGAGCGAATCCGGGGCTGCTCTGCGCTTCCGACGTGGTCATGTTTGTTAGTAAAGCTTACGAACAAAATGAACGCAAGGTTAAACCGGGATTTTCCTGCGGCTTTATGGAGTTGTTACAACCGCTGCCGCCGTCCCTGCCGTCCCTGCCACCGCTGTGTTGCAGGATGCGCTTGCGGGGTTGGGTGCGCCGGGGTTATTGGGCCGGGATGAGTTGCTGGCTACAGCATGATGTTGGGTGCGGGGTCCCGGTCGCAGGTCGGGGTCGCAGGAGTAGTCGGGGTCTCGTATCCGTGTCAGAGTCTGGGGTCTGGGGCCTGGTCGGGCATGACTGGGCGTGCGTCTGCCAGCCACGTCGGGGGGGGCCGCGTCTGCCATCGTCCGTCGGAGATTTCGAAGCCCCGGGCCCCCAAACTCCGTCCTGACGGAGACAGCATCGGCGTGCCGCCCGAAATCTCCTGCTTTCGGCAATGGACCGCGAATGGTGCGGCGTGGACGAGTGAAATTGTCGGAAGGAGGATTCGGGCGACACTCCGCCAGTGTTTCCGTCAGGACGGAGTTTGGTGCTTGGAGCTTCGAAATCTCCGTGGCTGGGTGAGCAGGCGGGGCTGGCACATCCAAGTCCGCGATCATGTGCCCTGGGTCACCCCACCCAGCCGTGTCGACCCACACCGACGACCCCGCCGAGGCGGCCGCATCCACCTCCCCGATGCCGCATGAGACGGGGACGGAGGAACACTTCGCGGGCGCCGCCACAAGCTGGGGCCGGTCCGACGACACAGAAGGGCCCGGCGGAAACACCCGCCGGGCCCTCACTATCGTCGCCGGCGCAGATCAGCCGAGGCGCACCCGAAGGTTCTCGCCCAGGGTCGCGAGGAACTCTTCTGTCGTCTGGTATGGCTGGTCCGGGCCGACCAGAAGCGCAAGGTCCTTGGTCATCTTGCCCGACTCGACTGTCTTGATGACGACATCTTCGAGAGTGTGCGTGAAGTCGATCAGCGCCTGGTTGCCGTCGAGCTTGCCGCGGTGCGCGAGGCCGCGCGTCCAGGCGTAGATCGAGGCGATCGGATTGGTCGAGGTGGGCTTGCCCTGCTGGTGCTGGCGGTAGTGCCGCGTGACGGTTCCGTGCGCAGCTTCCGCCTCGACGACCTTTCCGTCGGGCGTCGTGAGC
>DASYGJ010000188.1:0-3759 GCA_035999915.1 Leifsonia sp.
CGAGAAGACGCATCCGCACGCCGGCTGGACGATGCCGTACGGCACCCCGGAGCTGTACGAATTCAAGCTGCAGGAGACGCTCGAGGCCGACGCGTTGCTTCTCGGCCGCAAGACCTTCGAGCAGTTCGCGGAGGCGTGGCCGTCGCGGGACGGCGAGTTCGCCGACAAGATGAACGGGATGCCGAAGCACGTTGTCACCAGGCGCACCGACGAGCTCGGCTGGAATGCGACCCGGGCCGGCGACGACGTGCGCGCGAGCGTCGGAGAGCTCAAAGCAGGCGACGGCGGGCCCCTGCTGGTTGTCGGTAGCGCGACACTCGTGCGCTCGTTGCTGGTGTGGGGGCTCGTCGATGAGCTGCGACTTCTGAGCTACCCGGTGATCGTCGGCGGCGGGTTGCGGATCTTCCCCGACGACCGCGCGAAGGCGAGTCTCCGGCTCTCCCGCCTCGAGCAATTCGAGTCGGGTGCCGTGCTGCACGCCTACACGTTCGGAGGCTGATGCTGACCGCGGTGATCGGGCTCCTCGGGGCCTTCGTCTACGGGTCCGCCGACTTTCTCGGCGGCTTGGCCGCCCGGCGGATCAGCCCTTTGCGAGTGACCGCCGTCTCCGCCTTCACCGGGCTGGCCGCGTTGCTCGTGGCGTTCGTGTTCGTCGGCGGGCGCTGGTCGGTGGCCGCGGTGGGCTGGGGCGCCCTCTCCGGCGTGACGGGCGCCATCGCGATCTCGCTTCTGTACGCCTGCCTCGCGGTCGGGCCGATGAGCATCCTCTCCCCCTTGACGGCTCTGGTGACCGCGGTCGTACCGATGACCTGGGGGTTGCTCGGCGGCGAGGCGCTCCCTCCGATCGGCTATGCGGCGCTCGGACTCGCGCTCGTCGCGGTGGTACTGGTCGGGTTCGTCCCTGAGAAGGGGGCGGTGCGGCCGAGGCTGCGCGGCATCCTCATGGCCGTGGGGTCGGGTGTCATGCTCGGGGCCTTCTTCATCCTCATCGACCAGACACCCCGCGATTCGGGTCTCGTGCCGCTGCTCCTGAACCGGTCGGTGACGGGCGTGCTCGTGCTCTCGGCCGTCGGTGTGCTCGCGACGGTGTCACGCCGCCGGGGGATGCGCGTGGGCGGATGGCGCCCCGGACTCGCGCTGGCCATGGCCTGCGGCGTCGTGGATGCGGCAGCCAACGTGCTGCTGCTCGTCGGCCTCCGCATCGGCGATCTCAGCGTGATCGCGGTGCTGACCGCGATGTATCCGGCCGGCACGATCATCCTCGCGGCCGCGGTTCTGCGCGAACGGATCGCGCCGGTTCAGTGGGCGGGTCTTGTTCTGGCGCTCGTCGCTGCTGGGATGTTGGCTCTGGCCTGAGTAGCCTGTGCGAGACGGAAAACTGTCACCCGACCGAGGGGGAGAACATGTCGTTGCACGATCCCGCAGACGAACTCGAGAACCGCCGGGAGCATCTCGGCGACCTGAGCCAGGCCGTTCAAGACTTCTCCAGCGAGCAGGAGGGGTACCACAAGACGCTCAGCGCGCGGCAGTTGCAGATGATCGCGATCGGCGGCGCGATCGGCACCGGCCTCTTCCTCGGGGCCGGCGGCCGCCTCGAACAGGGCGGCCCGTTGCTCGTGTTCGTCTACGCCCTTTGCGGCTTCTTCGCGTTCCTGGTGCTGCGAGCACTCGGCGAGCTGGTACTGCACCGGCCGTCGTCGGGCTCGTTCGTCTCCTACGCCCGGGAGTTCTACGGAGAGAAGATGGCGTATGTCGCCGGTTGGATGTATTTCCTCAACTGGGCGATGACGGCCATCGTCGACTCCACCGCCATCGCACTTTACGTGAAGTACTGGAGCGCATTCTCGTCGGTACCGCAGTGGCTGCTCGCCTTGATCGCGCTGGTGGTGGTCGTGAGCCTCAACCTGATCTCGGTGCGCGTGTTCGGTGAAATGGAGTTCTGGTTCGCGCTGATCAAGGTGACGGCGCTCGTGGCCTTCCTGATCGTCGGAATCGTCGTGCTGGCGTTCGGCTGGCCCACCGATTACGGTCCCACCGGGTTCGCGATGCTCGCCCAGAACGGCTGGCTGCTTCCGCACGGCATCGCGACCATCGCGTTCGCGATCGTGCTCATCCAGGGTGTCGTGTTCGCCTACGCGGGAGTCGAGCTGGTCGGGACGGCCGCCGGCGAGACACCGAACCCCGAGAAGATCATGCCGCGAGCGATCAACAGCGTGGTGTTCCGCATCGCCGTCTTCTACTGCGGATCGATACTGCTGCTCGCGTTGCTGCTCCCGTCGAAGGCTTACAGCGGCAACCAGAGCCCGTTCGTCACCTTCTTCAGCCACATCGGCTCGCCCGAGCTCGGCGCGATCGTCGGCTCGATCATGAACTTCGTCGTGCTCACGGCGGCATTGTCGAGCCTGAATGCGGGGATGTACTCGACCGGGCGCATCCTGCATTCGATGGCCCAGACCGGCGCAGCGCCGTCGTTCACCGGGCGAATGAACACACGCGGCGTGCCGTATGGCGGCATCCTGCTCACCGCCGCGATCGGCGTGCTGGGAGTGTTCCTCAACCTCATCGTTCCCGCGGAAGCGTTCAACATCGTGTTGAACATCGCCTCGCTCGGCATCGTCACCAGCTGGGGGATGATCGTCCTCTGCCAGATGCAACTTCGTCGCTGGTCGCTGCAGGGCCGGATCGAGCGACCGTCGTTCCGTCTGTTCGGCGCACCGTTCACGTCTTACCTCACGCTGGGCTTTCTCGTCGCCGTCATCGTGCTCATGGCGTTCGACTACCCGACCGGCACCTTCACCGTCGCGTCGCTGGTCATCATCGTTCCGCTGCTCGTGCTCGGCTGGTTCGTCGGACGCAGACGCATCCTCGAGATCGCGTTGCAGCGGCAGGGATACACGGGAGCGTTTCCGGTCGTCGCCTCGCGTCCGGGCATCGACGCATCGCGCGGGCGCAAGCAGGACGAACGGGACGCGGAGCCCGACTCGGACGGGGACGGCGACGGCGACGGAGCTCCGCGCTGACGGGTTCGCGGGCGGACGCTCTCAGTCTGAGCGGGGTGCGCATCCGCCACGCCGGATCCGACGCCTGGACGCCCGACGGCGTAACGCTGACGCTCACCCCCGGCGAGGTGCTGCTGATCCTCGGGCCGAGCGGATGCGGCAAGTCGACGCTCGCGCTCGCCCTGAACGGCCTGGTCCCCCACGCGGTACCGGCCACGCTCGAGGGATCGGTGCTGGTGGGCGGCGTGGACACCCGCGCCGCCCGGGTCGCCGACCTGAGTACGAGGGTCGGGATGGTGTTCCAGGATCCGGATGCGCAGATCGTCACGGCGACCGTGCTCGACGAAGTGTGTTTCGGCCCCGAGAATCTGCTGGTGCCTGCGGCCGAGGTACTGATCCGCGCGGAGGACGCGCTGCGCGCCGTGGGGCTGTGGGAGCGCCGCGCCGACAACCCGGACATCCTTTCGGGGGGCGGCAAGCAACGCCTCGCGATCGCGTGCGCTCTGGCACTGGATGCGCCCATCCTGGTGCTCGACGAGCCCACGGCCGACCTTGACCCCGTCGGCGTCGACGAGGTCTACCGGGTGCTGCGACAGGTGAGAGCGACCACATCGCGCACCATCGTGCTGGTGGAGCACAATCTCGACCCGGCGATGGAGCTCGTGACCACCGTGGCGGTGCTGGATGCGGCCGGTCGTCTGGTGGCGCATGGTCCCGCGGACGAGGTTCTGCGCGACCGGGCGGACGAGCTCCTTGCGCT
>DASYGJ010000201.1:0-3130 GCA_035999915.1 Leifsonia sp.
GCCGCTAGGCGGGCTCGCCGCCGCGCCAGACGGAGGCGACGAGCGGAACACCCGGACGGTAGGCGAGATGCACGTAGCTGCGTGCGCGAAGCGCGACGAAGTCGGCGCGTGCGCCGGGGGTGAGGTGCCCGACGTCGGTGCGGCGGAGCGCGGCGGCGCCGCCTGCGGTCGCCGCCCAGAGCGCTTCGGCAGGGGTGAGCCCCATGTCCCGCACGGCGACGGCGATGCAGAACGGCATCGATGACGTGAAGGACGACCCCGGGTTGCAGTCGCTGGCGAGCGCCACCGTGACGTCGGCGTCCAGCAGGCGACGCGCATCCGGGTAGGGCTGGCGGGTGGAGAACTCGACACCCGGCAGCAGCGTCGCAACGGTGTGGGAACCGGCGAGGACGGCGATGTCTTCGTCGGTCAGGTAGGTGCAGTGGTCGACACTTGCGGCGTCGAGGGAGACGGCGAGGCGGATGCCCGGGCCGGGTCCGAGCTGGCTCGCGTGAAGACGCACGCCCAGTCCGCGAGCCGCGCCGGCCTCCAGGATGCGGCGGGACTGATCGGGCGTGAATGCGCCGGTCTCGCAGAATGCGTCGATCCAGCGCGCGTGCGGTGCGCACGCGTCCAGCATCTCGCCGACGACGAGGTCGACGTAGGCGGCGGGATCATCAGCGAACTCGGGCGGGACGACATGTGCGCCGAGGAACGTCGTCTCGGACGTGACGTCGGCCGCGAGCGCCAGAAGTCGCGCCTCGTCGGCGACGGTCAGGCCGTACCCGCTCTTGATCTCGAACGTCGTCGTGCCCTGGGCGACGAGCTCTGCCACGAAGCCGTCGAGACGCAGCGCGAGCTCGGCATCCGTCGCTGCGCGGGTTGCGGCGACGGTACTGCGGATGCCGCCCGCCGTATATGCCTCTCCCGACATACGAGCTTCGAACTCGGCTGCGCGGTCGCCGCCGAACACGAGATGGGTGTGGCTGTCGACGAATCCGGGGATGACCGCGGCACCGCCCAGGTCGACGACGGCCGCCTCCGACAGGGCCGCTTCCGACAGGGCCGCACTCGACAACGCAGCCTCCGACAGGGCCGCGTCCGACGGGGCCGGGTCTGCGGCGTCGATGGCGGAGAGCGCGGTGGCCGGGCCGACCCAGGCGATCACGCCGTCCGCGACGACCAGCGCTGCGTCCTCGATGACCCCGAGGCGCGCGACACCCCGACGGGAGTCGAGCGAAGGGTCGTTGGTGACCAGCTGGCGGATGCCGGTGAACAGCGTGGCCGGGGCGCGCATCCTCAGCCCTCCTGCATCGGGATGCGCAGGCCGCGCTCTCGGGCGACCTCGGACGCGCGATCGTATCCTGCATCGACGTGGCGCATGACGCCGGTGCCGGGGTCGTTGGTGAGAACGCGCTCGATCTTCTCGGCCGCGAGGGGTGTGCCGTCGGCGACCACCACCTGGCCGGCATGGATGCTGCGTCCGATACCGACGCCGCCACCGTGATGGATGGAGACCCATGTTGCGCCCGATGCCGTGTTGAGCAGGGCGTTGAGGAGAGGCCAGTCGGCGATGGCATCCGAGCCGTCGGCCATCGCTTCGGTCTCACGGTACGGCGATGCGACCGAGCCGGAGTCGAGGTGGTCGCGCCCGATGACGACGGGGGCGGACAGTTCGCCGCTCGCGACCATCTCGTTGAACCGGAGACCGGCGAGGTGCCGCTCCTTGTAGCCGAGCCAGCAGATGCGCGCCGGCAAGCCCTCGAAGTGCACCTTCTCGCCGGCGGCGGTGATCCAGCGACGCAGGTGCTCGTCTTCGGGGAACAGCTCGAGGATGGCACGGTCGGTGGCGATGATGTCTGCCGGGTCGCCGGACAGAGCCGCCCACCGGAACGGTCCCTTGCCCTCGGCGAACAGCGGACGGATGTACGCGGGCACGAATCCGGGGAAGTCGAAGGCGCGCTCGTATCCGCCCAGTTTCGCCTCGGCGCGGATGGAGTTTCCGTAGTCGAACACCTCCGCACCCGCATCCTGGAACCCGACCATCGCCTCGACGTGCTTCGCCATGGAGGCGCGGGCCCGGTCGGTGAAGCCTTCGGGATCAGCGGCCGCAGCATCGTGCCACTCGGCGACGGAGATGCCTTCGGGGAGGTAGCTGAGCGGATCGTGCGCGCTGGTCTGGTCGGTGACGACATCGATCGGCACGCCCCGGGCCAGCAACTCGGGGAACACCGTCGCGGCATTGCCGACGAGCCCGACAGAGAGCGGCCGGCGTTCATCGCGTGCTGTGATCACCCGGGCTATGGCGTCGTCGAGATCGGTGGCGAGTTCATCCAGGTAGCCGTGGTCGATGCGGCGCTGCAGGCGCGTCTGGTCGACATCGACGATCAGAACAGCGCCCTCGTTCATCGTGACGGCCAGCGGTTGCGCGCCGCCCATGCCGCCGGCCCCCGCGGTGAGGGTGATCGTGCCGGCCAGGGTACCGTTGAACTTCTTGGCGGCCACGGCCGCGAAGGTCTCGTACGTGCCCTGGAGGATGCCCTGGGTGCCGATGTAGATCCACGATCCGGCGGTCATCTGCCCGTACATCGTGAGGCCGAGCGCCTCCAACCGGCGGAACTCAGGCCAGGTCGCCCAATCGCCCACGAGGTTCGAGTTGGCGATGAGTACACGCGGAGCCCACTCGTGGGTGCGAAAGACTCCGACGGGTTTGCCCGACTGCACGAGCAGGGTCTCATCGGATTCGAGGTCGCGCAGTGTGCGCACGATCGCGTCGAACGCCTCCCAGCTGCGCGCGGCGCGGCCAGTGCCGCCGTAGACGACGAGGTCGTCGGGACGTTCCGCGACCTCGGGGTCGAGGTTGTTCATGAGCATCCGCAGCGGGCCCTCGGTCTGCCAGCTTTTCGCGGTGAGCTCGGTGCCGCGCGCGGCGCGGACCGGTCGTGCTCCCTCCATGGGATTCTCCTTCGAACGTCGGGGTCGGGGTCGGGGTCGATGCGCGGGCCGCGTTAGTTGAGCGGCCCGGTCGCCGTTTCGGCGGCGGCGAGGATGCGGCCGGACTGCACCAGCGCGACCACCGCCTCGATTTCGGGCGAGAGGTATCGGTCGGCGCCGGGGCCGGCCACGACGGTGCGGACTTCGTCGATCACAG
>DASYGJ010000210.1:0-29260 GCA_035999915.1 Leifsonia sp.
CCGGCGTCTACGACATACCGGCGGCCATCCACGACACCCACCGCCTCAACGCCCGGAATGAACGGTAACGACTGGCTTCCCCCCGCGACCGTTCCCTGCGTCACCCAAACATCAAGTGGGTTGACCGCAACGAACTCGATGTCGATAGACACCTCACCGGGGCCGGGTTCGGGATCAGGGAGGTCGTCGATCTGGAGAGGCGCTCCGAACCGATGCACACGCGCAGCCTTCATGGCGCCCATTCTCGCGCAGTCTGCCCGAAGTTCGCCGATCTGTGGTCTCGACGAGATGGCACCGTAGCCATGGCGCCGGTGGAGGGATCCGTCTTGGGACCTATTGAGTTCTGTTATGGGCCAGAAACGACCGTCACAACGGGCCGTTCAACGCTGACATAGTTAGTCGGCGTCTGTGCCGGCGGTGACGTCAACCTATACCGCTCGTGCCCCTTTTGCGAGGGCCGACTACTGATGGTGGGTAACAAGGACTTCGCGACACGCTTCTGCCGCTAGACCCTCAAACACTGGATGCAAGCGCATGGCCTGCGACTTGGGCCCAGGCCAGGGCGTCGCGCATTGCGTCAAGCCTGTCGCCGGTGTGCGACTCTGCGAGCTTGACAAGTGAGACAGCGTTCGCGAAGCCCGTCGGCGGCGCTGCGATTTCGCCGGCGACGAGGAAGCACGTGTGGTCTGACGCGATTGTCCGGACGGCGCTGGGCACCTTCCCGCTTTCCGACTGGCCGTCGTATCGGCCTTCGCCGGTGATCACTATGTCTGCGTCTGTAATCGCTGAGCGAAGACCCAATGCTGCCGCGATCGCGAACGCTCCTGGCGTGATCTCGGCTCCCCAGGCGAGGAGGCCGAAGCCTGCACCGCCTGCCGCCCCGGCGCCGGGCGTGGCAGGGTCGACAGTTGGGAACAGGGCAGCCCAGCGACTCAACCTGGCTTCGTGGGCTGCGATGCGGGCCGCGGTGACGCCCTTCTGTGGCCCGTACACGGTAGCTGCCCCACACGGTCCAAGGAGGGGCGCGACCACATCACCGAGTACCGTGACCCCGTGGGAAGGGAGCGGCCGGAGGCTGGTCGTGTCCACGCTGACGATGTGATCGAGAGCGGCGCCGCCGGCACGTGGCGCGGCGTGGTCGTCGAACCTCACGTTGAGACCGAGTTCCGTGAGGAGGCTGAGGCCGCCGTCGGTTGAGGCGCTGCCGCCGATGCCGACGATCAGGCCGGTGGCGCCGCTGTCGAGTGCCGCTGCGATCGCGCGGCCGAAGCCGATGGTGTGGGCAGCGTCCGGTTGAAGGCGGTCCATGAGTGTGATGCCGCTTGTTGCTGCGAGCTCGACGACGGCCCGACCGTCGGGAAGTTGTAGCCATGACGTGTGGTTGGGCCGGTTGTCCGGGCCGGGAAGGACGATGGGCATACGCTTTGCACTGGGAAAGGCCTGCTCGAACGCGTCCAGGGTGCCTTCGCCGCCGTCGGCCATGGGCCGCAGGACGACGTCGTCATCCGGGCGCACTGACCGCCAGCCGTCGGCGATGGCTGCTGCGATCTCAGCGGCGGTCGCTGTGCCCTTGAACGAGTCGGGAGCAACGATGACCCTCATGAAGGCTAGCCCGCGAGGGCACGGTTGACGGCTTCCGGGGCGTAGAGGGTATTAACTGCGACGCGGGCCAGGCCGGCGATTCCCGCGTCAGCGCCGAGAGTGCTGAGCCGGATGTCGAGGTTCCTGGTCGCTCGCGCGAGCGACCGTGGATACAGCGCTTCACGGATGCCGCCGATCAGGGCGCTGGAGGCGAGGTCGCCTCCCACGAGCAGGACGCCCGGGTTGAGGGTTGACACGACCGTCGCGAGCACTTCCCCGATGCGCGTGCCCGCTTCGTGCGTCAACCGCAGTGCGTGCACGTTGCCAGCGTGCATCAGTGCGGCCACGTCGCGGCCGGATTCCACCGTCAGGCCCATCGCCGACAGGGCACGGGCGACGGCCCGTCCACTGGCGACTGCGGCGAGGCAACCCACGGAGCCGCATTGACAGATCGCCGTTTCACCGGCCAGCCGGATGTGGCCGATGTCTCCCGCCCCGCCATCGACCCCATGGTAGATCTGGCCGTTGATCACGATGCCAGTACCGATCCCGGTGGATACTTTGACCAGGCACAGCGACGAACTCGTCTCATAGTTGAGCGTCTGCTCACCGAACGCCATAGCGTCAGCGTCGTTCTCCACAAAAACGGGGACGTCGACGAACTCCTGCATCCGCTCGATGACGGGGAAGGCATCCCACCCAGGGAGGATCGGCGGCTGGCTCGGTCGGCCAGTGTGCGGGTCGACCGGCCCGGGGATGGAGATGCTTACCGCGCCGATCCGTTCCTTGGGCATTGCCAAGGAGTCGAGCAGATCGGCGAAGGTTTCAGCGAGAGCTCGCAGCACGGCGCCCGGGCCGTCGGTGACAGCTGCGGCGAACTCGGTGTCGGCGAGCACCGCCCCGTCGAGCCGGGTTACCGCGGCGTGCGTATGCCGGGTGTCGACGGCAGCGACGAGGAGAACGGCATGGTCCACATCGAATTCGAGCGAGTTCGCGCGCCGGCCGCCAGTGGTGCGGGGTCCGCCCTCGCGAATGAGTCCGGCGGAGAGGAGCGCATCCACCCGCTGGGCGACCGTCATCCGGCTCAGCCCGGTGAGCTCTTGGACATCTCGACGTGTTTCAACGGCTCGGTCCCGGACGAGCTGAAGGATGTCCCCCGGTCCGGAGGCGGCGCTACTGCGCTCCTTGGTCCGCACCTCATGGTCAGCCCTTGTCAGCGCCACTCGTCAGCCCCTCCGTCAGTGATCGCTCTGCGATCGAGTACAGCACAATGATCGGCACGGTCAGCAACACCGAGCCGGCCATCAGAATAGTCTTCGGCACCTCGATGCCGTTTGACAACTGTGCCAGACTCAGCGACACCGTCCACAAGTTTCGGTCTGCAGTGAGGAACAGTAGTGCGAAGAGGAATTCGTTCCAGGCGATCATGAAGACGTAGAGCGCTGTCGACATGATGGTCGGCATCGCGAGCGGAATGATCACGCTCCAGAGGATCCGGGTGCGCCCAGCACCGTCCAGCATCGCCGCCTCCTCGATGGAGGCGGGAATCGCCGCGAGATAGGTCCGGAGCATATACACCGATACTGGGATGGTCTGGGCGACGTAGACGATGACGAGTCCGACGAGGGAGTCGCTGAGCCCGAGGAATGAGAATCCGACGAACAACGGGATGGCGATAATGATCACCGGGAAGAGGTAGACGGCGAGGAATGTGGCACCGATCTGCCGCTTCGCGAAGAAGTCCAGCCTTGACACCGCGTATGCTCCGGGGATCGCGACGACGAGCGTGATTGCGACGGTGGCGAGGGCGACGATGGCGGAGTTGCCCATGAAGTGCGCGAACCCTTGGCCGCCATCGCTCTCCGACTTCAGCACATTGGCGTAGGTCGACAGGGTGAACTCCTGCGCGGACACCCAAAGCTGTAACGGGTGCAAAAGGAGATTCTGGATCGGCTTGAAACTGAGCACGACCATGTAATAGAAGGGGAACACGGTCACCACGACGAGAACCCCGATCACCACCCAACGGCCTATGCCGAGGACACGGCGTTCGACTTGCAGCCTGCTGACGCTCATGACTCCTCCGTCCGATTCGCGAAGAATTTCACATAGATGAACAGAGCCACCCCGAGGATGACGGAGAGGATCAGCGCGTTCGCCGCGGCACCTCCGATGTCGGAGTTCCCGACAAGGACGTTGAAGACTCGCACGGCCGAGACGTCGGTGCCGGCGCCACCGCCGGTAAGCAAGTAGACGTCGTCGAACTTGTTGAAGTTCATGATCAGTCTGAGCAACGCCAGAAGTGCGATCACCGGCATCAGCTGCGGCAGCACGATGTAACGGAAGGACTGGGTGGGGGTCGCGCCGTCGACTATCGCTGCCTCTTCGATGTCCCGCGGCAGGGCGGTAAGCCGGGCGGTGATGAAGAGGAACGCGAAGGGGAAGTATCGCCAGATCTCGAAGATGATGACCGTCGCGAGCGCGTACGGCGCCTTCCCGAGGAAGTTGATCGGGCTGGACCAGCCCAGGATCTGCGTGCCCACGGCGTTCACGATGCCGAACTGCGGGTTCAGCATGATCTGCCAGACGAACGTCACAGCGACGACGGGGGCCACGTAGGGAAGCAGCATCAGCGAGCGGAGGATGCCGCGTCCGCGAAAGGGCGCTCGGAATGCCAGTGCGGCTATTAGCCCGAGCACGATCGACCCGGCGGTGCCTACGACCGAATAGATCACGGTCGTCAGAAGCGAACTCCAGAAACCCGGGTCGGTGAGTACAGCGGTGAAATTGTCTAGCGTGAACTGGCCGAACAGGCCGTTGGTGCGCACCGTGAGGTACGTGCTGTTCTGAAACGCCAGAAGCACGTTCCAGAGGATCGGGACGATGATCACCGCGATGACGATGATCATGGTCGGGGCGACCATGATCAGCCCGGCTCGGTTGTCCCTGCGCGCCGTGATGGAACGCCCCCTGCGCACAGAAGTGCGCTTAGGGGGACGGCGCCCCGGCGTGTTTGCCGGGGCGCCGGAGAGTGGCGTTGTGACGGTCACTTGAGTTTGGCCTTCGCGGCGGTCACCTGCTGTTGCGCCTGCTGCGCGGCCTGCGTGGCGGTGAGTGAGCCGGCTCCGACGTCACCGGCGATCTTCGGGATCACGAGCGAGGTGTTGATGGAGCCGAGCAGGTTGCCCTGACCCTGGGGGATCGCCCACCGCTGCAATGTCTGCGGGGCGTCCTCGATAGCCTTCATGGTCTGTGCGTCGAACACGCTGGACAGGGTGGCCTTGCTCGTCACGCCCGTCTTCAGCTGCTTCCAGCCGTCCGTGTACTCCGTCGCGTTGCTCGCGGTGCCGGTGCGCACCGGCACCTTGCCCTCCGGGGACATGCTGAGCCACTGCATGTAGCCCTTCGACATCATGTACTCGACGAACTGCTCGGAGGCGCTGGCGTTCTTGCCCTTGGTGATCGTCCAACCGGTGACCTCGCCGAAGGTCGCCTTCTTGCCGTCCGGGCCTGCGATGGCCGTGACGATGCCGGTGTTCTTGGCAAGCCACGAGCTGTCACCCCGGCACTGCGAGCAGCTGGGGAGGTTCGCGGTGTCGAGTCCGGCAAGCGATCCGAGGATGTAGCTCGACCAGTCCACCATCGCCGCCTGACCGGCATAGTAGGCGGCACGAGTCGTGTCCACGGTCTGCGTGCCCGACGGCGAGTACTTCTGCGCAAGCGTGGCGTACAGGTCCCAGGTCTTCTGGCACTCGGAGGAGCCCACCGTCACAGAGCCGCTCTTCGAAACGAGCTGGCAGTTGTTGCCGAGCGCGAGTGACTCGAACGTCTGCTCGGTGAAGACGTCTTTCGGGTCTGTTGAAAGTGTGATGCCGTACTGGCCGCTCTTCGTCAACGCCTTCGCCGCCTGCTGGATTGCGGTGTAGGTGTCGGGCACGGGTAGGCCTGCTGCCTGGAACAGGTCCTTGCGGTACAGCAGCATCTGGATCCAGGAGGAATCGGGCACGGCGAGCTGAGCGCCATTGTCCTGATCGAGCTGAAGAGCTGTCTTGTCGAAGGTGCTCGCACCGAGGTTCTTCACGACGGCTGCTGCCGCGCTGGTGTCGAGCAGCTTCTGATCTTGCAGGTCCCGAACGTCGGACAGCGACAACGCCCCCATCACGTCCGGCAACTTGTTCGAGAGCGCATTCGACTGGACGAGCTGGCCCAGCTGAGTGTCATCGATGCCGACGAGCTTCACCTTGATGCCGGACTGCTTCGTGAACTGCGCGATGTCGGCCTGCTGGATTGCGATGCGGTCGGGCTGGTTCTCGGCCGACCACACTGTGATCGACTTGCCGGATTGTGAGCTGGAACCACTGGGGGAACAGCCCGCCAGTGCGACACCGGCGGCGGCGGCTATCGCCAACGTGGCGATTACTTTGCGCGACCTCTTCATCGCGACTCCTCTCGGTAGGGACGCTGCATATCGCAGCGAGTCAAACACTAGCGCACATTATGCCTACCGTCTAGCCCTAATTAGCCTATCGTCCGCGCGTATCAAGCAAATCTTTTGTGTAATGCTTGGGCATAATCCGCATAAGGTGCATACTGATGTCTGTCTTAGAGCACCACCGACGATGGAGGCACACCGTGGCATCTGTACTGCGATTCGCTGCACCTCGCACTGTGGAGGTCGTCGACCTTCCCACTGCGCGACTGCAGCCAGGCGAGGTGCGCGTTCGCACCCTCTACTCCGGTATCTCCGCCGGAACCGAGATGACCGCGTATCGCGGCACCAACCCGTACCTGACGAGCGAATGGGACCCCGAGCTTCGGCTGTTCCGCGGCGCTGACGACCAACGTCCCGCCGCGTACCCCCTCGACGGGTGGGGCTACTCGGAGGTAGGGGAAGTCGTCGAGGTCGCGACCCTTGCCGACGGCACGATTCCGCAGGATGCGCCTGCCACCGGCGATCTCGTCTGGGGGATCTGGGGCCACCGTGCCGAAGGTGTTCTGCCGATTGAGAAGCTCGCCGGACACACACTGCCGACAGGCCTTGACCCGCTGGCCGGCTCATTCGCCCGCGTCGGTGCCATTGCGCTGAACGCCGTGCTCGCCGCCGACCTCGGCGTGGGCTCCACCGTCGTGGTCTTCGGCCAGGGCGTCATCGGACTGATCGCGACACGCCTCGCAGTCCTCAACGGCGCCACCGTCATCGCGGTCGACGGAATCGCCGCGCGCAGAGCGGCGGCCGCGAACTGGGGAGCCGCACACGTACTTGAGCCCGGCGATCAGCTGGCGTACACCATCCGCGAACTGACAGGCGGTCTGGGCGCCGACGTCGCCATCGAGCTCAGTGGTAACTACCACGCTCTGCACTCGGCAATGCGCGCCGTGGGGGCGGACGGCACCGTTGTCGCCTCCGGCTTCTACCAAGGCGATGCGACCCCACTGCGCCTCGGTGAGGAGTTCCACCACAACCGCATCCAGCTCATCGCCTCGCAGATCGGTTCGGTGCCCAACCGGCTCCGGGCACGCTGGGACGTCCCCCGGCTGCAACGCGCGGTTCTTGACGTGCTCGCCGACGGCCGCCTCGACGCCACCTCTCTCGTCACCCACCGTTTCAGCATCGACGATGCTGCACAGGCATACGAGCTGCTCGACACCGACCCGTCCGCGGCGTTGCAGATCGTCTTGGAGTTCTGATGAACCAGCTCACAGTGCAGGAGCAGCATCTGCCGGGCGCGAGTCTCGAGGAGAAGTTCGAGACGGCGCTAGCCTGGGGATTCGACGGCATCGAACTGCGCAGCAAAGGCGAATACCACTTCGCCTCACGCCTACCCGAACTCAAGCAGGCACGCGCCGCCGGAGTCGTCATGCCGACGACCTGCGTAGAGATGTCACACTTCATCGGCGCGTTCGATCCCGACCTGCGCGAGGACGCGATCGCCCAGCTCTCCTCCCAGCTCACAGTGATGGCCGAAATCGGCGGAGTCGGTGTGATGACCCCGGGCTCATACGGGATGTTCTCCCGCCGGCTGCCCCCGTTCGAGCCGCCCCGTAGCCCGGAAGACGACCACAGCATCCTCGTCGATTCGCTTGGCCGTCTCGGCGAACATGCCGAGCGAGAAGGCGTCGAGCTGTTCCTGGAACCGCTCAACCGTTACGAGGACTACCTCGTCAATACCCTGGCAGGCGCCGCCGCGCTGATCCGCGAAGTCGGTTCCCCAGCCGTACGGATCGTCGCAGACACGTACCACATGAACATCGAGGAGTCCGACCCGGCCGCCGCACTGCTCGACGTGGCTCCGCTCATCGGGCACCTGCAGGCCAGTGACTCCAACCGGCTTGAACCCGGAGCCGGCCACATCGACTGGGCTCTGTTCGGCGCCACCGTGAAAGCCCTCGGCTATCAGCGCTCCATCGCCGTCGAGAGCAGGCTTTCCGGTGCGGCAGAAGATGTCCTCCCCGCCGTCCCGCCCCTCCTCCGGCGGTACTTGTGAGCCGACTCGAAAACGCTTGCGCCCGTGTGCTCCTCAGCAACTGGCGCGGCAGCTACACCGTTCCCGCAGGCGGCCTCTATCCACACCAATGGAGCTGGGACTCAGCCTTCATCGCGATGGGGCTCCGCCACCTCTCGCCTCGACGAGCGCAAATAGAACTCGACACCATCCTCAGCGCCCAATGGGACGACGGACGACTCCCACAGATCGTCTTCCACTCCGGCAGCGACGACGGATACTCCCCCGGAGCCAGCTTCTGGCGCAGCGAGACGATCCCAGGCTCCCCGCCGGTAGCCACCACCGGGCTGATCCAGCCTCCCAACCACGCGCTTGCCGTTCTCATGGTGCACGAATCCGACCCGGCCGAATCCCGGCGTCGCCGCTTCCTCGAACGCGCCTACCCACGCCTCCGCCAGTGGCACGAATACTTGCGATCACGTCGCAACAGCGACACAGGCCTCGCACTGATCGTGCACCCGTGGGAAAGCGGCATGGACAACTCGCCGTACTGGGACGCCGCACTGGCAGCCATCGAGGAAACCTACGACCAGGACATCCCACGTCCTGACCTGCTGCACGCCGACCCCAGCCAACGCCCCTCGAACAAGGAGTACGGCAAATACCTGTACCTGGCCGCACGGTACCGGGACCACAACTGCGACGACGCCGACGCCGGCTACCCCTTCCAATTCGAAGATCCCGCTTTCAACGCGCTATGGGCACGGTCGGAGATCGCACTCGCGGCGATCGCCGAGCACCTCGGCATCGACCCGGATCCGCATCTGCAGGAGGCCTCCCGCCTCACCGTCGCCCTGGAATCGCTCTGGTCACCGGAGCTGGAAGCGTACGTCGCCCGCGACGTGCTCACCGGTCGGCTCCAGAAGTACCGGACGGTCGCCGGACTCGTTCCCCTGCTGCTTCCGGGGCTTCCCCATGTCGAGGACCTCCTCGAGCAGCTCCGGGGACCGCATTTCGAGCTGGGAGCCGTCGCGATGGTGCCCAGCCACGATCTCACCGCCGCCACCTTCGACCCGTCCCGGTACTGGCGCGGACCGTCCTGGTTCAATACCGCGTGGCTCATCGCAGAAGCGCTCTACGAGCGCGGTCACACCGCCGAAGCGGAAGAGCTCTCCCGCAACATGGACGACGGCGCGCTGAGCAACAACTTCCCGGAATACCTCGACCCTTACACGACTGCGCCGCGCGGTACGACGCAGTTCAGCTGGACGGCGGCGCTCGCGCTGGACCTCTCTTACAGGATCGGAACCACGACATGAGCATTCGAGCGACGGTCTGGAATGAGAACGTCCACGAGGTCACCGAACCGCACATCATGCCGTTCTACCCGAAAGGGATCCATGGCGCGGTCGCCGCCGCACTCACGGAACGGCTGGGCGACCAGGTGCGTGTTCGCACGGCGACGCTCGACCAGCCAGAACACGGGCTCACCGAGGACGTACTCGAAAACACGGACGTCCTCTTCTGGTGGGGCCATCTCGCCCACGACCAAGTGAGTGACGACGTCGTCGACCGAGTCCACCGACACGTCCTCGGCGGGATGGGCCTCGTCGCCTTGCACTCCGCGCACTTCTCGAAGATCTTCATCCGCCTCATGGGGACCTCCTGCTCGCTCGCCTGGCGCGACGACGGCGACCGCGAGGTCGTCTGGACCACCGCACCCGGACATCCGATCGCCAAAGGCATCCCCTCCCCGCTAGTGATCGACGCGCATGAGACCTACGGCGAGTTCTTCGACATTCCGGAACCCGACGAGACGATCTTCATCAGCTCGTTCAGCGGCGGCGAGGTCTTCCGCTCCGGACTCGCCTACCGCCGGGGGCGCGGCCGCGTGTTCTACTTCAGCCCAGGCGACCAGAAGTACCCGATCTACCTACACTCCGATGTGCGTAGGGTGCTAGCCAACGCCGCACAGTGGGCAGCCGGCACCTCCGCGCATCGCACGCCGGCGGTCTCCCATCCGCGCAAGGGCGAACTCACTCAGCGCGCAGGCGCCTGAGATTGGGCTCCGGCGAGCCTCACAATGTCATCCGCGATGGTAAGCCGACGGGAACCTGCCAGAACCTCAGTCACAGACGAGAGTGACGGAGATCAGTGCGACACCGAGGTCTCTGATCTTCGTAAGGATCCCGTGCAACGCGGCCTGATCCGGGACAGCACCCGTTAGGCATGTCGTTCCGGCGTCGGATCTGCATGCATCAGGAGCTCCTTGCTTCCAGCGCCGGCGTGGGCGCACTGCGACAGGTCGGGCGGCGCCGGATGGCGCACTCAGCGATCAGCGGCCGGAAGTAGGCACGACCTGCCGCGGTGACCTTCGAGGACGAGTGAGAGTTCAGCGGAGAGCGGAGCCGTCTTTAGTTTCCTGCCCTGTGCGAGTGATGCCGCGCCTCGGCGATCGCGGGAATCGGGTCGTTGAGGAGGTTTCCGGACGCGTCGCTCCAGTCGATGAGTGCGATGTCGTGGCGCAGCGCAGGCCGGCCGGGGTGGACGGCGATTTGCAGAATCTGGGGTTCACAGTGCGGTGCTGTCACTACGAGGTGGTGAGGGCCGAACGGGACCGTCAGCTGGTAGAGGCCGTCCTCTGTGGCATGGGTCCGAGCAACCTCAGATCCGGTCGCGCCCAACGCTGTGAGGGTGGCACCGAGGATCGGCCGGCCGGTGGTGGATACGACCAGTCCGCGGACCTCCCCATACCCGTCCGGCTCGGAGGCAGCGGTGGCAGCCTCTGCCTCCTCTGCGAGTTCCGCCGCGCGCGCTCGCCGCCGCATCAGCAGGAAACTCGCTCCGATCAGTACGGCGCCCGCGACATCCCAGGCCGCTAGAACGATGATCGGCACTGGAAGGTTCGAACTGTTCAGGTAGGTGCTGTCGCGTGTCGCGTCGATGAACTGGGCGAACGGCAAGAAACTGTTCAGCCAGCGAATGAACGCTGGGCTCATGTCTGCCGGGACGGTCGCACCAGCGGAGGGGATACCGAGGATCAAGACGAAGGTCATCAACACGGGCAGGAAATATTGGCGCACGAATGCCGCGCACCCCAGCCCGAGCCAGCCGATCGCCTGAGTCAGCATGAAGGCGTAAAGCAAGACCCACTCGTTGTTCGGGATCACGTTTTCCGCTAGAGCGACCAGGTATGTGAAGACGGAGCCGAATGCACCAACGACCGCGATGGTGATGACCTTGCCAGCGAGCGACCAACCACCGAACTGCATCAACACAATGGCAGCGATCATCCCCACCAGCAGCAGTGGCAATCCGAGGAACATCAGGGCGTTCCCATTCGGATCACCTGACGCCGTTGGAGCTACGTCGATCACGGCAGGTTGTATCCCGTCCCTCGCCTGACTCATCCGATCGAACACGTGCGTCAGGTACTTGGCGCGGCTTCCGCTTGCGCCGGTGGCGACAATCAACTCCGGCTTCGCGCCCGTAACGAATGCAGCGTCGATGTCGCCGTCGGCGACCGCTTTGCGCGCATCCGAGACGGATGCGACCGCACTCACGTCGAAACCGCCATCGCGTACCGCGTTGAGTGCCTGCCGCACCTGGGACGCCTGCGCATCCGAGCCGACGACGCTGATGCTCAGGTGGTGCGGGAGCGGGTTCACATATGCGGCCACCAGTATCAGCGAGAAGACTGCGACAAAAAAGAATGGGAACCAGATCAGAGATAGCACGCGGCGCGTGCTCGGCGAATTCATCGTGGGTCACTCCAGAGACTTGACATGTCAACCCATAGTGTCCCAGCGTGGGTTGATATGTCAAACCGCGTGATACAGACTAGGAGCACATGAAAGCGAAAGTAACCCGGAGTCTCGAGCAGCCCGAGCTGCTCTGGCGTGATCTGACGGTCTGGTTTGAAGACATCGCCGCGAGCATCGAGCGGGACCTTTCAACTGAATGTGGCCTGACCGGGCCGGAGTTCCAAGTCCTCGCGGTCCTTGCAGACGCCATCGATGGCTCACTCGACCAGCTAGACCTTCGACAAGAGCTGCACTGGTCACCCAGCCGGCTCTCCCACCAGCTTCGCCGGATGCGCACCCGCGGATTCTGCGCTACAACCGAGGCCGGTCACGGGACACGAATGCGCGTCGCCCTCACCCCCAAGGGCAAGGCGGCCCATGACGTCGCCCGCGACGTACATGAACGCGCCGTGCGCGTCCACCTGCTCGACAACATCTCCTCCGAACACCGAGCCGAACTCTCGAAAGCCGTCGCGCGAGGACGCTCACGTATGCGCACGAAAGAGTGACACCGACTGCCCCGGTGCCCGCGGGCGGGCCGCCGAATCCGCCGGCCACACCGGCATTTCACTCAGCGCGCGTCGGGTGTCTCTCCTGAGGACTACTAGGTGCGGCCGGGCTCTCGCGTGCCGGCGACGTTTCTGCCTCTGGCGACGTTCGGGCAGTACCGCATTCAGTGCGATATGGGCCACGTTTAGTTTCAGACGATACCGTATCGAATAGCAGGCTGCTGCTACTGTGTCCTCATGACCGCCGACGTCGCTCAGCAGGCCGCAGGCGCGCTTGCCACGGACCGGGCCCGGGCTACCTCACCTTTCGCTCTCGGCTTGCTGCTGCGCCGGGCACACTCGCATGCGGCCGCGGTGATGACTGAGGCGCTCCGGCCGCTTGGTATGGAGTTGCGGCATTTCGCTGTGCTGATTGTTCTGGTCGACCGCGGGCCAACTATGCAGCGAGACCTGGCGACCGCGACAGCGTCGGACAAGGCGGGAATCATGCGGGTCGTGGACGACCTCGAGCGCATGGGATTCGCTCAACGCAAGACCGTTCCTGGGGACCGGCGCGCGCGAGCTGTGGAGATCACGGCGCACGGTGTTGAAGTGTTCGATGCGGCGCATGTGGCGGCGAAGCCCCTAGCTGAGCGCCTGGTTGCCGAACTGCGTCCTGGCGAGCCCGAGCAGCTGGCGGATCTTCTGACCCGGTTCGCTTATCGCGCAGACGACGAGACATAGGCGCCCACCGGTTGCCGGGGGACGCCGCGTGCCAAACAGGCGACGGGCCACACGGCGTCTTATCGCAGAGGTTTGGCGGCCATGCGCTTTGCGAGCTCGGCGGCCTTCGTGACCGCATCCCCGAAAGCGCGCTTGCGGGACGATGAATTCGAGGTCCGGGCCCAGAGTGCCCGCGAGCACGGGCTCCAGGTAGTTCTGCAACCGAGGTGCCGTGGGCGGAGGGCGTCTCTCCTGTGGTGCGGCCAGGTAGGAGCACGTTGTCCAGCCACGCCTTGAGGGTCGTGGTGAGCGCGGCGAACGCGGAGGACTGCTCCGCGCTGTGGTCTGCGGGCGGGGCGGAGCCGGCGCACCAATGGTTACACACGCTACAGTCTCAAGTGATACCGTATTGCCTGTAACGAAGGGGACGTCCCGACATGGAAGCGGCCACAATGGATGTGTATGAGGCGGTCACAAGCCGGCGCGCGGTGCGCGCGTTCACCGACCGGCTCGTCCCGAGGGAGACGCCGGAGCGAGTCGTCTCTGCCGCGCTGTGGTCCGATGTCGGAATGTATCTGAAGACTGTCGTGCTGACGCTCCGAGCCGGGGGGTTGCATTTCTCGATGGCCCTTAACGCCTCATTCGCCGCCCGATCGTAGGCCGTCTCTTGCATCCGTCGCACAGCGGTACGCAGTCATATTGCGCAGGTAATTCCAACGAAAGGCATTTCATGAAAATCGCAGTCATCGGCGGTACCGGCCTGATCGGATCTCAGGTCGTCACGAAGCTTAAGGCCGCAGGGCATCAGGCAGTACCGCACTCGAAGTCGACGGGCGTCGACATCATCAGCGGCCTGGGATTGGAGGAGGCGGTGGCGGGCGCCGACGTCGTGGTCAACCTGACGAACTCTCCCACCTTCGACGAAGCGTCGCCCGCCTTCTTCCAGACCTCCATGGACAATCTTTTGGCTGCGGCACAGAAGGCCCGTGTCGGACATTTCGTCATCCTCTCGATCGTCGGAACGGACAAGGTGCCGGCGCTGGACTACTACCGGGCCAAGGCTCTCCAGGAGGACATTCTCGTGGCCGGGCCGATCCCGTACTCGATCGTCCGGGCTACGCAGTTCATGGAGTTCATGGACGCCGTCATCTCCTGGACCGCCGACAGCGACGTGGTCCGCTTGCCGGCCACTCCGATACAGCCGATCGCCTCCAAAGACGTGGCCGATGCAGTCGCGGAGGTCGCCGCGGGTGCTCCACTGCTTGGCATTCGCAACATCGCCGGCCCGGAGATCTTTTCCCTGGACGAGTTGGGCCGGATCACCCTGGCCCACCAAGGCGACAAGAGGACCGTCGTCACCGACCCCACCGCCGGCATGTTCGCCGTCGTCGAGGGGGATGTCCTCACCGACAAAGACGCCCACCTCGCACCTACCCTTTATACCGACTGGCTCTCGTGACTCCGTCTGCGTGCAGGCAGAGTTGAATATGACGGTCACCGGCTCGGAGTCCTGCTAACTCACGGGTCGCATGCCGAGGTATGTTTGCGGGGGGGGTCGGGTAGATGTTCGGGCCGAGACAGCCAAGGCGTATCGGTCGTCGTCGATATTCGGGCAAGCAGGATGGTCCTGCTGACGACTGCCATGAGAGCCGCGACTTTTCGAGCCGGCGAGAAATGGGGTGTCGATCTCAATCTGCGCACTAGTCAGTCGAACCGAGGCGCGCCCAGGGCGCTTCGGGACAGGCCCGCTTCGACGGTCATTGTGGATAACAGTGCCTGTGAAGTCGTGCAAGAAGTGCGCCCGCGGGGCGGCGGACCGCACTTTTCGCACCAGTGTCCGAGCGCACGGGGCCAGGATAGTGCGGCTGGGATACGGCGCGACGGCAGAAGGAACCACACCAGGGCGGCGACAGCTGCAGCAGTCTGGAACACCGAACACGCCACCACGACCCACTCCTGACGCGCCTCCGCAGCAAAAGGCAGAATGACGGCAGTCACCCCTTGCGCGCCGCCTCCCGAACTCAACTGCCCTGCGAGCACCGCATGCAGATTCACCGTATTGACCGCCGCCACCAGCAGCACCATCAGCCAGCGCAGCAGCGACCCGGCCGCGAGCACCGCAAGGACCCCGAACACCGGCACAAGGTACCGTTCGTGCGATCGCGTCGGGAACGCGAAGAACGCGAAGGAAAGCACGACGAACGCTCCAAGCGCGGCCTCGCGGTCGGGGCGCAGTGCAAGGGCGATCAGCGTAACCACGACGACCACACCGAGCAGTACCGAGCCGGCTGCCGCCGCCGAGACTCCCAGCACGGAAAGGCTGTCCGGCAGCCACCCGCCTCCCGATCCGATCGATGCGGCAAGGGATGGGTCGCCCAGCAGAGCCCACAGGTTGAAGGCATTCGCGGTCAGCACCGGGAACAGTCCGGCGGTGTGGATGCTCTGCTCCACGAACCCCGCGACGTCACCGAGCAGAGGCACCGCGCGCATCCCGGCCGGCGCGAGAGACTCGTAGTCGAAGGGAACCACGACGACAAGGAACGTGAGCAGCATCCCGCCCACGAATGCCGCGCATCCGCGGACCCGCCGGCGCACCCCGGTCGGCCGACGGACTTCGGCGGCGATGCCCGCCACGAGGATCACGAGTACAAGGATGAGACCCTGCGGCTTCACCGACATGGTCAAGACCGAGACGACCCCGGCGAGCACCGAGTGTCCCTCCTGGAACAACGCCAGCGCGCCGAGCGACCCGAGAATGAGGAGCGAGTCCAGTTGTCCCCAGAGCGCCGAGTCGTACCAGACGGCGGGGAGCGCGAGGAACAGCGCGGCCGCGACGACAGCGGCTCGCGATCCGGCACGGTGCCTCGCGAAGCGGAAGACGAGGGCAGCGGACGCCACATCGGCGAGAACGCTCGGCACTTTCACCAGGACGGCGAGCACCGACTGGACTGACGCATCCGTCACCCCGGCGATAGCTTTCGCGGCGAGCGCGAGGCCTCCGAGCGTCCAGATGGCGACCGGTGGGTAGTTGGCCGTCGGCTGACTTTCGAAGAAAGCGGAAGGCCCGCTCTGCAGAAGGCCATCGCCCCAACGGACGAAGAGACGCATGTCCGCCGCAAACCCCTGACCGTGAAAGACGACGAGCACCAGCGAGAGTCGCAACAGAAGTCCCACCGCCAGCACTCCGACCAGCACGGACCGCATCCGAGAATCCGTTTCCCGGAAGCGGTCCGTCAGCGGAGCATGCTCAGTCCACGGCCGTGACACGGTAGACGATCGCGTGCTCGGGGTTGAGGAGAGGAGCCATCAAGCCGGCCTGAGAGAGCAGCGACCCGGGCACCGTGACACCGGCTCGCTCGCCGGGTGCCGGATTCCACCAGGCTGGCGGCCGAGTGCCTGGCGGGAGATACTGCACCAGCACCGGTTCCACCGCATACCTGCGTTCCGGATCCAGACCCGGGAAAGGCACGCGGCCGGGGCTCACCAGCTCGCTCCGCGCGAGGACGGCATAGGAGAAGATCGCCTCAGACCGGTCCGGCGCTACCACGCCGTGCACCAAGACAGTGGGGTCGGGATGATCGAGCCGCACGAGGTCGCCGCCGTGCAGCAGCGCGCGGTGCTGCTTGTAGAACGCGATCCAGTCGGCGAGTTCGGCCAGTTCACCCGTGGACGCCTCGCGGAGGTCCCACTCGATCCCGAAGTGTCCGAAGAGGGCGGTGGCGGCGCGGAAGGAGAGATCGTGTCGACGACCGGTCGTGTGCGAGAGCCGGGAGGCGATGTGTGAGCCCATCATCTCGGGAGGAACAAGCTGTGTCGTCCACCGGTTCATCCGCTGCCGGTCGAGCGGGTCGATGTTATCCGAGACCCAGATGCGGTCGGTTCGCTCCAGGACCCCGAGGTCAACGCGTGCGCCGCCGGATGAGCACGACTCGATCTCGAGACCGGGATACCGCGCCTTGAGTTCGTCGACGAGGCGATAGAAGGCGAGCGTCTGCTCGTGCACCGCGGGTCGACCGTCGGTGCTGCTCCCCGCATCGATGAGATCGCGATTGTGGTCCCACTTGATGTATGCGATGTCGTACTCGTCGAGGATGCCGCACATCGCATCCCGCACATACTCGTAGCATTCCGTGATGCCGAGATTGAGCACCTGCTGGAATCGCGACTCCACCGGCAGCCGGCCCCCCGTCGACATGATCCACTCGGGATGCTCACGTGCGATGCGAGAGTCGGGGTTCACCATCTCCGGCTCGAACCACAGCCCGAACTGCATCCCGAGTTCTGACACGCGGTCGACGAGTGGATGCAGTCCAAAGGGCCACGCCTCATTCGACACGACCCAGTCCCCCAGACCCGACCGATCGTCGCGCCGGCTGCCGAACCAGCCGTCGTCGAGCACGAAACGCTCCACACCGAGGGAGGCTGCGCGGTCGGCGAGTTCGAGCAGGGTGTCGAGGTCATGGTCGAAATAGACCGCTTCCCACACGTTCAGCGTCACCGGTCGCGGCGAGCGCGGATGCTGCGGCCGAGCACGCAGGAGCGCGTGGAAGCGCCGGGCGATCGCATCGAGCCCGACGCCATGTGCGCCGTAGACCCAGGGGCTGCGATAGGACGCACCGGAGGCGAGGCGAACCTCTCCCGGCAGGAGAAGCTCTCCGCCGGCCAGGGTCTGCTCTCCGGTTGGCAAACGCTCCACTTGATGAACGTGGTTGCCGGACCAGCCGGTGTGGAGCGCCCAGATCTCTCCGCCGGCGAAGTTGAAGCCGGGCGCTCCAGCATGCAGGATGTAGGCCGAGTCGGCACCCGTGCGTCCATGGCGACCCTCGCGTCGATGGCTGCCGAGCGCAATCGGCCCGCGCTGGGGCACGCGCTCCATTCCCCACCGTCCGGCGAAGTCCAGCCGCTCGGCCGCCGTCTGAGGAATCGGCAGCGCGAGCAGCAACTCGTCTACCTGGTACTCGTCTGCGCCGGTATTGCGGACCGTGCCGCGCAAGCGCACGATTCCGCTCGCATCCAACTCCACCTCGAGCTCGAGTTCGAGCGCGGCGACCGTGTCTTCCGCCGAGAAGACGACCCGCGCCGGACCATCGATCAGGATCAGCTCTGGTCCCGCGCCTGGCCGCTCCTCGGCGTTCTGGCCCGGAGCATCTACGTCGATGTGTGTCGTCGAGAAACGCGGCGACCAGGCGCGGCCCGCCCGCGACCCGGTGAGGCCGGGACGACCGGTCCATCCCGTCCAGTGCTCGGGCAGGATCGAGAGCCGAACCGGTTCATCGACGCCGTTCGGCGCTACGGGTGCCTCGCCGGCAGCGGCGAAAGCGTCAAGGTCTGCGGCTGTGGGACTTCCGATATCCCGGCCCCAATACAGGACGGCGGGGAGCCGGCCGCCGGTGGCGTCGAGGATGAGACAGACGCCGCTCGCGCGGAGAACGATGCGGGCGTCGGGGTGGAGCGTCACTCTTGGTCCTTTCGGGACGTGGGGTCGGTCGGGTCAGTCGGGTCGGTCGGGTCGGTCGGGTCGGTGGGGTCGGTCGGGTCGGTCGCCGCGCGACCGGGGAGAAACTCGCAACCGCACGATTCACGGATCGAGAGCTCACCGCGGAAGGCGCGGCGACCGGCTCGGCTCGGCTCGTAGCCGATGATCGTCTCCACGGCAGCGCGTGCCATTTCGCGGATCGGCTGCTGAAGTGTGGTCAGACGGGGCGAACTGTACGCCGCCTCTTGCGTCCCGTCGTAGGAGACCACGGCGAGGTCGGCCGGAACACCGACCCCGAGATCTTTGGCGGCGCGCAACAACCCGAAGGCGATCAGGTCGGATGCGGCGAATACTGCGTCCGGGCGATCGGGGCCGTCCAGCAGCTGGTGGGCGGCAGCGACACCTCCCTCACGGTTCCACTGGGTCTGCACCACCGGGCCCAGGGGCAGACCGGCTTCCCGGAGCGCGGCCGACCAGCCGAGCAGACGAGGGTCGTCCCCTTCTCGGTTGCCACGGCCCAGAGCAATGGCGATTCGCCGATGGCCATGGACCCTGATGAGGTGCTCGACCGCTGTGCGGGACCCGTCGAAGGCATCGGATCCCACACTCGCCGTTCCGGGCTCGTCGTCGAAGGAGTCCGCCCAGATGATGGGCGCATCACCCACATTCGAGTCGGCACGCGAACCGACGTTGAAAACGCTGGCCACGATCAAGCCGTCTACTATTCCCGCCCGGAGGTTCTCCACGATCTTGACCTCGGTGCGTGGATCGGAGTGTGAGTTCGCGACGATCAGCGCGTGGCCCAGTTCGGCGGCGGCGACCTCCATTTCGAGGGCGAACTCCGCGTAGTACGGGTTGCTCACGTCGGGGACGACGAACCCGAGCAGCTCCGTCCTTCCCGTCTTGAGCGCCCGGGCGTTACTGTTCGGCCGATAGCCGAGCTCGTCGATCGCCTGACGCACCCGCGCCTCGGTGCCTGGGCTCACGTGCTTGGCTCCGGTCATGACATAGCTGACGACCGCGGTGCTGACACCTGCGCGCTCAGCGACATCCCCCCGCGTGACCTTCTTCTTCCGAGTCGACTGGACGCTCATCGGTAACTCCTTGTTGGTGAACAGTGCGGCCCTCCGGCCTAAGACCGGAAGACCGCACCGCGGTGCGACTTCTATTTGAAGAGCGCGTTGACCTGCTTGTTGGCGTCGGTCAGTGACGACGCCGGCGCTTTGCCTTCGAAGACAGCATCCACCGCCGGTTGGATGATCGAGGTGATCTTGGCGGCGTTATCCGTGATCGGGAACAAAAAGGTGGTCTTGTTAGCGACCTGCTGCGTGAAAGGCTGCACGTCGATGCCACGTTGCGAGAACGCGGCCTCCGCCTTCTGCACTCCGCTCGCGATGGCCGGGAAGACGACGCCCTTGGCACCGACCACGTTCTCACACGCGGGCGAGGCCAGGTACTCGACCCACTTCGCTGCGGCGTCCTTGTTCTTCGAACCGGACCAGATCGAGTCCGCGAGTCCGTTGAACATGCTCGCGCGCTTGCCGTTCGGGCCGGTCGGGGTGGGGGCGATGCCGACCTTCACACCCTTGAGGCCCGCGAAGGAGCCGATATTCCACGAGCCGTTCGTGATCATCGCGTACTTGCCGGCACCGAACGTCTGAGTGGAGTCGTTGCCGGTCACCGCCTGGACCGAAGGCATGTAGCCCTTGCTGATCAGGTCGGCCATCCACGAGATCGTGCTCTGGAACTTGGGGTCGTCGTAGTTGTACTTGGTGCCCCACGGGTTCTTGTTCGTGAAGTTCCAGCCTGTGGTTCCGGTGTACATGCTCCACTGGGTCTGCCCGACCCCGCCGCCGGAGCCGCCGTCGAGGCCGAGTCCGTAGACCTTCACGTGGTTCTTGTCGAAGCCGGGCTGGTCGCCACGCACTCCGTTGTTGTCGATCGTGAGGTGTGCGATCGCCTTCTCGTAGGTGCCGCCGTCCTTCGGGTTCCAGGACAGGCCTGCCAGTTTGGAGGCGGTGTAGCCGCCCGCCGCCACCAGGTCCTGATTGTAGAAGAGCGAGATGGTGTCCCAGTCTTTCGGCAGCCCGTAGCGCTTGCCGTCCTGCGCCACCCAGAGGTTTGCGAGACCCGGTTCGTACTGGCCCGTGTCGATGCCGTCGCTCTTCACCACCGAGTCGAGCGGCACGATCTGCTTGCTCGTCACGAAGTCCGCGTACTTCGAGAGGTGGTCGGTGAAGACGTCGGGAGCGGTGCCGGCCACGAAGCCGTTTGTCAGCTTGGTCCAGTAGTCGTCCCAGGAGTACTGCGTGATATTCACAGTGACCTTCGGGTTCGCCTTGTGGAAATCAGCGGCGCACTGAAGGTAGGCAGGCTTCTGGTTGTCGTCCCAGAGCCAGTAGTTCACGGTTCCGGCCGCCTTCGACGTGTCGATGCTGTCGCCACTGCTTTTGCTCGCGCTGGAGGCTCCGGAACAGCCGGCCAGGGCCGCTCCGAGGATGAGTGCGCCGGTCAGCGCGAAGGCTGACCGCTTGATGATTCGGGACACTGCGAGGTCCTTTCTGGGGTGCACGTCAACGTGCGGGGTGGGGTGGGGGTGTTGTTTGCGGTGCGTGGTGGTGGACGTCGGCGTCATTTGACGCCTGAGAACCCGATCGAGTCGACGATGCGCCGGCCGAACGAGAAGAAGAGAATGAGGATCGGAATGGCTGCGATGATCGTGGCCGCCATGAGACCGGCCCAGTCCGGGCTCCCGTTGGGGGTCTGCGAACGGAACACTCCCAGCGCGACGGTGAGGACACGCGAGTCGTCGGTTCCTCCCACGAGGAGCGGCCAGAAGTAGTCATTCCAGGTGTTGATGTAGGTGAGGATCGCGAGCGTGCTCAACGGGGCCACGCTCATGGGCACGATGAGCCGGAAGAAGACACGAAGGTGACCCGCGCCGTCGAGTTTCGCGGCCTCCTCGATCTCCTTGTTGATGCCGAGGAAGAACTGTCTCAGGAAGAAGATGGCGAACGGGGTCATCAGCACCGAGGGCAGCACGAGCGCGGCGAACGAGTTGAGGAGTCCCAGGTCGCGCATGAGCACGAAGTTCGGCAAGGACGTGAAGATCGGCGGGACCATCAGGGCGGTCAGAAAGACGAAGAAGACGATGTTGCGTCCCGGCCAGCGAAGCCGCGCGAAGGCGTAGGCGGCGAGCGCGCAGAAGAACAGCTGCCCCACGGTGACGACCGTCGCGTAGATGACGGAGTTGCGCAGGTAGAGCCAGAAGTCGACGGAAGCGCCCGAGCCCCCCTCTGCCGCAGCCTGCGCCGGCGTCGCAATGCCGAGCACCCGTTCGAAAGCTCCCCAGGTGAAGTCGACCGGCAGCAGAGATGCGGGATGCGCGGCCAGCTGGTTCTCAGTGGAGAACGCTGTGCGCAGCATCCAGTAGAAGGGGAAAAGGGTGATGATGAGCGTGAGGATCATCACGGCCCAGGCGACGGATCGCCCGAGGGTGAGCCTGCGGACGCGTGGGCGCGATGACCGGGTGCCCCGATTCGCGGTCGTCTCGTCCGTCAGAACGGCGGTGACAGTGGTGACAGCCATGGCGGTGATCTCCTAAGCCAGGTCGGAGTCGTTCGCCCGCATGAGACGCAGCTGGAAGAGCGCGACCACCGCGAGGATGACGAGGAGGACGACGGACATGGCGCTCGCATAACCGAACTCGTTCTGTCCGAATCCCGTTTGGTAGATGTAGTACTGAAGCACGCGGGTGGCGTTGATGGGTCCGCCCCGGGTGGTGACGGCGACTGTGTCGAAGACTTGGAAGGAGCCCGTGACCGTGACCACCAGCACAAGCGCGATGATCGGACGCAGCAACGGCATCGTGATCTTCCAGAACGAGCGCCACTCGCTGCTCCCGTCGATGGCGGCCGCCTCGTAGACGTAGGTCGGGATCATCTGCAGCCCGGCGAAGACCAGGAGCGCGGTGTATCCCATGTGCCGCCAGACGTTCACGAGTGCGATCGTGGGGATAGCCCACGAGGAGTCGGCGAAAAAGGCGATCTTCGTGATCCCGAGGGAGTCCATCACACTGTTGACCAACCCGACCTGGTAGTCGAGCAGGAGGAACCACACCATTGCTGCGATCACGTTCGAGATGAGGAAGGGAAGCAGCAGCATCCCGCGCACGACGATGGACTTCGTCAGGCGGTGCATCAGCACGGCCATTCCGATCGCGACGACGGTCTGCACGGTGATGTTGATCAGAACGTATTCGATGGTGACGCCGACCGCATTCCAGAAGAGCGGGTCCTGGAAGAGCTGCACGTAGTTCGCGATTCCGACCCAGTTCGGGTCGGACAGGAGGTTGTAGTCGGTGAAGCTGAGATAGAGGCCGCGGATGGTCGGCGCCAGGTAGAAGACGCTGAATCCCACGCCCGCCGGGAGGATGAAGAGCAGCGCCACCATCAGTTCACCGCGGCTTGCGCGGCGCTTGCGGCGCTTGGGTCGCGCGTGCGGAGCGGCGGCGGGACTACTCCCGGCCACGCCGCTGCGCAGCGCGTTGCTTGTGTTGGTTGTCACGGGGCGACTCCTTTGTCGGATACCGGTTACTCGTGTAACTGGAAATGAATATACACGAGTAACCGACAGCGTGACAAGCACTAATTCCGCAGCGCCTCTGACGGCGGGAGACGCGCGGCTCGGAGGGCGGGGTAGAGCCCGGCGAGTGCGCCGACGACGAGGGATGCGCCGATGCCGCCCGCCACGGCGAGAACGGGCAGGGAGGGCTGATCGTGTTCGAGCATCGAGGTCGCGACGGTCACGATCGACCCGAGCAGCACTCCTCCGATTCCGCCGATGACGGAGAGCAGCACCGATTCGACCAAGAATTGCTGTGCGATGTGGCTGGACCGGGCGCCGAGGGCACGCCGGAGGCCGATCTCGGACCGGCGTTCGATAACCGAGATGACCATGACGTTGGCGATGCTGATTCCGCCGACAAGAAGCGCAACCGCGCTGAGGCCGAGGAAAAGGCCGGTGAACGTGTCCTTCGCCGCGATTCGCGCCACCAGGATGTCCGACGGTCTGCGCACTTCGACGGCGTCGGGTTGCTGGGGTGATGCGGTGAAGGGGAGGACAGCCGCAACGGCAGCGGTTTGGTCGGGGTCGGTTCGCAGATAGATTCGCGTGGCTTTGCCGTCGAATCGAAAAAGGTTTCTCGCGACCGGGAAGGACACCAGCGCAGCGTTGTCGATCTCTGGCGCCACCGCTACGGGCGCGAGGATGCCGGTCACCGTGAAATAGCGTTGGTCGATGAACACGGCCGTGTCGACGCCGACGCGGTCGATGGCAAGGTTCTTGGCGGCGCTGTACCCGAGCACGACTTCGGGATACGCATCCGCGACTGGCCCCAGGAAATGCCCGGCCACGAGCCCGGCAGACAAAGCGGCGGCGAGCGAGCCTTGCGCGGCGAGAACGCTGATGCCGCTTGTCCGCTGAAAGGGGACCGCGGCGCTCCTCCGAACGGTGAGGTTCGGTACAGTGCCCACCGCAGTGACGGACTCGACCGGCGGGATGGCACGGATCATGGACTCCGCCGTCGGGGGCAACGGTGTGGGGTCTCCGCTGAACGTCTGTCCTGCGGCGACCGTGAGGAGGTTGCTTTCCTGCCCCAACTCGGCGAGCAACTGGGCTTGGGCGGAGGCGGAAAGACCGATCACCGATACGAGAGACGCGACCGCGACCGCTATGCCCACGATCGAGAGCGTGGTGCGCATCCGCCGCGTCCCGAGGCCGGACGAGCCGAGACCGAGGAGGTCACGGAAACGGAGGGTGGACCGGTCTTCACGGCCCCGGTTTCGTCTGCTCATGAGCGCGCCGCCGTGTCGTTGATGATGCGACCGTCTTTCAGGGTGACGGTGCGGGCCAGTCCGGATGCGATCGACGCGTCATGCGTGACCACCACGACCGCAGTCGTTTCGTCGGCCAGTCCGGTGAGCAGTTCCATGATGTTCTCCCCGTTCGCCGAGTCGAGGTTGCCGGTCGGTTCGTCCGCCAGAACGAGGCTCGGCCGCCCGATGATCGCGCGCGCGATTGCAACGCGTTGTCGTTCTCCTCCGGAGAGCTGAGCTGTTCGATGGGTGAGCCGATGAGAGAGGCCGACGCGGTCGATCGCTGTGGCGGCGGCGTCTCGTCGCCGGCGGAACGGAACGCCGCGATAGAGCAGGCCGGCAGCGACGTTCTCTTGCACCGAAAGATGCTCGACGAGGTGGAACTGCTGAAACACGAAGCCGAGTTGGAACGCGCGCAGCGAGGCCAGTTCAGCGTCACGCATCAGCGAGATGTCGTCACCGCGAAAGAATATCCTCCCGGAAGTGGGGCGATCGAGCCCGCCGAGGAGGCTGAGCAGCGTCGACTTGCCGGAGCCAGACGGCCCCATGATGGCAATGGTCTCGCCTTGACGGATGCGCAGGCTTGTGGCTTCGAGGGCGGCCACCCGAAGCGGAGACGCGTACGTCTTGGTAACGGATTCGACCGCAACGAGCGCAGTCATGATGCGGGCACGATCACGCGGTCACCGGCGTGCAATCCGGGAGACGACACCTGCACCAACGTTGTCGCGAAGAGACCCGGCGTTACGCCGACGAGCGTACGGACAGACGTCGAGGCGGCGACGACGTAGACGCCGTATCCGCCGCCGGAGAGGGCGACGAGCGCGGTGATCGGCACAGCAAGAACGTTGGAGACTGTTTTGTCGGTGACGTTCACTGTCACCGGCGCCTGGTCGAGACCACCCGTCTGCGTGGGGTCGTCGAGAGTGATGGTCGCCGGCACGTCAGCCGGTCCATTGTTCGAGCCGCCCTGGCCTGAGCCCTCTTGGGAAGCGGTCGCGTCGGAGGAGACCGTTGCGACGACTCCCCCCACCGCTTGCCCAGAGGGCAGGGTGATCGTCACCGTGTCCCCGGGATGGACCAGGTACGTCTGGGTCACCGGGACTTGCGCCGTGACGATTGTGAGATTCGGGCCAAGGCGAAGGGCCTGTTGACCGGCGCCGATCGATGAACCCAGCGTTGTCTGTGCGGCGAGGATGCGCACCGGACCAGGCTGGAAGGCCACACTTCCACGATCCACTGTTCCGGTGACGGGTAACCCGAGGGACCGTTGCCAGCGGGACACCGCTGTGGCGGTGGCGTCAGTGAATGTCTCGTCGACGATCAGGCCGAGCCCATTCGCGAAGCCGAGAGCCACGAGGTTCTGTTCGAGCTCGAGCACGTCCTCGCCGGGCGTGACACCGGCATACAGCTCCCGCCACGCCGGTGTGGCGCCGTAGAACAGCGTCACCGGGCGCGCGTCGACCTCGAGGAGCGCCTGGCCGCGCGCGACCACGGAACCTGCCGCCGGCACGCCTGTCACAGTTCCGGACGCGGGACTGAAGAAGGGGTTCCCGTCCCCGTGGCCCAGAGTCCCCGAAAGCTGGGTCGTGCTGGACAAGGTCGTGGAGACGACGACGGCCGTAGCCACCGGAACCGCAGGTGCTGCGAGCGCAGAGTGCGATTGCGTGGCGAACCAGCCCACGCCTCCCGCAACCGCTGCGACGATGAGCGCGCCGGCCGTGACGAGCGCCGTCCTCCTACCCTTGCGCAAGGTTCGACAATTCTGACGCGCGGATTTCCGCATCCAACTCACTGCGACAGGCCTTGAACGCTCTCTGCACCGCCGGGTCGCCTTTGCCGAGGGCACCATTGTTCGGCAATTCACCGGCCGTGAATCCGAATCCGTGGCCGGGCGTGTACGGCGACGAACTCGTCGGATCCTTTGCGTTCGGGAGACCGTTCTGGCGCAGGCATTCGTTCGAGCGGACGCCGGCCGCGACCAACGCGGGCGGGGCAGGCGGTTCGTCCGAGGGAGCGAAACCGGCCGAGGCGAGCAGGGATGCGCAGGCGTGTTCGATTTCGGAGACGACCGAGCGGCTCAACCCTTCGATGCTGCGAGCATCGGTGAACACGTGTCCGTTGGCATCCAGCACCGGATCCTGGTATGTCGGTGCCCCGTGCGATCGAATGCACTCTGCTGCCGCGTGCACCTTTGCCGCACGGTCGGCCGAATTGTTTGACGTGTGTTGGCCCGCGCCTCCCAGACTCGGGACTGTCGGCGGCTGGCTCGATGCGCAGCCGGCCAGCAGGGACAAGCTCAGCGCGACGAGCACACCCGTCAGCGTTCGTTTCATGATCGTCCTCCGAAATCCGTCGCCTCAGTTGCGACGTACCCCCGGTCTACCCGCGGCCCGGTGACAGCAGCAGAACACCGACTGTTATGCCGTTGTCATGCGGCCGCGATCACAATGGAGCTATGCGTGTTCTCGTCGTGGAAGACCACCAGCAGTTGGCAGACCGGATCGGTGAGGGCCTCACCGACGCAGGCTTCGCCGTCGACGTGGTTTACGACGGTGCACGTGCGCTCGAGGAGGCAGCTGTGGTGGAGTACGACATCGTCGTTCTCGATCGGGACCTGCCGGGAGTCCACGGGGATCGCGTGTGCCGGGAACTGAATCGCACGGCCCCCACAGTGCGCATCCTGATGCTGACCGCAGCCTCGGATGTTGCCGACCGGGTCGACGGGCTGGAGTTGGGTGCCGACGACTACCTCGGCAAGCCCTTCGCGTTCGAAGAGCTGATCGCCCGCATCCGAGCTCTCGGGCGTCGCGAACCCTCGCAGCCCGCGATCATCCACAGAGCCGACCTCGTCATCGATCGGGCTCGGGCGCGGACCGCCCGAGCGGGGCGTCCCATCGCACTGACCCGCAAGGAGTTCGGTGTGCTCGAGCAACTCGCTGCGGCCGATGGGGCCGTCGTGAGCGCGGAGAACCTCCTCGAACACGTCTGGGATGCCAACGTCGATCCGTTCAGCAATACCGTGGCCGTCACCGTCGCGCGGCTACGGAAGAAGCTCGGCGATCCTCCCCTGATCGAAACGGTCATCGGGACAGGGTACCGGCTGTGAAGAAGCTCTTCCCCACCGCCCGCGGACGCCTCGCTCTCTTGTTCAGCGCGCTCTTCGCCGCGTGCGGCGCCGTGCTCATCGCGGTCACGTATCTGCTCGTGGCGGCCAACCTGAAACCCGCCGACGTCAGCACTCCCGCCAACGACCAGCGTTTCCTCAAGACGTGCGCCAACCTCGGGGTCAATGGTGTTCCCCCCGATGCGAACCTGAAACAGAAGTGCGCCGCTGCCCTCTCCCAGAGCGCTACGAGCGCCGCGGCCGCGCAGCGCAATGAGGTGCTCAGCAACCTCCTGGTCGATTCACTCATCGCTCTTCTTGCGCTGACGCTCCTGTCAGCCGTGCTCGGCTGGGTGATCGCCGGCCGGATTCTGCGCCCGGTGCATCGGATCACCGAAGCCGCCCGGGCTGCGAGCGAGAACAACCTCTCGGCCCGACTGGCGATGACCGGGCCGCACGACGAACTCCGGGAACTCGGCGACACCTTCGACCTCATGCTCGAACGGCTGGACGCTGCGTTCACAAGCCAGAAGCGGTTCATCGCGAACGCCAGCCACGAACTCCGCACCCCGTTGACTCTCATCCGCACCACCGTGGATGTGGCGATTGCGAAGAAGTCGCCGACGGTGGGGGACCTCAAAATCATGGCCGAGGACGTTCGTGCGGAGACGGAGCACGCCCAAGCGCTCATCGAGACGCTGCTCACTCTCACGCGCAGCGACCAGGGACTCAGCGACACAACGCTCGTCGATCTCGCCGACATCGCTCAGTCCGTCATCGACAGCAGCGACCCGGGGTTGGTCACGCTCACCATCACCGCTGAACCGACCATCGTCAGAGGCGACCCGACCCTCCTCGAACGGCTCGTCGCCAACCTGGTCGAAAACGCGCTCCGCTACAACACGACCGAAGGAACGGTACGCGTCTCCGTGCGTCACGAGAGTGGTGGCGACGCCGTGCTCCAGGTAGAGAACACTGGCCCTGTCGTTCCGCCAGACCAACTCGAACGCCTCTTTCAGCCCTTCACCAGACTCAACGACCGCGTCGGTGCCCACGGATTCGGACTCGGGCTCCCCCTCGTGGAATCGATCGTGGCTGCTCACGACGGACAGGTGACGACCGTCTCGCGCGCAGAGGGCGGCCTCGACATTGTCGTAACCCTGCCGGGACTGTCCGCATAAGGTCAGCCCCAGCCGAAGCTGTCAAGACTCGACTTTCACGAGGGGTTCAGCGACCCCTCGGCCGCCTGTCGGACAGTCTGCCTCGTGCGGCCCAGCGCCCAATACGCATCCGTCGACAGCAAGTGGTGAACGCGCCCATTGTGGATAAGGGCGCCTGTGGAGTCGTGCAAGAAGTGCGCCCGTAGGCGGGCGGACCGCACTTTTCGCACCAGCCGCCGGCCGCACGGACCGTTGCAGCGAGCCCGGCTGTCGGCACCGATGACGTGACCGACAGCCGGGGGCTCGGGGTCAGCTCGACGCGGTGGGAATCCAGACGCGCATCGTGCTGGGGCCGCGGTTGGCCCAGTGGAAGTAGGGCTGGAGCTCCACTTCGATTTGGGCAGGCGCGTTCCAGGCGGCGGCGACGCCGTAAGGCCAGGCGGGGGCCGCATCCGGTGCCCGGAGGCGTTCGAGGGTCACAACGGCTCCGCTCTCGCTCTTGCGCGGCGACGGGTCGGGGAGCAGCCGGAGGTCCTCGAGTTCGGCGTCCGGGATGTCCGTGGATTCGAGGCAGAGCACGAGCGGTCCACGCTCCACCGCAAGC
>DASYGJ010000227.1:0-16732 GCA_035999915.1 Leifsonia sp.
GCGCCGAGGATGGTGCCGAAGCCGGACAGCGCGAGGCCCACCACCCAGAGGTTTCCGCCGACACCCGGCGAGAAGGTGGTGCTGTTGAGGGGCGCGTACGCGAACCAGCCGAACGAAGCCGCGCCCTGCGGGGTGAGGAACCCGGCGACCGCGATGAGGCTTCCGAACGAATAGAACCAATAGGCCAGCGCATTGAGCCGCGGGAACGCGACGTCAGGTGCGCCGATCTGCAGCGGCATCAGAACGTTCACGAATCCGGCGAACAGCGGCGTCGCGAACATCAGCAGCATGATCGTGCCGTGCATGGTGAAGAGCTGGTTGTACTGTTCGCGCGTCTGCACGACCTGGAGTCCGGGCTCGAACAGCTGCGCACGGATGATCAGCGCCATCACGCCGCCGATGAGGAAGTAGATGAACGACGAGATCAGGTACATGTACCCGATCGTCTTGTGGTCCGTCGACGTGATGTAGTTCACGAGGATATTGCCCTTGCGCTCCGTGCCCCGCCCCGGAGAGCCACCCTGGGCTGCAACGGCTGAGGCCCGCGGCGTTGTCAGAACCATGCTTGCCCACCGCCTTTTTACTCGGGAGCCAGAACGCTTGGAATTCGCTAGAACTTTGATGCTATCGCGAGGTTAGATTAATTAGAAGGACCCGCATTATTTCTATTTCAACGGACGGCACCGAGCCTGCCCATCGGCTTCAGCATCGACTGGCGCAGCTGCCCGGTATCGGCAAATTCCCGTTCCCCCCGCTTAGATGGATTGCCGGTAACCGAAGAACTCGTGGTCGTTGTTGTAGCCGCCGAGACCTCCTCCGACTTCGGCGAAGTTCGCCACGAATTCGATGCCCTTGATCCACTTGACCATTTTGAAGCCGAGTTGTGTCTCGTTGCGGAGACGCAACGGGGCGCCGTGGCCGAACGATACCGGTGCTCCGTTCATGTCGTAGGCGAGCATTGTCAACGCGTAACGCATTTGCTCTATCGGCTGAGCGTCGTAGTAGATTCCGCCGTCTGGTCCGGTCGCGAACGAGTAGAAGACGACCCACTTCGCCTCGGGCTTTGGTCGCACCACGTCGAGGATGGTTCCCATGGAGACGCCACCCCATTTCGCAACGCCTGACCACCCCTGAATGCAGAAGTGCTGGGTGATCTGCTCATGGTAGGGAAGGTCGTGCAGCTGATCGAGGCTGAACTGGGTCGGATTCTCCACGAGCCCGGTCACCACGAGCTTGTATTCGGCGAAGTTGCCCAGCTCGAGTTGCTTGTACTCGTCGGTCTCCGGGTATTTGCCGTTGTGCCAGAAGTACGGCGAAATGTCCTTATCGGTGTATTGCCCAGGTTTCGAATCGATGTGCTCGAAGAGTCGCTGCGCCGGACCGATGAGTGCGAAGCCGACTTTCTGCACAACGCGCGGATGCCGGTAGGTGAACGGGGTCGCGGCGACCCACGCCACGATGACCACGACCATCGACAACGCGAAAATCGAAAACCCCAACCATGACTCGTTGTTCTGTGACGCATACATGTGATTGAGGTTGCGAAGCGCGCCGGTGGTGAGCACCAGTGTCACGTGCACCACGATGAAGATCACGAACCAGCACAGCACGAAGAAGTGCAACGATCGGGCGACCTGGATGCTGAAGATGGAGCTGATGGCCCGAAAGCGGGTCGAGAGGGCCGGCGACATCCCGAGCCCGGTGATCAGGGCGGCAGGAGCGGCAATGAACACGGTGACAAAGTAGGCGATCAGCTGCAAGCTGTTGTAATTCGTCCAGCCTGACTCTGTCGGCCAGTCGAGCGAGAGGTATTGGATTGCGACCGAGATGGCGTTGGGAATGACATCCCAGTGCAAGGGAACCAGTCGCAGCCATTGCCCGGTCGTGAAGATCAGGATGTAGAAGACGATTCCGTTGAGCAGCCAGAGAGTATCGATTCCGAGGTGCCACCAGCGCGCGAGCCCGATCGAATGCCGGCGACCGGGTAGGCCGACGCCGTTGGGCAAGGTGAGGGAATCCGCTTTGGCGGTGTAGAGCGGGTCCGCTGGTACCGGCTTCTGCATGCGGAACCAGTCCTTGCCGGGCGTTGAGTGCCTGGTCCAGTAGAGCCTGGGGTGATCGGCCAGGATCGTCACCCCTGAGCGGATGATGAAGAGCATGAAGAAGAGGTTGAGGAAGTGCTGCCAGCCGAGCCAAGCAGGAAAGCCGACCGGAGTGTTTCCCGGCAGTTCGGACATCCCCGGGAACCGATGCATGAAGTCCTGCACGGCGGGAATCTCACGGATGCCCTTGGCGACGGCGATGCCGATGATCAGCAGCAGAACGCCGATCGGGATCAGCCAGAGAAGATTGAACCATTTGCTGCTTCCGATGCGCACTCGCGGGGCGACTCCGTACTGCGCGGGCACACCACCTGCCCAGTCCTCATCGACGACCATGTAATGCCGGCTATCGAGTTCGTCACGGAAGCTCCTGCGTGACCCGCCGGCTCCGAGGTCGGGCGCGGGAGAGAATCGATCTTCGGCTGAAGGCTCCATGTTCGCGAGCCTAGCCGCCCTGAGTCAGGAGTCGAATAGGGCCTAAGGACCCTATTCGAGGTGGACGAAGCGACATACCGTGGAGTCATGAGCACGACAACCTACGATCCGCACTTGCTTCACCTCCGCGTCCCCAATGAGCGCGACGAGATCAAGATGATTGATCTGACCCTGATTCGGATCGCGGATAATGTTGATGAAGTCGACATCGATGGCAGCACGATCGGATACATCAGGCGTGTCGGGCGCGTCTTCGTCGCTTTGAGCGGTCGACGCTTCGACCACGCCATGGAATGCTGCCAGTCGCTCCTCTGGGACAAAGCAGCCTGGACGTTGCTGGAAGAAGCCGACGTGCACCCCCACCCGGAAACGGTCACCGCGGCCGAATTCCCGGATGCGCGATCGGTTGTATAGGCCTTTGCATCCGGGACCGCGCAGGCTAGGGCAGGCGTCACCCCAGCGTCGTGCCGAAGATCAGTCCGAGCAGGTACGTTGCGGCGGCGGCCCCGTAACCGATACCGAGTTGACGTAGCGCGCGCCTCAGTGGTGGGCCGCCGGAGAGGAGTCCGACGATGGCGCCCGTGCCCAGCAGTACGAGGCCGACGAGCAGGGCGGCGACGATCACCGCCGCGGTGCCCTGGAGTCCGAAAAGGTAGGGAAGCACGGGGATGACCGCGCCGGACGCGAAGAAGCAGAAGCTCGAAAGAGCGGCGCTCCAGCCGTTGCCCACTGCTTCGTGTTCGTCGGCGGGCTCGACACCGTCGACCGGTTCCGTGCTGTAGGTCGCGAGACCGCCGAGCACCTCGGCGGCGTGGGACTGCGCCTCTTCGGCCGTCATTCCGCGCGCCCGGTAGACCAGGGTGAGTTCGTTCGCGTCGACGTCGAGGTTCGGCAGCACCGTCGTGGTCTCGGGATTCGGTGACGAGGCCTCAAGCAGCTCCCGTTGGGAGCGCACTGACACATATTCACCCGCGCCCATCGAGAGGGCGCCGGCAAGCAGCCCCGAGACGCCGGTCAGGAGAACGACATGGGTCGGAACACCGGTCGCGCTGATGCCGAGCACGAGAGCGAGGTTGCTGACCAGACCGTCGTTCGCGCCGAACACAGCCGCGCGGAAGGTTCCTGACAGGCGCTGGCGTCCGCGGGCGGCCAGAGCGCGCACGACCTCTTCGTGGATCTGTTCGTCGGCCGCCATCTGCGGCGTCGCGTCGACATCGGTGCTATACGGCGAACGCGCTTCGGCGCGCTGCGCAAGGGCGAGAACGAAAACGGACCCGAAACGCCGAGCCAGATATCCGAGCAGTCGTGTGCGCGCATCCCCTCGGAGCGGACGCCCGACATCGTCGCCGAGCAGGTCGAGCCAATGCTGCTCGTGCCGGCGTTCGGCCTCGGCGAGCGCGAGCAGGATCTCGCGCTCTTCGCCGGTGCGTCGGCCGGCCAGGTCGCGATAGACGGATGCCTCTGCACGCTCGTCGGCCAAGTATCGGCGCCACCGGCGGATATCGGCGGGGGTCGGCCGGCGGGAGGAGGATTCGAGTGTCATAAGCACCAAAAGTCTAGGCGATGGGCGTCTCCACGCCCGAGTCGGCAACGGCGCCCAGGAACCGCTCGCCCCAGTCGCGCATCCGTTCGGCTAACTCGGGTGGGGTGACGGTGTCGATGGGCGCGTCGACCACGCCGAGAGCGAAGAGTGCCCAGTCCAGGCTCTCGGCGGTCATGCGGATGCGCGTGCGGCCGTCGCCGACAGCTTCGGGGACCGCCCATCGCCCGATCAGGGCTTCGACTCGTTCCGGCGAAGCCCGCACGATGGCCTCGACCTCGATGGAGACCGGTGCGAGCGCCCCGACCGAGGCTCGCACGAAGTCGGCCGCATCCTCGGCCGGCAGTTGTCGGGGCCGGAATCGGGCGCCGGTCGGTTGCGGTTCCGTCAGCCGGTCGAGACGGAAGCTGCGCCAGTCGAATCGGGTCAGGTCGTAGGCGACGAGGTACCATCGGCGTCCGACCGAGACCAGCCGATACGGTTCGACCGTGCGATCGCTGTGTTCCCCGTCGCGTGTCACATAGCCGAACCGCAGTCGTTCCTCGTCGCGGCACGCCTGGGCGACGACGGTCAGCACCTCGGCGTCGACGCTCGGTCCCGGACGGAACTCGGCGGCCACTGTCGCCGATCGCAAAGCTTCCACCCGTGCGCGTAACCGCCGGGGCATCACCTGCACGACCTTCGCGAGGGCGCGAACTGATGCGTCTTCGATACCGGCGATGCCGCTCTGTGCGGCCGTGCGGAGACCGACGGCGAGCGCTACCGCTTCTTCGTCGTCGACGACCAGCGGGGGGAGGGAGGCGCCGGCCGCCAGTTGGTATCCGCCGTCGACACCGCGGCTCCCGTCGACCGGGTAGCCCAGTTCGCGCAGCCGATCGACGTCGCGGCGCAGTGTTCGAACGGAGACCTCGAGCCGGTCTGCCAGTTCCGCACCCGGCCAATAGCGATGGGTTTGAAGGAGGGACAGGAGTTGCAGGGTCCTCGAACCAGTGGTCGACATGGTTCTAGTCTCGCGGCAATTGCGGTCAAGAAGCGACCGCTATCCGCAGGCGCTCAGTCGCTCAGTCGTCCAGTCGCTCAGTCGTCCAGCGTCAAAGGCCGCGCGCCCGGTCGCGACAGCGTCAGCACGGCCTCGGTGACGTACTCGTTCTCCTCGATGGTCGCCTCGACGGCCAGCAAGTCGGTGGCGACGTCCGATTCGACATCGTTGCCCACAAGATCCACCGCGGCCACCAAAAATAAGCGTTCCGGCCCGACGAACTCGAGGTGCAGGTAGGTGACCTTGTCGACCTCGGGATGCCGCAGCAGTATCCCCAGCATCATCTGTGTCACCTGCGTCGAAGCGGGTTCGCCCAGGAGAAAGCGCCGATTGCGGTCGATGAGCACCAGTGCGACGACCCCCAGCAGCATCCCGACCAAGATCGATCCGATGGCGTCGTACACCGCCTTGCCCGTGAGTTCGTGCAGCAGTATGCCCAGAAACGCGATGACGAGGCCGATCAGTGCGGCGGAATCCTCGGCGAATACGGCGCGGAGCGTGGGATTGGACGTGTTCAACGCGTGATCGAGCGTGCGCCGCCCTCTGCGTGCCGCCGACGCTCGCACCTGCCGCAACGATTGCAGAAACGAGATCCCTTCGAACACGAACGACACCGCGAGCACGATGTAGGCGATCGGATAGTTGGCCGCTTCAGCCCGTGAGCCCAGTTCGGCGACGCCGTGCATGATCGACACGACGGCGCCGGCCGTGAAGAGACCGACGGCAGCGAGCAATGACCAAACGTATGCTTCCCGCCCGTATCCTCCCGGATGCGCGTCGTCTCGGGGCTTCTTGCTGCGGCGGTCGGCTTGGAGGAGGAAGAGCTCATTCCCCGCGTCTGCCCACGAGTGAGCGGACTCGGCCACCATCGAAGCGGACCCGGTGAGCACCGCAGCGACCGTCTTGGCAAGGGCGACGATCACGTTCGCACCGAAGGCGACCAGAACGGTGAGAAGAGTGGAGGTCGCGCGCTTGTCCGGCATGCGTGCCAGAGTAGTCCGGCCTTCGCAGGGTAGTGCCGCCACATCCGGATGCTCACCAGAAACCGAGCAGGATCGGAGAAGTAATCAGGCTGTGGCTCGCGTTAGAGTCGCCTTCGCCGGGAACGGCAGACGAGAAAAGGGGAACAGCACATGAGCACCACCTTCAGCAAAGAAGAGAAGGCCGCGATGAAGGCGGCTGCTGCCGAAGCAAAGGCCGCCAAAGAGGGGGCCGATCTGGAAGAAGCGTGTCTCGTTGCGATCGCCGCCATGACAGGCACAGACAAAGACTTGGCCGAAACGCTGCACCGCCTGGTCAAACGGCACACCGATCTGACGTCCAAGACCTGGTACGGCATGCCCGCATATGTGAACGCCGACGGCAAGGTGGTCGTGTTCTTCCAGCCCGCGGCCAAGTTCAAGACGCGATACGCCACCATCGGGTTTCAGGCCGAGGCGAACTTGGATGAGGGCAACGTCTGGCCGAACGCGTATGCCGTGACCAAACTGACGGCCGCCGACGAGAAGTGGCTGGCGGCGCTGTTGCAGAAGGCCGTCGGCTAACTCTCAGCCCGACCCTGTGTTGGTGCGGGCCCCGCCTCGGTTTCCTGTACCTGTGCCGGTGCCGGTGAAGCGTGCTCCTCCCGCGCCGCCGAGGCGGCCGGCTCCGCCGCCGAACCCGGTCGTGATCGCGCTGGGCAGTGGCGCCGCGAGGTTGGCCAGTTCGACGACGTCGCCGCGGGAGAGTCCGGAGACCACCTGAGTGAAGTCCGTTCCCGTCGCGCCGAGGGTGATCGGCGTTGCCACCGGGGAGCCTCCCGACATCTTGTAGACCATGGTCGTCGACCCCAAACGGTGGATGGCCGATGTCGGAACCGCGAGCGCATTCGAAGTGGATGCGACTGCCACGGACGCCTGAGCAGGTGCACCGTTGAGCAGGTGCGCCGTCGCATCGTCCAGTGCGACACTGACCGAGTACGCCGGGGTCGACGCGTCTGTGGAGACGTTGGTCACACCGATTGCGGACACCTTGCCGGTCAGCGCAGCGGCGTACCCCGCCACAGTGATGTCGGCGTGCTGACCGACCTTGAGGGCATTGATGTGCGTGACCGGAACGGTTGCGGTCATCGACCAGCCATCCGTTCCGATGATCGTGACACCCGCGGTGCTGGATCCGGCCGAAACCGCCGTTCCGGGCGTGAGCGTTTCGGCGGCGACGACACCGTCGATCGGGCTCGTCAACGTGGCGGACGAAAGATTCTGCTGGGCGAGCGAGACGGCCGCATTGGCCGCGACGACGCCGGACTGGTCGGCGAGGATCGTCGCTGCGGATGCGGGGCTGGTCGTCGGCGCACCACTCGACGCCGTCATGCTTGTCGCCGCGGCGCCGATGGAAGCAGAAGCAGTACTCGATCGGGACGATGTCGCGGAGCCGGCCGAACTGCCTCCCGCCGTGCCCCCTGACGCCGAGCCCGAGCCCGAGCTTGGCTTTGCGAGGTCCGCCTGCAGTTGACCGACGGCGCCGTTGAGCGCGGTCGCTGCCTTCTGCACAAGCGCCTGCGCGGTTGCGGTGCTCTGCTGGTCGGCCTGAAGGGTCGCGATCGCGGTCTGGCAGGCGGTGAGATCGGCTTGGACGGTCGACAGACCGGCGGAGGTCGTGGTGGGCGTCGGCGTCGGAGTGGGCGTCGGTACCGGCGACGGTACCGACGTACTCGGCGGGGTGCTCGGGGACGAAGTGGTGAGTGTGTCTCCGGCGACAGCCTTGCAGGCCGCGTTCTCTGCGGCCGCCGCTGACTGCGCCGTCGTCAAGGCAGAGGTCGCGGTAGCGAAGGCGCTGAGAAGCGCGGTCTGCGCGGCTTTCACGTGCGCGACGTCGGCCGTGGCGGCAGGGCTGGTCGTCGATCCGGTCGGACCGGTCGAGGCCGCCGAGCCGGTCGACCCGGTCGAGCCGGTCGACCCGGTCGAGCCGGTCGACGCGGCCGACGACGTTCCGGCGGTTTGCGAAGCGAGGTCGTCGGCGAGGGTTTGCTCGACCGACGACGCGTTCTGCTGGGCACTCTGCAGCGCGCTCTGGAGTGCGCTCGGGTCGAGGCTGCCGAGGGTGTCCCCGGCGTGGACCTGCTGCCCGGGCCGGGCGACCACGGTGGCGACCGTTCCCCGCACCGCGAATGCGACGGTCCGGCGAGTGGAGGAGGAGATCGGCCCCGACAAGGCGACCGTTTGCCGCACCGTCTCCGGCTGGGCGATCGAGGTCCGGTAGTTCCCTGCGGGTGCGCTGTTGGCAGCGACCGCAAGTCCGCCTCCGATGAGCACGGCGGTCAGACCGAGAGCGCCGCCGACGATGACTCGACGTTTACGCATTGCCACCACTGCTTCCCGACTGCGGAGCCGACGGGCCGCCGCGGGCGCCCCCACGACCGAAGCCTGCCGTGCAACCATTGGGTCCGGGGTCGGAGACGGTCACTGAGGTGGCGGCGACCGCTCCCGAGGTGCCGGTCGCTCCGCGGACCGCCGCGCACCGCCCAACGCTGAGTGCCGCGGACGTGGCCGAACTGGTCAGAGTGTACGCAGTCGACGAGCTGGTGGTCACCTCCTTGGAGCTTGCCGCACCGCTTGAGTTCTTCACCGACACGGTGATGGTGGACCCCGACACTGCGGTCACAAGTCCGGTGACAGGAGCCGTGAAGGCGCCATTGCGCGGTGTTGACGGACGTGGGGATGCGCTTGGCCTCGTGCCGTTGCGCGGTCCGAAGCGGAAGCCACCGCCGGTGCACGTTCCGTTCGTCGCTGCCGAGATCGAAACGCTGGTCACTGCACCCGAAGGCGAGGATGAAGCGCTTGACCCCGCGGCGGGGAACGCCGACGCGACGATGCAGGATCCAACCGTGACGTCGCTGGCTGTGGCTTTGGCTGTCTGCAGGATGGTCGTGGACGCGGACACGTTCACAGCTGTTTGCGCGCTCTGGCTCTGCACCTGCAGAGTGTTGCCGTTCACCGCGGCGATCTGACCGAAGATGCCTCCACCACCCGGTATGCCGTTTCGGCCGAACGATCCGGGTGCGTGTCCTGCCCGACTTGCTGCAGGCGCTGCGGGGGCTGCCGCGGAGCAGCCGGCGAGAACGCAGGCGATGCCCACGATGAGCGCGCCGAGCGCGATGCGTCGCGGTTTCGAAGTCTGGAGCAACATGGTGGGATCCGATCTGTGGACGTTGGGGGAGGAGATCACCGCGCGCATCATTCGGTGCGAAGAGCGTCTATCGGGGCGAGTTTTGCCGCGCGTGTGGCGGGATAGACGCCGAAACCGACGCCGATGCTGAGGGCCACGACGAGGGAGACCAGGATCGCGGTCGGGGAGATGATCACCGAACTGCCGATGAGTCCAGGAAGGATCAGCGCGGTGAGGCTTCCGAGAAGGGCGCCGAGCACGCCGCCGGCAAGGCCGAGAATGCCGGCTTCGACCAGGAACTGACGGCGGATGGCCCGCTGCGGAGCGCCGAGCGCCTTGCGCAGGCCGATCTCTCGGGTGCGTTCCGTGACCGACACCAGCATGATGTTCATGACGCCGATCCCGCCGACGAGCAGGGACAACGCCGCAATGCCCGTCAGAAGGATGGTCAGGGTCCGGTAGATGCTCGTTGCCGTGCTCACCAGGGCGTCTTGGCTGTTGATCGTGAAGTCCGCCGACGCGGTGCTCGTGATGTTGTGGTTGTTCAGCAGAATCTGGTCGGCCTCTTGATATGCGCCCGACAGGGTGTCGGGCGACGATGCTTCGAGGTAGATCGTGGAAACGCTCGCCGCGTTCGTCTGGCTCGCAATATCTGTCTGCACGGTCGAAAGTGGAATCACCGCGGTGTCATCGAGGTTGCTCGAGGAGTTCGAACCAGCGGACCCGAGCACGCCGACGATCGAGTATGTCTGCGAGCCGATGTTCACCGACCGGCCCACGACATTGGTGTAGCCGAACAGTTCGGTTGCGGTCGTCGGGCCGAGGACGACGACGGGCGCGTTGTTGCGTTCGTCCGCCGCGGTGAAGAACGACCCGTAGGCGACGGTTCGGGCGCGCACTGAGAGCCAATCGGGCGTGGTGCCGGCGACCGTTGTGGTCCAGTTGGTCGTTCCCGCCGTGAGGGCTTCCGAAAGAGTCTTGACCGGCGCGACGCTCGAGATGTCAGGTGCGGCGGCTTTCGACGCCAGGGCGCTCGCATCCGTCTGAGTGAGTGTGGAACTGGTTCCGAACCCGCCTCGCACCCCGGTCGTGGTGGTGCTGCTGCCGGGGGAGACGATGAGGAGGTTGCTTCCGAGGGCGCTGATCTGAGCGCTGACGTCCTTCTGCGTGCCCAATCCCAGGCCCACCGTGAGGATCACGGCGGCGATACCGATGAGGATGCCGAGCACCGTCAGCATCGATCGCAGCGAATGGGTTCGGATCGCTGCCCACCCCGAGCGGAATGTCTCAGCCCAGTTCATTTCTGCACCAGCTCATCCGATTGGATGCGGCCGTCGTAGACATGGACGATACGGTTTGCATGCACCGCGACATCCGCTTCGTGCGTGATGAGCACGATCGTCCGTCCTGCTTCGTGGAGTTCGTCGAAGAGGGTGAGCACGTCCCGGGTCGCCGTGGAGTCGAGGTTGCCTGTCGGCTCATCGGCAAGAAGGAGCGTGGGTTCGCCGACCAGTGCGCGCGCGACGGCCACTCTCTGTTGCTGGCCGCCAGACAGTTCGCCCGGTTTGTGCGCAGTGCGGTCGGCGAGTCCGACACGTCCGAGCGCGTCCACCGCTCGCTCGCGACGCTCATCCTTGTGTACACCTGCGTAAACAAGAGGAAGTTCCACGTTGCGGAGGGCCGAGAGCGAGGGGAGCAGATTGAACTGCTGGAAGACGAATCCGATGCGCCGGTTGCGGATGGCGGCGAGTTCGTCGTCGCCGAGGTGTGCGACATCCTGACCGGCGATCTGGTAGGAACCGGTGGTCAGCACGTCCAGACACCCCAGAACGTTCATGAGTGTCGACTTTCCCGATCCGGACGGACCCATGATCGCCACGTACTCACCCTGTTCGATGTCGAGGTCGATGTCGCGAAGCGCTTCGAATGAGATCGAACCGGTGTGATACATCTTTCCGGCGCCCGACAGCGCGATCACCGGGTCACTCAGGCGCACCCGCTGCTCAACCGTTTGCATTGCCGCCCCCTGAGCGTGTTCCGCCGCCACCGAATCCGCCGCCACCGAATCCGGCCCCGCCGAATCCGCCGCCGCCGAATCCGCCCGCTCCGCCTGTTCCACCGCCCGTGCTTCCGGTACCCGTTCCGCGTCGTAGTCCCGGGACCGTCACGGAGACGACGACCTGGTCGCCCGAGTTGAGGCCCTTGGTGATCTGGGTGACCTGACCGACCGTCTGGCCGAGGACGACGGAGGTGGCCACATCTTTGCCCCCCACGAGTTTTGTCACGGTCGTCGACGCGCCGTTGCGATGAATCGCGGATGCGGGCACGGTGAGCGTGTCGGGGAGCTGCTTGTAGACGATCGAAACGTTCGCCGTGACGCCGTCATAGAGGTTCGCCGGACTTCCGGTGACGTCGACCACGACCGGGTAGGTCGCCGCGCCGGTGCTCGACGACGGCAGGAGCCCGATCGACGCGACCGTTCCGAAGAAGGACGAGTTCTCGGTTGTGGAGAGCTGCGCCTCGTCACCGACGGCGACCTCACTGACCCCGGAAGCGGGCACGTCCACGCTCAGCTGCCAAGAATTCGTCGCGATGACAGTGAAAGCTGCCGAGGAGGAGGACGAAGAGGACGAACCCGATGCGGAGGATGCACCGGCGCCCGACGCGCCCGCAGCGCCCGATGACCCTGACGAACTCGAGGAGCCTGACGAACTCGAGGACGAGGTCTGTGAGACGACGTCGCCCACTGCGACATTCACCGCCGTGACCATTCCGGCGATCGGGGACTTCAGCGTGGTCGACGCCAGTTCCGTCTGGGCGCTTTGCACGTTCGACTGGTCCAGGGTGATCGTCGCCTCGTCGGCAGCGATCTGCGTCTGCGTGGCCGTGCTCGAAGCCTCAGCGGTCGACAGCTTCGCCTGCGCCTGCGCTAGCGCAGCCTGCGCATTCAGCGCTGCGGCGTTCGCCTCGGCCGGATCCACGGTGCCGAGCACCTGCCCCGCCGTCACAGTGCTCCCGGCCTGAACGCTGACCGCCGTCACCTGACCCGGGGCGCCGAAGTCGACCGCGTCGCTGACCGTCGGCGCGAGGGTCGCTGTACCCGTGATCGTCTCTTTGAGTGCTTGATCGGTGACGGTGACCGTGCGCGAGATCGTCGCCGAGGCGGAGGATGAGTTCAGGCTCCCGAAGCCCCACCACGCCGCTGAGGTGACGACGGCGACCAGCACTGCTGTCCCCGTCACGAGAATCCACGCTGGTATCGCACGGAGGCGCCGAACACGCATGACAGGGTCCTTTCCCAGGGTACGGCGAGGACATTAGGTGCCGACGATTTGTGAAAGGTAGGGCACAGCTATGAGTCAGCTGGGAGAGGCTCTGGCATGTGTTTGCCGCCCCGTTCGAGGCTGTGGGCGACGGAGACAGCGTCGGGTGGAGTCGTTGGGGGCAGTTAGTATCGGTATTCGTTCGGCGTCTGCGGGATCGACGCGCCACAGGAAGTCGCGCGAATAGTGCTCGCCCCCGTTGGTCGCTGCTCCAGCTGATGCGGCTTTTTTGACCGCGGTGTCTGGAGCAGGCGGCTGAGATCAGTTTGCAGCGTCGAGGACCAGATTGGGCAGGTTGACCACAGCCTCCTTGATGGATCCCCTTAGTCGCGCGAGAACCGCCTGCTTGCCGGCATCGTCCTTCTCTACGTCTCGCGTCAGCTTGCCAAAGGCATCGAGCCGGCTGGCGCGCATCCACTCAGACAACGCCTTGTCCTTGCCCCAGTGAAATTGATTCGCCATGTTCACCAAGATCGTCTTCGGGTAGTCGCCCGACGATCGAGGGAACGGAACCGGCGCACACAAAATGTTCTTCTCCGCGTCATCGACATAGTGGGCCTCGACGTAGGCGATCATCGCGGCGCTGAAGGCGACAAACGGTGCACGCACCATCTGCGGCACGATCCTGTCGCCTTGAAAGATCGGCTCGGGTGGAGCGTAGTCGACGGCTGACGCGGAGCAATCAATGAAAAGCGTGTCGGCAAGAACGGGTACAGTGCCCTGGTCCAGCACCATTCTGTCGACATGAAGCGCCTGCACGCGACCGAGCCGGATCACGTTGCCGACCAGGCGAAGCACCTTGAGCTCGTCGGTCGATAACGTCGCGAAGTGGAACATCCGTGGCATGTGATCGACAGAGGTGCGCAGCATTGCACCACACCACTCGAGCCGGAGGAAGAGATCGTCCACCGATGTAGCCCTCGCAGCGGCCTCCATCTGGTCGGCCTGGCTGCCGATCGCCTGGTCGAAGAATTCCGGCGCGTTCTGAGTGGTGGCGCGGTTGATCATCCACGAGTCACGGGGTACAACCCAGTCGATGGACCCGGGATCTGCGCCGGACTGCACGAGCCAGATGCAGACATCCATCCCAGTCTTGCCCGCACCGACAACGACGAAACGGCGCGGCGGGCGCTCGTTCTGCAGCCGCTCCCACAGCCCCGGCAAAGCGTTAGGCGGCACCAGCCGCACGCGTTCATCGACCTCGTAGCCAGGCTCGTGCGTTGCCGGAATCGACGGACTGTACAACGTCGCGTCAATCGTCTTGCGGCGCACCATGACCTCGGTCTGGACACCCGAAAGTAGCGACTGGAAACGACCATTGCCGAGATAATTGCACAACGGTCGGTAGCTCACGCGACCGCTCGGCAACAGCCGCTGGTTCATCACACTGTCGAAATAACTGCTGACCTCTGCACCCGAGGCCAATTCGTAAAGGCCCTTGTTGAGTCCGACAGTGTCCTTCAGCCCGCTTCCGAGCGCCATTGAGTTCACACCATAATGGGACGACGGCTGATGCAGTGTAACGAACGAGTAGGCGTCATTCCAGTGACCACCGGGCATGCCTCGCCGGTCAACGATCGTGACGTCGAAATCAGTCTCGCTGATCAGCGTATCGGCGATGTTCAAACCCATCGCGCCAGCGCCGACGATGAGATAGTCAGTCTCCAACTGCATAACCGTCATCAGCAACCACCTCGGGCCGCGGTCGCACGACAGGTGCGGCACTGAGAATCCCACAATATCAGCGGCCTCGGCGGTGAACCGTATCGATTTCAGAAGTCTTTGCGAGCCACTGCGCTAGCCAGTGTTTGCGCATCAACAATGGCAGGCGGTAAAATCCGCCTACTTCTCGGTAGAAGGGACAGTCTGATGACCGATTTCTTCGTGATGCAGCCAGGCGAGAGCGCCGCACCTTTGCCACCCGGGCCGGTCCTGTGTGACGGGACAGCAGACATGCGGCGCGTCCACCGCGTTTTCCTGTGGGCCTATGACGAAGCACCTGGCCTGGTGCGATCCGCCAATCCGGGTGACACCGCCCGTGCCGCACAGGTGGGGGTGTTCTTGGCGAACGTGGACAAGGGCTTGCTCGTGCACCACGAGGGTGAGGACCTCTTGATGTACCCGCAGCTGGCGGAACGCGCACCGGCCTGCGCATTGCACGTGACGCAAATGCTTCAGCAACACAGGCAGGTCAGAGAACTCCTCGACGGCATCGATCCGATCCGCTCCCGCTGGATACAGACTGCGGACGCACAGACTGGTATCGAACTCGCTCAGCGATACGAGGACCTTTCAGCCGTCCTCAAAGTGCACCTGCGTCGCGAGGTCACTGAGGTGATGCCAGCCATTGACAGGGTACTCACTGAGAAGGAGCTGACGGAGGGCGCGAAGCACGGGACAGACCAACTCGATAAGAAGCTTTTGATCAGCCAGCTGGGGATGCTGCTCGCCGCAAACCCGCCAAGGGAAAGGGCGGAATTCTTCAAGCGGATGCCGGCAGCAGTTCGCTTCGGCTACCGCCTCGTCGGACGCCGGATGTACCGGCGCCAGTACGCGATGCTCTTTCCCGGACGCCCGATTCCCGACACGCTTTAGCCGGTCGGTTAGCAACCAATCGAGGACGCGAGTTCGCCATGTCGATGATCGTTGTCATGAAGATGTCGGGCGATACGGCAGCGTTCAAGAACTCGTTCAGTGCACGCTCGGACGAGTACCGGCAGTGGCGGGACCGCGCGCAGGCTGCGGGCGGGCTCCGCCACCGATACGCCGTAGGCGACGGGTTCGGTTTCCTCATCGACGAATGGGAGTCGTTGGAGGCGTTCCAGCAATTCTTCGCTGGTGCCGAGGTACAGGCGTTCATCGCGTCCATCGGCATCGACACCAGCGTGGCTCCGGTACTCATCGCCGGCGAACCCGTCGACTCGCCCGACCGGTACTGACCGTCGCACGATGGTTGAGATGCAGCAAAGCCCGGCGAGCGCCGTACTCGTTCACGGTTCATGGGGGCGCCCCGACGACTGGCGCTGGGTTCGCCAACTCCTTGAAGAGCGTGGTGTCAGCGTTGCAACTCCGGATCTTCCCTCGCATAGTCTGGCTGACGCCGGACTCACCGATGATGTCGCCATAGTCCGGGAGGCCTTCCTCGCCAGCCCCCGTCCGACGGTGGCGGTTGGATGGTCGTACGGCTGCGATGTGATCGGTGTCGCCGCGGACGGCGTCGACGGGGTGACGCGGCTCGTTTACGTATCGTCGGCTCCGCAGCCACTCCACCCAGACGCTCGCGATGACAGTTTCCTGGATGCTAACCCGAGCTTGGTTTGGGAGAACGGCCGGTTCAAACTCGATGATGCATGGCTGGAACAGAGCTGGCACCGGGAATTCAGTGCGGAGGTCCATCAGTACTTCACCGAGCATCCTCGCCGCTTCGTGACCCGCCGCACCCAGTCCGACCCGGTCGAAGAGGAGGCGTGGCGCAGCATTCCAACCGTCGTGCTCATCGGCACACAGGACGTCCTTACCGACGCGGAGAGTCGTGCCCGCGCACGACGTTCAATCGAGGATGTCCGCGACGTCGACTGTGACCACTTCATCCCGTTCCGGCGCCCCGACCTCATCGTCGATGCCATCATGGAGTCCGGCCACTAGATACCCCGAGTCCCTCTAGTGGGGGATTTAGGGAATGCTTTATTCCAGGTCAGGGGATGTTTTCTTGGGGATGGGATTTGCGTTCCAAGGATCAACTGCGGGATTCCACGTCGACGCCATGTTGCAGACGCCCCTTGAGGTGGATCCCGGTCAGCAGCTCCGGGGTGCACGGCCAGTTCGGCGGTGACGGATCTGTGTCGATGAGACCGGAGCCATGCTCGCCGGGATGGCGTACTACGGGCGTCCGCCGAACTCCCAGTTGTGTACCTCGATCTCTGCGTAGCGGTGGGGCGTCAGGATGGCGCGTGCCGTGTCCGGGTCGGGTGCCTGAGTCAGCGCCGCTGTTCCCAGCCAGGTGGTTCCGTCGTCGGACAGCAGCGGCCCGTAGGCGATCAGCTCGTCCTGGCCGGGTGGCACGGCGAGGTCGGCGGCCTGTCCCGTTCCGAGGCCGAGCACCAGGTACCGGTTGCCGCCGGTGCGGCCTCCAGGGAAGTCCCACATG
>DASYGJ010000317.1:0-1835 GCA_035999915.1 Leifsonia sp.
TGGTCTGACAGCTTCTGCAGCGGCGGATCGATCCACGGCACGAACTCGTTCGGCGCAGGCGTGGCGATGATGGCGACGCGGTCGACGCGATCGGGATGCCGCGCGGCCAAGGCGAGCGCGACGCGTCCACCCGCCGACCAGCCGCCGATCCCGATGCTGCGTGGACGCACGACGCCGAGCACCGACTCCTCCCGCTCCATCGCGCGCAGGTACTCCGCGATGTCCTCGGCGGCCCGCGGGATGCTCGGCCAGACGCCCGACGGGAGCGGATCCGACGATCCGTAGCCCGGTCGATCGAACGACAGGATGTGCACACCGCTACGGGAGGAAACGGTCGGGTCGGGATCGAAGACAGACGATCCCGGCGTGGAATGGCAGAGCACAACGATCCGTTCCGCGGCCGGATCGCCGAGCGAGGTGATGCCGATCTTCCGACCGGACTCCAGAGTGAAGGTGAGATTGGCCATGCCGTCAGTGTGCCCCCATCCACCGACCCTGACGAGGAGTTGTCCACAGACCGGGCGGCCTTGGCGCGGATGACAGTGGTCGGCCGTACAGTGGCGATGTCCATACCTGACGTGGGCGCACCGAGGAGGACGTGTGGCGAAGGCGCAGCTCAACTACCGCTGCACGGAATGCGGTTGGACGACGGCCAAATGGGCCGGTCGCTGCGGCGAATGCCAGGAATGGGGAACCGTCGCGGAAGCCGCTGCCCCCACTGGAGTGTTGCGAGCTTTGAAACCTGTCACGATCGGTGTCGACCGGGCCGCTCGCGCGATCACCGACATCGCGGCGGACAGTGTGCGCCACTGGCCGAGCGGCATTGCCGAATTCGACCGTGTTCTCGGGGGCGGCATCGTCCCGGGTGCGGCCATCCTGCTCAGTGGCGAGCCCGGTGTCGGAAAATCGACCCTGCTCCTCGAGGTCGCGTCGCGCGCCGCGCAAGGCCGGTCACGCGTGCTGTACGTCAGCGCAGAGGAGTCGGTAAGCCAGGTCAAACTACGCGCAGAACGCACCGGAGCGATGCATGACCACCTCTACCTCGCCTCGGAGACGGATTTGGCGACGATCGTCGGTCAGATCGATGCCCTCGACCCGCATCTCGTCATCGTCGACTCGGTGCAGACCGTCTCCAGCTCCAACGGTGACGGCCTCGCCGGCGGCCCGAGTCAGGTGCGCGAAGTCGCCGCAACCCTCATCCGGGTCGCCAAAGACCGCAACCTGCCCGTGCTCCTGGTCGGCCACGTCACCAAAGACGGATCGATCGCCGGCCCTCGCCTGCTCGAGCACCTGGTCGATGTCGTGTGCCAGTTCGAGGGCGATCGTCAGACCTCGCTCCGCTTCGTGCGCGCCCTGAAAAACCGCTTCGGCCCTACGGATGAGGTGGGCTGCTTCGAGATGACCGGTGACGGGATCGCGGAGGTCGCCGACCCGAGCGGACTGTTCCTCAGCCGCACCACGACGCCAGTGTCGGGAACCTGCGTCACGGTCGCCATGGAGGGCCGCCGCCCGCTGCCGGTCGAGGTGCAAGCGCTGGTGGTCGCGACCACCGCGCCGAATCCGCGCCGCGTGACGAATGGCGTCGACTCGTCGCGGGTGGCGATGCTGCTCGCGGTGCTCGAACGCCGTGCGAACATCCAGCTGAGCAGCAAAGACGTGTACGTCTCCACGGTCGGAGGCGTGCGCCTCACCGAACCCGCCGCCGACCTCGCCATCGCGCTCGCCATCGCATCGGCCGCCAACGACAAACCCATCGCTCACACCTTGAGCGCCTTCGGCGAGATCAGCCTCGCCGGCGAGATCCGCCCAGTGTCCAGCGGCAAGCAGCGCGTCGC
>DASYGJ010000009.1:0-6193 GCA_035999915.1 Leifsonia sp.
CGCTCCGCCGATCTGGCTCCGCTCGTTGCGTCCGGGTTCCGGACCACGATCGTGTCCGGCGGCAACTCCAACGCAAAGAATCTGACCCAGACGCCGAACGCCGCGCTCCCTTTCAACGGCGGCAAGCTCGCAATCGCCGACGCCGGACTCTCAGACGCCATCCGTCTGGCAGCATCGGCTCCGAGCGACGTCGCCTGGAATGCCGCGATGGCCAAGGTCAACGCCCAACTCGAGCTCACCAGCAAGGAAGACGGTGGGGGAAAGCACCTGCTTGTCTCGTTCGACCGCTCCTGGCCGTCGAGCGGAACCCAGTTGCAACGCACGCTCGACGCCCTGCTCTCCTCCCCGTGGTCGACGCCGGCGACGCTTCCGGAGACGCTCGCCTCCTCCGCCACCGCAGGTCTCGCTCTCACTGACGCTGCCGAACCGGCGGCGCGCACCGCGCACATCAAAGCGCTCGCCGCCGACGAGGTCCAGATCGATCGGTTCTCGACGATCACCGATAATCCCGCACGGATGACCGGCCGCACCCGAGCACAACTTCTCACCCTCCTCGCGGTCTCCTGGCAGAACCCCCGCAACGACTGGGCAGCGGCGGTGACCGACAGCCACGCGAGTACGGTCAACATCCTCACCTCGGTCAAGATCGTTCCGACGGAGAACGTGAACCTCGTGAGCGCACAGGGCTCCATCCCGTTCACGGTGTCCAACGGACTCTCCGACGAATCGGTCAACCTGGTGCTGCGTGCGTCACCGTCCAACAGCCGGTTGGAGATCGATCAGGATGCGACCAAGCGGATCCTCCCGCAGTCCCGGGGCACGATGCTCGTGCCGGTCAAGGCCAAGCTCGGGAATGGCCAGGTGACCCTTTCGCTGCATTTGTACAGCCCCACGGGGGTGGCGATCGGCGTGCCCAGCTCGGTGAAAGTGGATGTACACGCTGACTGGGAGGGAATCGGCGCCCTGATCTTCGGCATTCTTCTGGTGCTGCTCTTCGGCTTCGGCATCGTGCGCAACATCCTGCGGCGCCGGGACAAGCGGACGGCCGCACTCGAGCCGGAAGACCCCTCGGGTGGCTAGTAGCATCGGGCGTGCCAGTGCTCTGCTGGCCTCAGGAACCCTGGTCTCACGGATCCTCGGATTCGCGAAGGCGTTCCTGCTGATCCAGGCGATCGGAGCCGTCGCCTTCGCCTCCAACCCGTACGCGACGTCGACGATCGTACCCAATAGCATCTACGCATTGATCGCCCAGGGCATCCTCAATGCCATCCTCGTTCCGCAGATCGTTCGTGCCTCGTCACACGCCGACGGCGGCAAGGCTTACATCAACAAACTGGTCACGGTCGGCATCGTCGTTTTCGCGGCGGTCGCCCTCGTCGCCACTCTGCTGTCTCCTGTGCTGATGTACCTGTTCGGCCTTCGGGGGCCGGAGGCCGCCATCGCGACCGCGTTCGCGTACTGGTCGCTCCCGCAGATCTTCTTCCTCGGCCTCTACACACTTCTCGGCGAAGTGCTGAACGCCCGCAAATCGTTCGGGCCCTTCACGTGGGCGCCGGTAGCGAACAACGTCGTCGGCATCGCGATGCTGCTCATATTCATCGTGGCCTTCGGCTCTGACGCGGCCAGCGTCCGCAGTCAGCATCAGTGGAACCCGACGATGATCGCCCTCCTGGCCGGCGGAGCGACGCTCGGGGTGGCTGTTCAGGCGTTCCTGCTTTTCTTCTTCTGGCGGCGGGTGGGGCTTCGGTTCCGGCTCGACTTCCATTGGCGCGGCGTGAACCTCGGCACGGCGGGACGCGCCGCGGCCTGGACGTTCGGGATGCTCGTCGCCACTCAGATCGCCGGCCTCATCGAGACGAACGTCGCCAACTCCGTGGGCAAGGGGTTCGCCGGCCCCGCGATCATGAACAGTGCGTGGCTCATCTTCATGCTGCCCCAGGGCATCATCGCCGTGTCGATCGTGACCGCGTACTACACACGCATGGCCGAGCACGCGCACCGCGGCGACTCCATCGCCTTTCGGTCGGACTTCTCCAGCGGCGCCCGTTCGATCCTTCTGCTGATCGTGATCTCGACGGCGGTTCTGATCGTCGTCGCGCTCCCGCTGGCGAGCATCTTCTCGCCTCCGTTTTACGTCGAGTACGGCTTCGTCCTCATCGCCTATCTCCTCGGCCTGGTGCCGTTCTCGATCGTCTTCATTGCCCAACGCGCGTTCTACTCCCTGGGGGACACGCGCACACCGTTCGGCTTCACTCTCGCCCAGGTGGGCATCATCGTGATCGGCGTGCTCCTCTGCTTCAACGTCGACCGCAGCTTTCGCGCGGCCGCGATCGCCCTCGTCGTCTCCATCGCAAGCGCCATCCAAGCGGTCATCGCGATCGCGATGCTGCGCCGCCGCATCGGGGGAGTGGACGGAAGCCGCATCCTCAGCGGACTCTGGCGGTTCCTCGTGGCCGCACTCGCTGCCGTCGTGGCCGGGGCCGGTTTCCTGATCATTCTCGGTGGAGTCGACCGCGGCGCATTCCCGGTCTCCGGTTTCATCGCCGCTGTGATCTCCATCGCGATCGTCGGGATGGTGATGGGCGTCGTGTATTTCGGCGCGCTCGTCATTCTTCGCTCCCGTGACCTCGAAGCCGGCTTACGACCGCTTCTCGACCGTTTCGGACGCCGCCCCGCACACACAGGTGACAAGGAATAGCATCCACTTAGGATGTGTTCTACACCTCAGCGATTCCCTCCCGAACCGCTACAGCCAGTGCAAGGAGCTCCGCAGTGCGGCAGATCATCATCATCGGTTCCGGCCCGGCCGGCTACACGGCGGCGGTTTACGCCGCTCGTGCCAACCTGCGTCCCCTCCTGATCGCCTCCTCCGTCGAGGCGGGCGGCGAGCTCATGAACACGACCGAGGTGGAGAATTTCCCCGGTTTTCCTGACGGCATCATGGGCCCCGACCTGATGATGAAGATGCAGGCGCAGGCCGAGCGTTTCGGCACTGAGGTCGTGCTCGACGATGTGGTGTCCGTCGACCTGTCCGGTGATGTGAAGTCCGTCACCCTCGGCTCCGGCGCTGTGCACCGGGCCCTCGCGGTGATCTTCGCGACAGGGTCCGCTTATCGCAAGCTGGGCCTCGAAGACGAAGAGCGCCTTTCGGGCCACGGCGTCTCCTGGTGCGCCACCTGCGATGGATTCTTCTTCCGCGAGCGCACGATCGCCGTTGTCGGCGGCGGCGACTCCGCGATGGAGGAAGCCAACTTCCTCACCCGTTTCGCGGACAAGGTCTACGTGATCCACCGCAAAGACAGCCTGCGCGCCTCCAAGATCATGCAGGACCGCGCGTTCGCGAACGAGAAGATCGAATTCGTCTGGAACTCAGAAGTGGTCGGCATCAACGGTGACGAGGCGGTACAGAGCGTCACCCTTCGAAACACCGTCAGCGGTGCGCAAAGCGAACTCGCCCTCCAAGGCCTTTTCGTCGCCATCGGCAACGACCCCCGGGTACACCTTGTGCACGGCCAACTCGACCTCACTCCGGAGGGCACCATCGCGGTGGCCGGCCGGAGTTCCAAGACGAAGGTCGCGGGCGTGTTCGCGGCCGGCGATGTGATCGACCCCCACTACCGTCAGGCAGTCACCGCCGCGGCGTCGGGAACGGTTGCGGCGCTGGACGCCGAGCAGTACCTCGCCACCCTCCCCAAAGACCTGCTGGCCGAAGCGGACGCCAGCGATCTCGAACTCACCCCCACCGCATAAGGAGAATCCCACAATGTCTGCAGCACGTTCCGTCACCGACGCCACCTTCCAGGATGACGTCCTCAGCAGCGAGAAGACGGTCCTCGTCGACTTCTGGGCAGAGTGGTGCGGCCCGTGTCGCGCCGTCGGCCCCATCCTCGACCAGATCGCGGCTGAGCACGCGGACAAGATCGAGATCGTCAAGCTGAACGTCGACGAGAACCCGCAGACTGCGGCGAAGTACCAGATCACCTCCATCCCTGCGATGAAGGTCTACCAGCGCGGAGAGGTCGTCAAGACCGTTATCGGCGCCAAGCCGAAGCCCGCACTCGAAGCCGACCTGGCCGCCTACCTCGCGTAGCCGACCAGTCTCTCAGACCCGTCCGGCGACAAGCCGGGCGGGTCTTTTTTTGTATCCGCACCACCCCTGTCGGATTTCGGCAGATACCTCCACACAAATAGCATTGGCAAACGGCGTAAGAAGGAAGAAAAGTGACTGATCAGGGCGGCCCGCTTTCACGCGGCAACAATCTCGACCCGTGGTACAACCACTACGCGCAGCGGACGACCGGTCTCGCCGCCAGCGAGGTCCGAGCCCTTTTCGCTGTCGCCAGCCGTCCCGAGGTCGTCTCTTTGGCCGGCGGTATGCCCTTCGTCGCCGCCCTCCCCGAAGATCTCGTCATCGGGGCCATGGAGCGCGTCATGCGCGAGCAGGGTCCGGTCGCCCTGCAGTACGGCTCCGGTCAAGGTGTTCCAGCGCTACGCGAGCAGGTGCTCGAGGTGATGGCACTCGAAGGCATCTCCGCCAGCGCCGACGATGTCGTCATCACGACCGGATCCCAGCACGCGCTCGAACTTTTCAGCAAGCTCTTCATCGACCCGGGGGATGTGGTGCTCGCCGAGGGCCCCAGCTACGTCACCGCGATGGTGATCTTCCGTTCGTATCAGGCCGAGGTCGACCACGTTCCGATGGATGAGCACGGCCTGATCCCGGAAGCGCTACGCGAGCACATCGCTCGCCTTAAAAGTGCTGGTCGGAAGGTAAAATTCCTCTACACTATCCCCACATTCCACAACCCGGCCGGCGTGACCCTCTCGTGGGAGCGCCGGCTTGAGATCCTCGAGATCGCACGCGAGAACGACATTCTGGTGCTGGAGGACAACCCGTACGGGCTGCTCTATTTCGGCGAAAGACCGCCAGCCGCGCTCCGGTCGGTCGAGCGCGACGGAGTGGTCTACCTCGGCACCTTCTCCAAGACCCTGGCGCCGGGGTTCCGGGTGGGCTGGGCCCTCGCGCCGCACGCCATCCGCGAGAAGCTGATCCTCGCCAATGAGGCCGCGGTGCTGAGCCCGAGTTCGTTCAGCCAGCTGGTCGTCTCCGAGTACCTCCGTGACGCGGACTGGAAGGCGCAGATCGACACTTTCCGCGGCGTCTACCGCGAACGCAAAGAAACGATCATCTCTGCTCTCGAGGAACATCTGCCCGAACTGAGCTGGACCAACCCCAACGGCGGGTTCTATGTGTGGCTGACACTCCCGGCGCACCTCGACTCCAAAGCCATGCTGCCTCGGGCGGTCACCGAGCTGGTGGCATACACGCCGGGAACCGCGTTCTACGCGGACGGGAACGGTCGCCAGAACATCCGTCTTTCCTTCTGCTATCCGACTCCGGAGAACATCCGCGTCGGCATCCGCCGCCTCGCCAATGTCATCAACGGCGAACAGGATCTCCTCGACACCTTCGCGGGAACGGGACGGCTCTCCACGCGTCTTCCCGACCGCAACAGCGCCAATCCCCCGACCGACCTCCGCTAGCGAGCTTCTACACGAAAGGCCTGATCATGGCAGAAAAAACCGCGCTTGATATCATGGTTCTCGCCGGCGGGATCTCTCACGAACGTGACGTTTCACTCCGTTCCGGCCGAAGGGTGGTCGATGGACTGAACTCCCTCGGTCATCGCGTCACGCTGCGGGATCCGGATGCGTCCCTCGTCGGCTACCTCGCCGAGAACCGCCCCGACGTGATCTGGCCCGCGCTGCACGGGGCGAGCGGCGAGGATGGCGCCCTGCGCGCCCTGCTCGAACTGATCGGCGTCCCATTCGTCGGTTCTCGCGCCGAGGCAGCGCACCTCGCCTGGTCGAAGCCGACAGCAAAGACCATCGTCGCTCGGGCCGGGGTCGCAACCCCCGCATCCGTCGCGTTACCCAAAGAGACGTTCCGGGAACTCGGAGCGAACAGCGTGCTGAACACGGTGCTCGCCGGCTTGGGAACGCCTCTCGTCGTGAAGCCGGCCAAGGGTGGCTCAGCTCAGGGCGTCACCATCGTGCAGTCCGCGGAGGAGCTCCCGCATGCGATGGTCGACGCTTACACGTACGCCGACGTCGCGCTCATCGAACGGAAGGTGGAGGGCACGGAGGTGTCCGTTGCTGTCCTCGATACAGGGGAGGGGCCCGAGTCGCTGCC
>DASYGJ010000077.1:0-3196 GCA_035999915.1 Leifsonia sp.
TGGGGTGGCCTCGGTCACGATGCCCTGACGCTCGTGTACGTGCTCGAGAACCTCGGGTACGGCTGCCGTGACGCGGGCCTGCTGTTCGCCCTGGCGACGCAGCTCGTGAGCGCGGCCACCCCGATCCACAAGTTCGGCTCAGATGATCTGAAGGAGCGCTATCTACGCCGCCTCATCGACGGAGAGATCATCAGCGCCCATGCCATCTCCGAGCCGATCGGCGGCTCGGACGCGATGGCGATGATCAGCACCGCCACCGAGGACGGGGACTCGTTCATCCTCGACGGGAGCAAGATCTTCATCACGAGCGGGCCGATCGCCGATGTGATCACCGTCTACGCCAAGCAGGACACGGGCGGCGGCGCTACCGGGATCACAGCATTCCTGGTAGAGACCGACACGCCGGGGTTCACGGTCGGAGAGCCGTTCCCGAAGCTCGGCTTGAACACCTGCCCCTTCTGCCAGCTTGAGTTCCGCAACTGCCGGGTTCCGAAGGAGAACATGGTCGGCAAGCCGGGCGCGGGCTTCTTCATCCTCGAGCACGTGATGAATTGGGAGATCCTCGGCATCTTCATGATGATGGTGGGCGAGATGCAGTGGCGGATGGAGGCCTGCATCGACTGGTCCAAGAAGCGTTCGGCGTTCGGTCAGCCGCTCGCCGCCAACCAGTACATCGCGGGCAAGATCGTCGATCAGAAGATCGGCCTGGAGAACTCGCGCAAGCATCTGTACGACACGGCTCGGCGGTTTGCCAAGGGCCGCAGCGTGACGATGGAGATCTCGATGGCGAAGCTGATCACCAGCGAGGCGAACCTGCAGTCCGCGCTGTCAGCCGTGCAGATCTTCGGCGGGCGAGGCTACATGAAGGAATACGGCATCGAGAAGAGCCTCCGCGACGCCGTTGGCGCCCCCATCTACTCGGGGACCAACGAGATGCAACGCGTCCGGATCGCCTCAATGCTTGGCCTGTAGGGCCGCTTTACACCGGATTTTGGCTCCGGGAGCGCCCTCGCGGGCGTTTCCCGGAGCAATTTTGCGGTGGTTTACGGAGGTAGTTCGATGGCGGGTGCCGGATGTGCACTCGCGGGCGATCGGCTACTTTTGCCGCCGACCGGATTGAGGCGGGGCTGCGCCGTCCGGGGGCGTGACTTCATACAAGCGAGTTTCAAGAGGGGGCTGTATGCCGTCAGAGACGGGCACGAACGCTGGTCTGATGAGACGACTGGGCGTGTTCTACGTGATCCTCGCTGCCATCGCCGTGGTGGTAGTGATCTTCGTCGTCGACAGGGGCAAGAACGAGAAAGCGCAACCGCAGATAGCCGGCGTCTACCAGTCGGCCGCGCTGAACTCCTGCATCGGACCGGCTCCAAAGCCTGTTGGCGGCGCGCCGCTGCCACCGACGGCACCGACGCAGGTGCCGGCGCCCGGGCCGACCTTCAATTTGCTCCAGTCCGGACAGTTCGTGAACTTCACGAACAACCAGGGAACGCTCGGCGGCAAGCTGCGGCTCAACGAGAAGACACTCGCCAACGGCGGCCACCAGCTGACCGGAAACGTCGAGTGCGTCAACGGGCGCAGCAAGGCGATCAACGCAATCGCCACGCCCGGTGCCAAGGCATCGATCGCGGGCACGCTCGGCGGCACCTCGTTCGTGGCGAACTTCAAGAGCGGCCCGCCTGCCGCGGGCGCACCGGCGCCGCGCACGCCGGTCAATTTGAAGGGCACGTACACGACTACGCCGACCTCCACGTGCCTGGGCGGCAAGTTCGCCCTCAGCGGCAGCGCGCCGACCTACCGCGTGTCGTGGAACCGGGAGCCGCTCGGAACGGTCACCTACTCCGACACGACCGGTGCGGTTGCAGGTGACATCGCCTGCGCCAGGGGCGGGACCGCGAGGCTCACGGCGACGGCCAACGACCGGAACCTGACAAATGTGACAGTCATCCCGCTTCAGGTCGGCACGCCAGTGCCGTCGACGGCCAGCCTGCCGAAGCCGGCGCTGACGACGCCGTCGGGCCTGTCGCCCGCGGGCGAGAAGTTCACGGCAACCCTGCAGCGCGCCGACTTCAATAAGACGGTCGCCGCGTTCTTCCTGGCGGCGGCGATCGTCCTGATCGTCTGCCGCATCTTCGGATGGGTCGCGGTGAAGGTGGGCCAGCCCTACGTGATGGGCGAGGTGATCGCCGGTATCTGCCTTGGTCCGTCCGTGTTCGGCGCGATCTCGGCCAACGCGCAGGCGTGGGCGTTCCCGTCAGACATCCTGCCTGCTTTCGGGGTCGTGGCAAACCTCGGTCTGATCTTCTACATGTTCCTGGTCGGGCTCGAGGTCGATCGCGGCCAACTGAAGGGCAAGGCCGCGCAGGCTGCAGCGATCTCCAATGCAAGCGTCGCGGTGCCGATGCTGCTGGGCATCGCTGTCGCGCTGCCGCTCTACAAGCTCGTCGGCCCGGACAAGAAGTTCGTCTCGTTCGCCCTGTTCATGGGCGTCGCGATGTCGATCACAGCGTTCCCGGTGCTCGCGAGGATCCTCTCGGAGCGGCGGATGCTCAACCGCCCGGTGGGCGCGCTGACGATCGCGTGCGCCGCGATCGACGACGTCACGGCGTGGTTTCTGATCGCGCTCGCGATCACGATCTCGGTGTCGGGAACGCTCGGCGACGTGCTCAAGACGATCGGCGAGGCCGTGGCGTTCACGTTGCTGATGGTGCTCGTCGTTCGCCGGATCCTGGCGCGGATGGCCGTCGCCTACGACCAGGTGGGACGCATTCCGCCCACCTGGTTCGCGGCGATCATCGTCGGCGTGCTGCTGTCGGCATACATCACCGAGACGATCAACATCGCGTTCATCTTCGGCGCCTTCATCATGGGCATGATCATGCCGCGGCACTCGCGGATGAACGAGGAGATCACGCGGCGCATCGAGGACTTCGTGGTCACGCTGCTGCTGCCGCTGTTCTTTGCCTACACCGGTCTGCGGTTGAACGTCGGACTGCTTGACAGGCCCGAGCTGTGGCTGCTCACGCTGCTGCTGATCGCGATTGCGATCGTCGGCAAGCTGGCCGGTGCGGCGATTGCCGCGCGGGTTGCCGGCTACGACTGGAAGGCCTCGGCCGTGATCGGGTCGCTGATGAACACCCGAGGTCTGACCGAGCTGATCGTGCTCAACCTGGCGCTGGACGTCGGGGCGATCTCCAAC
>DASYGJ010000209.1:0-6376 GCA_035999915.1 Leifsonia sp.
TGGGATCAAGCAGGTCCACCCGACGTGCGAGCGCGCCCATCAGCTCATCCTCGTTCAGGCTGCAGATGTCGAGGGAGGGCGCGAGCGCATCCCGAACGACCTGACTGAACTCCGGCACATGGAAGCCGCCGTCCTCATAGAGGGTCACAGCGTTTGAGGGAAGACTCTCCAGCGCGTCGATCAGCTCTGCCAGCCGGAGCTCGAGTGTGTCTCGCTCCTGTATCGAGTTCATCCCCGAGACCAGAAAGACGCTGGCCGTTCGAAGGGCGCCCGGCAGCTCTTCGCTGAGCCGAAGCTCCGCATTGGGGCGGTCGCACGGATAGATCAACCTGTTAGCGCCCGGAGAAACGAGCTCGTCAGCGCCGAGGCGGAGTCGCGCATCCGCAGGGTATTGGACGATGAGGTGGGGATCCGTGGAATCCTGTTGGGCGCTGCAGAGGTAAGCCACGTCGGCCGGCAGCAATCGCCGAACATCGTCGTCGATGGACACCAGATGAACCGTGCTGCCGATGCCGAGAGCGCTCATCGCCAGTGCCGCGCGCACAGGCGTGCCACCGAGCGTGGTGCGATACCCGAACCTCGCAGCGAACTGCTCGATGACCTCCGGCGTCTCCACGAAGTGTTCCCCTCCGGTGCCCTCCCGCAGGTGGTGCAGAACGGAGAGGACGAGGGAGCGCTCCGAATCGATCATCCGCGGAGCCGCGGCGCCGAGGTCGACGATACCGAACTCGGCGGCGAGCGATTCGAGCGTCGCCGCATCCCAGTGCAGCTCGAAGTCGATGGTGCCGCCGAGCCCGAGTATCGCCTTGCCTGTCATCAGCCGACCAGCACTCCCGCCTCACGCTCGGCGACGCTCGGGGCGGCGGTCAAGCCGTTGGCGTACAGGTGGGCTTTGCCCGCCGCATCGAAGAGGTCGATCTTGTGGGCCGCGAGCCGCTTCATCGCCTCGGTCGCCGGAGGTTCGATGAGGTTCGGCTCGCGCAGGCTCAGATCTGCCAGCACCTCGCGCATAGCATCAAAGTACGCGACTTTGATGTCGCTGGAGATGTTGATCTTGTTCACGCCGAGCTTGACCGATTGTGCGATCTCGCTGTCCGGATTGTTCGAGCCGCCGTGAAGCACGAGCGGGATGCCCACCGTCCGCTTGATCTGCGTGAGCAGCTCGAGCTTGAGTTCGGGCTTCAGGCTCGCGGGGTAGATGCCGTGCCGGGTGCCGATCGCGACCGCGAGACTGTCCACGCCGGTGCGCTCGACGAACTCTGCGGCCTGGGCAGGGTCGGTGTAGATGATGTCGTCGGTTCCCGCTTCGGCCTGGTCGTCGGTCTTGCCGATCGTGCCGAGCTCGCCTTCGACCGACAGGCCGACCGCGTGCGCGGCCTCGACCACGCGCTTGGTGATGGCGACGTTCTCCTCGAACGGGAGCATCGAGCCGTCGATCATGAACGACGTGAAGCCGATCTGGATGGCGGTGAGGACCTGCTCGTAGGTTCCGCCGTGATCCCAGTGGATGGCGACGGGCACCGAGGAGCGGTGCGCACGCTCGCGCATCGCCAAGACGGCCTCGTGCCCGATGTGCGAGACCTCATCGGGATGGATAGCGAGGATCCACGGCGCGGCCTTCTCCTCGCAGATCTCGAAGAGTCCGTTGCTCATCGCGTAGTCACTCACATTGAAAGCGGGCACCGCGAAGTTGTGGGCGTTAGCCACTGCGAGCAGGTCTTTACCGTTGATCAACACTTTGATCTTCTCCTTGTTGTTGTTGTGCAGAATCGGGACATCGGGGCCGCCTCAGGACTTGACCGCGCCGGCGGCGAGGCCACCGATGAAGTAGCGCTGGAAAATGAGGAAGAGCACGAGCACGGGTATGGAACCGAGGATGCTCATGGCCATCACTTCGTTCCACAGGTAGTTGTTCTGGCCCATCAGCAGCTGGATGCCGACCGGCACAGTGCGCCGATCATCCGTCTGGGTCAGCGTGAGGGCGAAGAGGTACTCGTTCCACGAGATCATGAAGGTGTAGAGGCCGACCGCCACCATCCCTGGCCCGGAGATCGGCACGAGGATCCGCCAGAGGATCGACAGCGAACTCGCGCCGTCGACTTTGGCGGCCTCGTCCACTTCCTTGGGGATGCTGTCGAAGTATGCGGTCATCATGATGACCGCATACGGCAGCGTGAACACCACATAGGTGAGGATCAGCCCCTGGTAAGTGTTGTAGAGCTTGAGGGCGACCATGATGCCGAAGAACGGAATCAGCAGCGTGATCGGAGGCACAGCCTGAACGCCGATGATCACCACGTTGATGATCCGCTTGAGGGGGAACTCGTAGCGGCTGAAGACATAACCGGTGAGCAGGGCGACGAACAGCGTCACGACCGTCACCGAGAGCGCCACGATGTAACTGTTCAGGAAGTAGCCGAGCTGCACCTGGCTCGAGAACACGGCGAGATACGGAGCGAACGAGAACGACGAGTCGAACAGCTTCGGCGGATACGCGAAGATGTTCGCGTTGGACTTGAACGAACTGGAGAGCATCCAGAGCACGGGGAATCCGGCGAAGATCGCTCCCACGGTCAGGCCGGCATACAACCCGACCCGAGCGGTCACACGCCGGCGGACCCGCCGGTTGGAGATGATGGTCATCGTTGCGCCTCTCTGCGCTGCCGGCGGACATAGAAGACGGCGACGATGAGGGATCCGACCAGCACGATCACCGCGCTCGTCGCCGCCAGGGAGAACTGGTAGCTGTTGAAGGCGAGCTTGTAGGTGAAGGTGCTCAGCACCTCGGTCGCGCCGAGCGGTCCGCCACCGGTGGTCGCCCAGATCAGGGTGAACTGCTGCGTCGTCCAAAGGAGGTCGAGGAGGGCCATGCTGTAGAGCACCGGCTTCAGCGCCGGCAGGGTGACGCTTGCGAACTGCCGGAAGAAGCCGGCGCCGTCAACCCGTGCGGCTTCGTAGAGGTCGGTCGAGACGCCCTGCAGTCCGGCCAGCAGGCTGATCATGAAGAACGGATAGCCCGACCAGATGTTGATCACCGTCACCGCGATCAGCGCTGTCGACTCGGTCGCCAGCCACGGAACCGCTGTGTGCAGCGCGCCCAGGCTCGTCAGCAGGTAGTTGATCACACCGCTCGGATCCAGGAGCAGCCGCCAGAGCACGGCCACGACAGACGCGGTGAAGATCCAGGGCAGGATGTAGATCGCCCGGAAGATCGCCCGGGGGACACGTGCAATGGTCTTGGAGTTCAGCATCGTGGCGAAGAGCATCCCGATCACCATGTGAGCCACCACGCTGCCCACGGTGAAGAGGAGTGTGTTCCAGGCCGCGCCCCAGAACGCCGGGTTGCTGAGGATGGTGACGTAGTTCGCCACCCCGACGAACTTCGGCGTCGGGTTCGTGACCACATTGTCCATCAGCGAGTAGCCGATGACGATCACGATCGGGATCACCATCAGGCCCAGGATGAGCAAGACCGTCGGGCTGATGAGCAGGTAAGGCTCGAGTCGCTGTTTGAGCGTGCGGTGGTGGTGCCGGGGCGGGGTCGTCAGGTGCTGACGGCCTTGCTCGGCGGCTACCAGTGAGGAAGTCATCGTTCTCGTCTCCGTCCCCGCCGGTCGCGCATCCTGGTGGATGTGCGACCGGCGAAGCCTTCTGTTTCAGTGCCGAATCGTTAGGGCCGAAGCGTTAGAACTGCTGTTTCCACTGCGTCTGGACGTTCGAGAGCATCGTGCTCGTCGACTCTTGACCGGCGACCGTCTTCTGGAACTCGCCCAAGAAGTCGGTCATCAACTGGTCTGCCGCCGGGAGGCCCGTGAACTCGTTCATGGGCTTGCTCTTCTGGTAGATTGCGAAGGCTTGGGCGAAGTGCGGATCCGCCCCCGTGAAGTCCGGCTTGGAGGTCTTGTTCCCGGGGAAGCCGTTGGCCAGAGTCGAGAGTTTCGAGTTGGTGGACTGGCTCATCAGGAACTGCACGAGCTTCCACGCTTCGGCGGCGTGAGCCGTCTTGGCGGAGACGCCGATGCCCCACGAGGCGGTCAGCATGCCGCGGGTTCCACTGGAACCGTCCTTCGCGGGCTGTGCCGAAACCGAGAACTTGAGGTTCGGGTTGCCCTTCGTGATGGTGGTGATGTGCGCGAGCGAGTCGACCATCATGCCGACGCGACCGTTGATGAAGTTCTCCACCTTGTCGGTCTCCTGCAGGGCGTTGGCGCCCGGCAGCACGGCGTTCGACTGGACCAGATCCTTCACGAGGTTCACGGCGCCGGTGACGTCGGCGTTCCCGGTCAGGTTCGGCTGGCCGTTCTTGAGCATGCTTCCGCCGGACGCCCAAGCCCAGGAGAGGATGTCGTTCTGCACGCCGTTCGGGTTGGTCGTTCCGAGGGGGACGACCCATCCCTTCGCCGTACCGGCCTGGCTGATCTTCTTCGCGTCGGCCGCGAATTCCGTCCAATTCGTCGGCGGCGTGCTGATCCCGGCCTGAGAGAGAATGGTGTCATTCGTGAAGAGCGGGTACACGAAGTTGACCACGGGAATCATGTACGTGGATCCGCTGTACCCGATCTGGCTCGCCAGCTGACTGGGGTTGTAGTTCGCCGTCTTCATCGCGCCGCTGAGGTTCAGCAGGGCACCCTGCTTGTAGAGCGGGTTCACCCAGGACCCGTCGAGACCGACGACATCGGGGAGGGTTCCGGAGGCGGCCTGCGAGATCGTCTGCGTCTGCAGCGACTGGAACGGTGCGCTGATCAGCTTGACCGTGATGTTGGGGTTGGCCTTGTGGAACTGGTCCATCAGACCTTGAAGCGCTCCGGTGGGCATTTCGGGAGCCCACCACTGCGAGAAGGTCAGTTCGACCTTCTGCGTGGTGCTGGCAGCGGTGTTGCTGGAGGCTGCCGTGCATCCTGCCATCAGCAGAGTCGCTGCCGATGCGATGACGGCGAGGGAGGTCTTCCACGTGAGCCGTTTCGAACGACTCTGAGCATCGTTGCTCATCATTCTCCAATCCGAGAAGTTTCGATTTCGTGCATGAATGTGCTTGAACGTACCGAGTTGTGCGGAATAGTGCGATTTTACGCACACCGATCCGCGATTTGCAAGCATTTATTCCGACTTATGCGTTTTTTAGCCCGCAATACTGGCAGAAGTCGGCATCGTCCGGTAGAACAGGAGTGTGAACAACCGAACGACCGCCCCGCCCGCGCGACTGCCCGCCGGCCGAAAAGCCGACCTCGTCGCCTATGTGGCAGAGGCCGAGCAGGTCACCGTTGCCGAGCTGGCGGAGCGTTTCGACGTCTCCCCGGATACTGTGCGGCGGGATCTTCACCAGTTGCACAACGAAGGACTCGTCGTTCGCACGCACGGGGGAGCCGTGAGCGTGAACGCGGTGGCCGGCGCGGAGAAGAGGCTGGATGTGCGCCTCAAGCTCCACGCGGATGAGAAGGAGCGGATCGGCGCCCTGGCTGCGACGCTCGTGTCGAGCAACTCCGTGTTGATGTTGAACGCCGGCACCACGACTCTTTCCGTCGTGCGGCACTTGAGCGAGCAACGCGACCTGACGATTGCGACCAACAATCTGCGGATCGCGACCGAGATCTCACCGAAGAGCGTTCGGGATCTGTATGTCTTCGGTGGTGCCGTCCGGTTCGCGGGCCAGGCCACGGTCGGCCCCGTGAGCCTGCAGGATCCCGGCGGGAGGGACCTCCAACTGCGTTGCGACCTCGCGCTCATCTCCGTTGGGGCGGTGTCGGCCAAAGGGGGCTACTCCACCAGCAACCTCTCTGAAGCGGTGATGATGGGGGACATGATGGAGCGCGCCACCCGGGTCGCCATCCTCGCGGATTCGTCGAAGTTCACCGAGCCCCTGTTCGCTCAGATCGCGGAGCTCGACCGGGCCGATTTCTTGGTCACGGATGCGGAACCCCCTGAAGACGTCGTCATCGCCCTTGAGCGGGCCGGCGTCGAGATCCTCGTCGCCCCGGCTCCCGACCCGGTCGAGCGTCGGCGCATCGGATGACGCGCATTCCCGGCCCGCTTCGACCGCTGATTCTGAGCACGAATCGTCCGGCCGCTCGCTTCTACGCGGGCGGTGCACAAATCGACGCCTTCCGGTCCCTTCCGGCCGGCGACGATCACACACCCGAGGATTGGGTGGCCTCCACGACGCCGGTCCGCGGGCAAGCGCCCGCCGGCCTTAGCATCCTCCCCGACGGCACCTTGTTACTGGATGCGGTCATCCAGGACCCCGAGGGCTGGCTCGGCGCGGACCATGTCGCGCGCTGGGGTCCGGACGCGATGATCCTCGTGAAGCTTCTGGACGCCGGCCAGCGGCTTCCGGTGCACGCGCATCCGGATGACGCCTTCGCCGCCGCAGAGCTCACAG
>DASYGJ010000265.1:0-5054 GCA_035999915.1 Leifsonia sp.
CAGTTCAGTTCGGCGAACGAGCTGTCCGGGAGTTCGGGTGCCGGCAACAACGACGTCACGATGGTGCTGCACATCTCTGCCGACCATCAGCACGCCACAGTGATCAGCATTCCGCGCGACCTGATGGTGCCGATCCCCTCCTGCCCGACTCCCAAAGGTGGGAGCACTTACGCCCAGAGCAGTGGGATGTTCAACACCACTCTTTCGATCGGTGGTCTCTCCTGCGTGGTGCTGACCGCCCAGGCGCTGACCGGGCTCACGATTCCTTACGCGGCGGAAATATCGTTCGACGGCGTCATCGCCATGTCCAACGCGGTCGGTGGTGTCACGGTCTGCCTAGCGACGCGGGTCGTCGACCCTTACGTGGGCCTGAAGCTCGCGGCCGGCACCCAGACGCTGGTCGGAGCGCAAGCGCTCGCTTTCGTGCGGAGCCGGCACGGCGTCGGCGATGGCAGCGACCTGGGCAGGATCAGCGACCAGCAGCTCTTCCTCTCCGCACTGCTGCGGCAGATCACCAGCGCGGGAGTCCTCGGCAATCCGGTCACGCTTTATTCGCTCGCCCACGCGGCGACGACGAACATGGTGCTCTCGGATACGCTGACCCAGCCGACGACGATGGTTGCGATCGCGCTCGCGCTCAAGAACGTCAGCCTGAGCAACATCGTCTTCTTGCAGTACCCGGTCGGGACCGATCCGGCCAACGTGAACCGGGTTGTCCCCGACCGTACAGGCGTCGCGATCCTCAAGAGCGCCCTCGCCGCGGACCAGCCGCTTCAGCTCACCGGAAGCCTCGGCGTCGCCGCTCAGGCTGCGCCCGGCAGCACGCCCGCGACCACCGCCCCAGCAACGCCGGGGTCGGCAACCGGGGCACCGTCGGCGCCCGCCACGACCGGACCGACGGCGGTGCCGACGCCGACGTCGACAAGTGTCGCGCTCCCGAAGAACGTGACCGGACAGACCGCCGCGCAACAGACCTGCACCAAGGGTAACTAAGGCGCGTCCTTCAGGCCTTCTCGCGGGCGTCTTCTATCCTGCAATTGTGCGGCTTCCACGCCGCCAGCGAAGTGAGTGAGACGCTCGCAGGAAATTGTAGGAGGAGCATCGTCACGTGAAGCGGCCAACACTGCCACCAGATCCACCGGCCGCCGTCGCTGCTCCGACCCACGATGCGCCACGGGAAAAACGGTCGACGACAGCTCGCCGTCGAATGTATCTGCGGCGGCGCATCGTTGTCGGTACGGCCGCTCTGGTCACCCTGCTCGTCGTGGGCGTGGGCGCATACGCCGTTTACGGGTTCGTCGATCTCACGGCGGGCATCCACCGCTCTGATCTCACCCTGCCCGGATCCAACGTGACTCAGAACACGTCGGAAACGAACATCCTGATCATGGGTCTGGACAGCAGGCTGGACGAAAACGGCGACAAGTTGCCGCAAGACGTCTACAACGCTCTGCATGCCGGCAGCGGATCGGACGGCGGTTACAACGCCAACGTGCTGATGCTGATCCACATCCCGGCGGGCGGTGGTAAAGCGGTGGGAATCTCGATCCCACGCGACGACTATGTGGCGCTTGCCGGCAGCCCCGACGGAGTCTCGCACTCGAAGATCAAGGAAGCGTACGGGCTGGCGCTGGACCAGAAACTGACCGAGTTGATGAAGTCCGGCAAGGTGGATCAAGCCGACGCGTATCAGCAGGCGCGGGCGACCGCGCGGCAGACAGAGATCACCACCGTCTCCGATTTTCTCGGTGGGGTACCCATCAACCATTTCCTCGAGGTGACGATGGCGGCCTTCTACCAGGTGGCCGAAGCCGTGCAACCCATCACAGTCTGTGTAGCGGAGGCCACTCAGGACCCGTACTCGGGAGCGAACTTTCCCGCCGGCGTTCAGCAGTTGACGGCTTCGCAGGCGGTCAGCTTCGTGCGACAACGCCGGGATGAGCACAACCCCGATCTCAACTTCACCGACCTCGACCGCGAGCGCAGGCAACAGGCGTTCATCGTCTCCCTGGCCACCAAACTGAAGAAAGCCGACACGTTCACCAACATCGGCACGCTGCAGTCCCTGATCGACGCCGCCAAGCAGAACATCGCCATCGATTCCGGCCTCAATCTGCTCAGCTTCGCCTCCCAGGCCTCCCAATTCGCCGGTGGGAACATCACCTTCACAACACTCCCCATCACTGGATATGGGGTTCGCGACGGCAAAGACGTCAATCTCGTCGACCTCAACCAGATTCACGCGACGGTGCGGAACCTCCTCCATCCCGCGTCATCGAGCACTGCCGCGAAACCGAGCTCTGCGCCGGCTCGGGATGCGCATTCGGCTCCGGTCACCGCCGCGCCGGGCGGCTCCTCGGCCGGTACTTCGGCACCGGCGGGCCCGACCGCGCCCTTGACCTCCGGCGGCATTCCCTGCGTCAAATAGCGTCAGGAGAGGATGTTCACCGCGCGGGAGATGACGAGAGCGAGCAGGACGAACCCGGTCAAGGATTGATAGGCCATGAGCAGTTTTGCCCGTATGGTCAACGGCATGGCGTCGGTGGGGCTGAAGGCCATCATGTTGGTCATCGCGACGTAGCCGTAGTCGACGTACCCGGGGCGCCACAGCTCCTCGCCCGGGACTCCGTACTGGGGGAAACGGAAATCGGGGCGCGCGGTGTTCCAGGTGCGATCGCCGCGGCGTGCCACGGGACCACCCCGGTCCAGCTCCCAGAACACCAGGCCGAAGGAGATGACGCTGCTCACCCACACCTGGAGCGCGGTGAGGAGCACGTCGGCGCCCTTCGCCTGCCCGTCGAGCAGCCTGTCGATCGTCAACACCACGGTCACCTGGTTCGCCAAGACCAGCAGAATCGCCAGAGAAATCGACGCCCATCTCGACCAGAACGTTTCCCGACGCAGCCGCCGTGGATTGAGGATCAGCAGCGGCACCAGCAGCAACGCGCCAATGGTCGGAACCACCCAGACCGGAAGCAACTGCACCCGGTCGGGGATGAACAACAACAGAACCAGGTTGATGAGCACCGCGATGAGCACCGGACCTCGGTGCTCGGATCGATGGATCGGCTGAGCGCTTGCATCGATCTCAGTCATACCGCGACCTTACGCCTTGCTGACAAACGGCAGGTCAGGTCGCGCTGCAGATGACATCGTCGATGGCGGCGAAGTTGTAAGTGGACGCCGAGTCGGGAATTGTGTACGAGTAGGGGATTCCGGCCGTGAGAGACGCTGATCCGGTCCACTGGTCGATCTCGCCTCCGTCAACGGTGGCGGAGAACCCCACGATGACCTTGGCCGATGGGCAGTCCCGCACCGAGGTGAAAGTGAAAGTCCAGCCGGTGGCCGGCGACTCTACCGTCACTCCGTCGAATACCTGCGTGTCGGAGGTGGGCGTCGGTGAGGGGATGGAGGGCGCGGCGGTGGATGGCGCGGCGGTGCTTGCCGCGGCTGTGACACGCGAGAGGTGGCCCGCAAGGCCGATCACGAAGGCGACAGCTACGACGAATACTGTCGCACCAGCAATAGCGCCGAGAGTCCAGCCGACGATGGCTCCGGTCGAGAGACCCGGGCGCGGCGACGGTGGTGGTGGCGGATAGTGTGCTCCGACGGGTGCCCCCGACGGCGGATACTGCGGCGCGTACCGTGGGCCGGGCGGCGCGGGGGGAACGTACGGGTGGCCGGCCGGCGGCTGCCAGCGGGGCTGGCCGAGCAGCGCATCCTTGGCCGCGGTGAGCGTTTCGCGACCGGCCGTGTCGGCCGGATCGAGCATGCTGAACCGCCACTCGAACATGCGCTGCACGTCTTGGGCCGATGCGTCGCGATGAATGCCGAGGATGGACGCTGCCTGGTCCGGGGTGATCACCGCTGCCTCAGGGGTATCGTGTTCGCGCATCGCATGGCTTGATCGTGGCGGCCCGGCGCGGCGGTGTCAAGAACGCGCGTCCTCGCCTCCTTGGCCGGCGAGCGTCTTCTTGCGGCGGAGCCGAAGCACGATCACGCGGAAGAGCACCGGACCGACCGACAGTACGACGATCCCGATCAGGATGACATCCAGATAGCTGGCGACGAATTGAGCGACACCCGGGATGTGCCCGAGTCCGAAACCGATGAGAATGACGCCCGCGGACCACACCACGGCTCCCACGATGTTGTAAAACGTGAATGTGGAACGCCGCATCTTGCCCACGCCCGCCGCCACCGGGGCGAACGTGCGCACGACCGGTACGAAGCGGGCGGCGGTCACTGCCGCCGGCCCGAACCGGTCGAAGAAGCGCTGCGTGCGTGCAACGCTCGCTCGGCTGAAAAGCCCCGACTCGCGTCGTTCGAAGATGGCCGGACCGCTGCGTTTGCCGATCGAGTACCCGACCTGATCGCCCAGGATGGCCGCGAATGACACGCACAGGATGATCAACCAGAGGGGTTGCGGGATGTGCCCGGTGAGGGTGAGTACACCGGTGAAGAAGAGCAACGTGTCACCCGGAAGGAAGAATCCGATGAGAAGGCCCGACTCGGCGAACACGATCGCGCACACGCCCAACAGCGCCCACGGTCCCGCTCCGTCGATGAGGGCCTGCGGATCGAGCAGCCCGGCATGGAGGGCGATGGATGACAAGAGCGTCCTTTCGGTGACCGGCCTGCGCATCCCGAGGCGGATGCGCCTAGCGTTTGCAGTCGGCCGGGTTCCCAGTTCAGCCGGTCATGACCAAGAATTCTCCAAGAGTACGGGGGCCTTGACAAAGTCAACGACGGTCATCGCGTGAGCTGGTCGACCGCGATCTTCGCCGCGGCCGCGAGCAGTGCGTCGTCGGGCGTCGCGCCGGAAGCGCTCTTGGCCGTCATCACGACGACGACGATCGGCGCGTGACCCGCGGGGTAGACGACCCCGATGTCGTTGCGAACGCCGTAGCCTCCCGTCCCGGTCTTGTCGGCCACGGGCCAAGCGGGGTCGACCCCGGCCCGGATCGTGCCGTCACCCGTGGTGTTGTCGAGCATCATGTTGCGCAGGAGCGTGCGCGCGGTCGTCTGGAGCGCGTCGCCGAAAAGTGTCTTCC
>DASYGJ010000292.1:0-8231 GCA_035999915.1 Leifsonia sp.
CAGGGCGAGCACGTCGAGTTCCCCTGTCCCCGAAGGATTCGTGCCTTCCGACATCCACTGCTCGTACATCTCGTCTGTGACTTCCGGGTGGAACTGCACCGCGAGCGCGAAGTCGCCGATGGCGAAAGCCTCGTTGGAGTAGTCCGACGACGATGCGAGCAGGGTCGCCCGGTGCGGTAGTTCGAAGGTATCGCCGTGCCACTGCACAACAGGGACGCCGTCGAAATGCCGGATGGGCGAATCCGCGCCGGCCGCCGTCGGCTCGACGCGTCGGAACCCGATCTGCTTGGTGTCACCCTTGTAGACGCGCTCGCCGAGGGCGCCGGCCATCAGTTGCGCGCCGAGGCACACCCCGAGTGTGGGACGTTCCGCATCGAGACGCGCGCGCAGCAGCGACCGCTCTGCGGCCAGGAAGGGGAACTCCTCGATCTCATAGGCGCCCATCTCTCCGCCGAGCACCACGACAAGGTCGGCCTCGGCCGGATCGATCGCCGCCACATCCTGAACGGTCACGTCCACCACCCGCACGTGGTAGCCGGCTTCGCGGAGAACTGCCCCGATGTTGCCGAGATGGATGCTCGGATCGTGCTGCAGAACGAGCGCCGTCCGCACGGCGGGCACCGTGCCGGTGGTGGCGGCCGGAGCATCCGCTGTCACTCGAGGCCCTTGATCACGATGGTGTCGGTGGCCGGATGCTTCTCGTTCGGGTCGATCCAAACGTCCGGTTCGATGTAGATCACCCGGGCCGCGGGAACAGCGGTCCGGATGCGCCGCTCGACCGTGTCGATCGCGGCCGCGACATCCGCCAGCCGGTGCTCGCCGGAGACCGCCAGCTTGGCGCCGACCAGGAGTTCGTCCGGGCCGAGATACAGGGTCTTCATGTGGATGATGCGCTCGACCTCGTTGCCGGCCAGGATCGCCTTCTCGATGGCCGCGACATCCGCATCGCTTGCGCCCTCACCCACGAGCAGACTCTTCGTCTCCACGCCGAGCACGATCGCCACCGCGATGAGGAGCAGACCGATCAGGAGAGTGCCGATCGCATCCCACATCCCGTTGCCCGTGATCACCGTGAGGCCGACGCCGATGAAGGCGAACACGAGACCGGTCAGCGCCGCGACATCCTCCAGAAGAACGACCGGCAACTCGGGCGCTTTGGCGCGGCGGATGAACTGCGGCCACGACATCCCCACCTTGTGAGGCCGCGACTCCTGCACGGCCGTGCGCAGGGAGAAAGACTCGAGTCCGATCGCGATCAGCAGCACCAGGATCGGAAGCCACCAGTTCTCGAGCGGGTGCGGATGCGTCAGCTTCTGGAAACCTTCGTACAGCGAAAAGACACCGCCGACCGAGAAAAGGATGATCGACACCACGAACGCATAGACGTACCGTTCGCGGCCGTATCCGAAGGGATGCTCGCTGTCGGCCGTCTTCTTCGCGCGGCGACCGCCGAGCATCAGGAGCAGCTGGTTGCCGGAGTCGGCGAGCGAGTGGACGCTCTCCGCGAGCATCGAGGATGAACCCGAGAAGAACCACGCGATGAGCTTCGTCAGCGCGATGCCAACATTGGCCGCGAAGGCCGCGACGATCGCCTTGGTTCCGCCGGATGCGCTCATGTTCTCCATCCTAGGATGGCGGCATGACCGACATGCAGAACGTCACGCTCCCCACCATCGCCCTGCTCGGGGCCGGATCCATGGGCCGCGCCATCCTCACCGGGCTCGTCGCGCCCGGGGTCACCGTGAGCGGTGGGATCCGCGTCACCAACCGGTCCGCGGCGCGCGCCGCCGAGCTCGAACCGCTGCACGGAGTGACCGCATACGCGACCGAGAAGGATGCCGCCGCGAACCGGCTCGCCGTCGACGGCGCCGAAATCGTGCTCGTGGCTGTGAAGCCCGCGATGGTGCCCGACCTTCTTCGCGAGATCAGCGCATCCCTCACCCCCGGGGCCATCGTGGTGAGCGTGGCAGCCGGTGTGACGATCGCGACCTTCGAATCCCTGCTGCCCGAAACCGTCTCCGTGGTGCGCTCGATGCCGAACACCCCCGCGATCGTGCGCAAAGCGGTCACCGGCATCAGCGGCGGCACCCGTACGGAGCCTGAGGACCTCGCGCTCGTGAGGAGTCTCTTCGAGACCGTCGGTGAGGTGGTCGAGGTGCCCGAGTCGAAGCTGGATGCGCTGAGTACCATCTCCGGTTCGGGCCCCGCCTACGTGTTCTACCTGATCGAGCAACTCACCCAGGCCGCTATGGGCAAGGGCTTCACTCCCGAACAGGCCGCACAGCTCGTGAACGGGACCTTCCTCGGCGCCGCGGAACTGCTCGTCTCTTCCGGCGAGGACCCCGCCGAGTTGCGCCGCCGCGTCACCAGCCCCGGCGGCACGACGGAGCGGGCGGTAGCCGTCCTCGAATCCGCCGGCCTGGCCGCCCTCTTCGCGCGCGCCACCGACGCCGCCCTCGCCCGCGCCCGCGAACTCGCCGCCTCCTAGCCGCCCCCCGCCCCGCCGTCCCTCTCGCCTCCAACGGCGTCGAGTCCGCACAAAATCGCCTGAAAACGCCCGAGTCCGCGGAGAATGCGCGGACTCGGCAGTTACTTTGTGAGGGATCGGCGGAGGGCGGCGCGCACACGGCGGGCGACGTCGGGGAAGGCGTCGTCGGCGGTCACGAAGATGACGTCCCAGCCGGTCTCGACAAGCCACTCCCGACGGCTGATGTCTTTGCGATACGCCGCGGCCGTGCTCCGGTGATGATCGCCCAGGTATTCGATCGCGACTTTGTAGGCCGGGTACGCCAGGTCGATCATCACGGCCGTCTCACCATCGGGCCCGGCGACCCGGTAGTTGAGTTCCGGCTCCGGCAGCCGGGCGTCCTCCAGCGCCAGACGGAGCCGGGTCTCCTGAGGCGAGAGCGAACCGTACCGGATGCGCGGAGCGGCGAGCCGCAGAGCGCGCACTCCGCGATGTCGCCCGTGGCGGCGAAGGGCGCCGTCCAATTGCGCGCGGTCCACGGGAGGCGCTTTGCCGCTGTACGGTTCGTCCCCGGTCACGAGGTAGTCGCCGACAACGGTCAGTTCTTCTGGGGTGAGCAGAACGCCGAGTTGAACCCAGGCGTCCTCCGGCGCGAGCACGCGCATCCCGTCGACATGCACGACGCGCTGCCCGGTGGGCGTGAGCTGGTGACCGACGATTCCGCGCATCCGGGGCGGTCGGTCAGGTTCGAACACGCTCACTTCGACCTGCTCGGGGAGCGCGCGGCGCGGGAGAGGCATCCCGTGGAGGAGCGCTGCCGATCGGTGCGAGATCGTGGCGCCGGGGGGAAGCACCAGGGCCGCCGACCGACAGAGCTCGGCGTGATCGCCCGGCGGTGCCAATGTTCTCATTCCGTGAAACGGCCGGCAATACCGGCCGTCGTACAGCGACGCTCGTGGCACTCCCGCCTCGAGCGCGTCCCTCGTCCTGAACCCGTTCGTCCGCTCATTCATCCGCTTGCTCGTTCGCTCATTCATCCGCCCACCCAACCGCATCCGCCGAATCCTCGCAGAAGTTATCCACACCCCACCCGCCGAGTACGCACAGAATCCGCCAAAAGCCGTCGAGTCCGCAGACAATTCGTGGACTCGACGGTTGATGGCGCGAGTGACTAGCCTGGGGGGATGGCCGACATCTTTGACGTGATTGCCGACGCAACTAGGCGCGACATCCTGGGGGTGCTCAAAGATCGTCACGCCGACGAGGGCCACACTTCGGGCGAGATCAGCGTTTCGGAGATCGTTTCAACGCTGGAACTCAGCCAGCCCACCGTGTCCAAGCATCTGAAGGTGCTGCGGGATGCTGGGCTCGTCTCGGTGCGCGAAGAAGGCCAGCACCGTTACTACCGTCTCGACTCCGGGCCGCTCGAGGTCGTCGAAGACTGGATCATCCCGTTCGTCGCCACCGACCTCGACGCCATCGCTTTCGGGGCTGATCTTGCCGACGAGACTCGCGAATTCGCCAGCACGGTGGGCAAAGTTTTCGCCGACACCAGCCACCGCGTCACGACCGCCGTCGAGAGGGTGACGCCGCGCAAGTGGCGCCGCGACTGATTCCCCTTTACGGCGGTGTCGTCGAGCCTCTAGAGTTCCATCCACGACCCGTTCCGCGCGGGTAGCATGGCAGTGACCCGGAAATCGGGCCAAGACAAGAGGACTCGGCAGACATGGCACGCGATCTTTCGGATGTGCGCTTTCTGACGGTCGCGGAAGTGGCCGACATGATGCGCGTCTCCCGCATGACCGTGTACCGTCTCGTGCATTCGGGAGAACTTCCGGCGATCCGTTTCGGCCGGTCGTTCCGAGTGCCGGAGTCCGCTGTCACCCAGGCGCTGGAGAACCACGTCGCCGACACCGCGTGACGTCGGGTAGACTAGTGCCTTGTGTCGCCGCGCGTCCCGCGGCCTACCCCCTATCTTTGTGAGGTCTACGTGGGTTCCGTTATCAAGAAGCGTCGCAAGCGTATGGCGAAGAAGAAGCACCGCAAGCTGCTTCGCAAGACTCGTCACCAGCGTCGCAACAAGAAGTAGACCTTCAGCGTCTGCAGCTCGAGCGTCGGCCTAGCGGACTATCCGCCGGGTGCCGGCGCTTTTTGCTGCTCGCGTAGGCTGAACGGGTGACGAACGTCGACCTGACCCTCATCGGCAAGCCGGGCTGCCATCTGTGCGACGAAGCGCGGGAGGTCATCCGCTCGGTCGTCGCCGAACTGCCGGCCGGCGCGCCGGTAGTGGCGGTGGGCGAACGGAACATCCTCGAAGACGCCGAATCGTACGATCGCTACGTGGAAGAGATTCCCGTGGTGCTGATCGATGGCCGCGTCCACACCTACTGGCGGGTCGACCCGGCGCGCCTCAGAACCGCGATCCTGGAGGCCGTATGACCATCCGCCACGTCGTCTCGTGGAAGCTTGCGACCACCGACGCCTCAGAGCGCGCCGAACAGGCCGACGCGATCAGGCGCGGGCTCGAGGGGCTGCCGGCGTTCATCCCGGAGCTCCTCGCGCTCGAGGTCGGCGTGAACGCGCTCAGCCCCGAGGCGAACTACGACGTGGTGCTGATCAGCGACTTCGAAGACGAGGATGCGATCAAACGCTACCTCGTGCATCCCGAACACGAGAAGGTCGCCTCGTACATCAAATCCGTGGTGGACGAGCGCTCAGCCGTCGACTTCGTGGTCTGAGACTTCTGAGACTTCTGAGACTTCGCGGTCTGAGCGCCGTCCTACCGTGGAGCCGGGTCAGATGACCGGGCCGGCGTCGATCTCGGCGTCGCTGCGTCGGAACTCCTTCAGGAACTGCTGGCGCGCGGGCTCGTAGAGATCGTGGATGAGTGCGGCCGCCTTCTCTCCATCGCGCTCCTTGGCTGCTGCGGCGATGGCCGCGAGCTGACCCGGGATGTCCGGCGAGCCGAACGGCTGCTGCCACACGGTCACGTAGCGAAGCAGTTGGGGGCTGAGTCCTTCGCTCACGGCGAGCAGCACCGGGTTGTCCGCTGCCGCTTCGAATTCCCGGAAGAACGCATTGAGCGCGCTGCCGAGAGCGGGAAGATCGGCGCTCTTCGTGTACTTTTTGGCATCTTTCGCCAGCTTCTCCAGCCGCGTGACGGCGGGGGCCGTGATCGCGGGTACACCCGTCTTCGCGGCGTGCTCGTGCAGGATGCCGCTGGTCGAGATCGCCTCGTCGATGGCGCGCAGATCGATCGGGGCGACTCGCGTGTACCGGTTGGGGGCCATCTCGACGAGGCCGATGTCGGCGAGTCTCATGAGGGCTTCGCGAACGGGCGTGCGGGAGACCCCGAGCCACGCAGTGAGCTTCTCGTCGAGAAGCGTCTCGCCGGGCTCCAATGTGCCGTCGATGATGCCGTCGTACAAGCGGTTGTAGACCACGTCGCGCAGCAGCTGACGCTCGACAGGTTGGGTGTCTTTGACGGGCAGAGGCATTACTTCTCCTTGGTGTCGGGGCCGTCGACGAGCCGGATGATGGCGTTCAGCCAGAGGTCGCCGACACCGGCGGCCGCTTTGCTTGCTTTTCCGGCGATCGACGCGTCGACGGTCGCACGAAGGGAGGGAAGGGCGGCTTCGAAGGCCGTCGAATCGGATGCGACGTTCAGCGCACGGTGGATCTCCGGCAGGTGGCGGGTGGCGAGACGAGCGATCGTCTTGTTGTCGAGGCGCCTGATGTACACATCCAGGAACCCGTCGCTGAGTAGGCGGGCGCGGATGAGGTCCGCTGCGTCTTCGCCCGAGTCGATGCGCTGCTTGAACGAGCGCAGCTTCTCCTTGTCGCCGTCCGTCAGCAGAGGGGTCGCATCGCGTACCACGCTGCGGAAGAGGGCACCGAGGGTTTCGATCAGTCCGCGTAGGCGCTCTTTGTCGATGGGGGTCACCCGGGTGCGCTTCTGAGGCAGGATCTCGACCAAGCCCATCGCGGCCAATTGGTTGAGGGCTTCGCGAACGGGAGTGCGGGAGACGCCCACCCACTTCTCGATTTCAGCATCGTAGAGTTGCTCACCGGGGAGGAGATCCCCATCGACGATTGCGTCAAGAAGACGGATGAAGACTTCATCTCTGATGAGGCGCCGGGGGTTAACGGCTTCCGAAATAGGCACAGGCATACTTGAATATTACATCTGCCTCCGCGTTCTTCCACGCTTACTGCGTTTGCCCGCGGGGCGGAGACAGTGGTCAGGTTTAGGCTGACGCCATGCTGCCGCAGATCCGCCCCCATGTCTGGCGGGGGAGGGGAGCCCTCGGCAACGCGATCTTGGTGATCGGCGTCGTGATCGGTGCGGTGCTCATGCTCGCGATCGGTCTGGGACTGCTCGCACTGGCCGCGGTGGTCTGGCTCGTCTCCGCCGTCGTCTGGCTCCTGGGAACCCTCTTCGTGTGGGTTTGGTTCGCGATGCAACGATTGCGCCGCGTCCCGTATCCGTTCCGGCTGCGGCCGCCCGTCGACCGTCGCTCCCGCACCCTTGCCTTCAGCTCGCTCTACCTGAACTCCGCTCCGAGGATCGTCGACGCGGCCGCACGGCTCACCGGGTTTCTGCTCGGTCCGATCGCCGTGCTGGTGACAGTGGCCGGACTGTTCTCGCCGCGCTGGCGCGCCCGACCGTATCTCGCGGTCTTCTCGCTCGTGGGGATCCTGCGCAAGACGGTCGGGCTTGGCAACCGGCGCGGGTGGCTTCGCGACGGACACGGTGTTCGCGTGCTCGACTACGACCGGTATCTCGGGGAGCTATTTCCGCACATCAGCGACTTCCTGGACTGGTGGCGCGACCCAGGAGCACCGCGCGATTACCGGCCGTCGCGCGCCATCCGCGACGTTCCCGTCGAATTGCTGGGACTCGAGCTTCTGCCATACCCTGATCCACTCGGCTACCCCGGCCTCGCTGCTGCTGCGATGCGCCGGCGGCAGATCATCGGGTTGCGCGATCTGTTCGTGAGCCAACGCGAGATCGACGATCTGTGCGACCCCGACCTCGACGACCGCGCAGATGTCGGCGTGATCCGGGTGAGCTCGCGACCGGATGCGGACGGCCTTCGCCACTGGATCGTCCAGTTCCCGAGCACCAAGTCGTGGCATCCGCGAGCGGGCGTGGCACCGAACGATCTCACGGCCGACCTCGTCATCGGCGCGGAACGTGAAGCGACCGCGACGCGAGCAGCCCTGCAGACGATGCGCGCAGCCGGCATCCGCCCGGGGGACCCGGTGCTGCTCGCCGGATTCAGTCTGGGCGGCATGGTGGCAGCCCAGGTCGCGCAACGGGCGGCCGGGGAGGGCTTCGCCGTCACGCACCTCGTCACAGGTGGCGCGCCGCTCGGCCGGGTGCAATTGCCGGCCGGAATCCGGGTGCTGGCGATCGAGCATGTGCTTGACCTCGTTCCCCGAATCGAAGGACGCGAGAATCCGGTCACCGAGCCCCGGAATCGCGACCGTCCCCCGATCGCAGTCTCGGGGACCGCCGACTTCATCACGATCAAAGCCGGGCCGATTCTGCCGGTCTCGTTCCGGCTCGGCGTGCTGCACCAGTCCACCGCATATGCGGACACAGCGGGCGCGATCGAGGCGAACCCGCCGGACGAGCGTGTGGCGGCGGCTCTGCGCGGGCTGCGGGTGTTCTTCGGCCCGGGCCAGCGGCTCGTCGACCACGCGGCGCTGCGCACCGAGACCTCGGTGGCGCAGCCTTCCGTACCGTTCTACCTGCACA
>DASYGJ010000301.1:0-5160 GCA_035999915.1 Leifsonia sp.
GACGGCCGGGCTCCTTGGTGGATTTGTCCTTGCGTGCCATGGTCACAAGGATACCGGCTCGACGGTGCGTGCGGTGACCCTGTTCGCGCTCAGGAGACTGCTTGCGCGAAGCCGAGCGATGCGTCGGCCAGCGGCCGCAGCTGCTCGGGCACCTCGCGCCCTTTCGCCTGCATGGACTGAGCCCACAACCGGCCGGCACGGTACGACGAACGCACGAGCGGCCCCGAGAGCACACCCAGGAAGCCGATTGCTTCGGCTTCCTCTTTGAGCTCGACGAACTCATCCGGATGCACCCAGCGCGCCACCGGCAGGTGCCGGGGGCTGGGGCGGAGGTACTGGGTGATCGTGATGATGTCGGTGCCGGCGTCGTGGAGGTCCTGGAGTGCCTGGCGCACCTCCTCGCGCTCCTCGCCCATGCCCAGGATGAGGTTCGACTTCGTGATCAGCCCGGCCGCGCGGCCCTGGGTGATCACATCGAGTGAGCGCTCGTACCGGAACGCAGGCCGGATGCGCTTGAAGATTCGCGGAACGGTCTCAACATTGTGGGCGAAGACCTCCGGTCGAGCTGAGAACACCTCGCCGAGGTACTCCGGATTCCCCGAGAAGTCGGGCACGAGGATCTCCACCCCGGTTCCGGGACTCTGCCGGTGGATCTCGCGGATCGTTTCGGCGTACAACCACGAACCCTCGTCGGGCAGGTCGTCGCGTGCGACGCCCGTGACGGTGGCATATCGGAGGTTCATCCGCTGCACCGATTCGGCGACGCGGCGAGGTTCGTCCTTGTCATAGTCGGCGGGCTTGCCGGTGTCGATCTGGCAGAAGTCGCAGCGGCGTGTGCACTGGGCGCCACCGATGAGGAAGGTCGCCTCCCGGTCTTCCCAGCACTCGTAGATGTTCGGGCAGCCGGCCTCCTGACACACGGTGTGGAGATCCTCACTCTTCACCAGGCTCTGCAACTGCCGATACTCCGGCCCCATTTTGGCCTTGGTCTTGATCCACGCCGGCTTGCGCTCGATCGGGGTCTCAGCGTTCCGAACTTCCAGGCGCAGCATTTTGCGTCCCTCGGGAATGGCGTTCATGCGACGGACTCCGCTTCCGGGGTGAGGGCTTTGACGATATGAGCCTGGATCAGCGGGGCCACATCCTGCGGCGTCACCGTGCGCCCCAGAACCCGGCTGATCGAGGTGATGCCGGCGTCGCGGATGCCGCACGCCACGATGGCGTCGTAGGCCTCGAAGCTGTTCGAGCAGTTGAGGGCGAAGCCGTGCATGGTCACGCCTTCCGCGACCCGGATGCCGATCGCCCCGATCTTCTCGTCGCGCTGCACGCCGCGGATCCACACCCCCGAGCGCCCCTGCACGCGTTCGCCGTTCACGCCGAGTTCGGCGAGGACGTCGATCAGGATGCCCTCCAGCCATCGCACATAACCGACGACGTCGATCGGTTCGGCGAGCTTGACGATCGGGTATCCGACGAGCTGTCCTGGTCCGTGCCAGGTGATCTTGCCCCCTCGATCGACATCGATGACAGGGGTGCCGTCGGTCGGCCTTTCGTCGGGCTCGGTGCGTTTGCCCGCGGTGTAGACCGACGGGTGCTCGAGGAGGATGACAGTATCGGGCGCCCGGCCTGCAACGACATCGGCGTGCAGAGCACGCTGCTGTTGAAGGGCCTCGGTATACGGCACGGAATTGGCGCTTAGTCCCGTGACGACGAAGTCGACCACGTACCTACCCTATGTCATCCTGGTTCCTCCACAGATCTCAAGAGGCGAAGAGTTGTCCACTGGTTTGTCGGATCCGCGTCGTGACTCGGTCTCATCGCATGGACTTGTTACATGACCAGACCGGCCCAGAACCTCGCTCGCCGCGCCACCACCGTTGCTCTCCGCAACGGATGGGAGGTCGTTCGCCCGCTGACGGACGACAACGCCGAAGTTCGTCTTCTCGTCGATCCGGGGGGAGCGTCGGGCCCGGCAGAGCTGTGCGTGCGTGCCTCCGGGGATGAGACTGAGACGCGAACCCTCGCCGAGATCACCGCGCTTCGAGCGACCCGGTCGGAGCACGTGGTGCGGCTTCTCGACGTGGTGCCGGTCACGTTCCGGCGCCGTGAAGACGGCTCGGCCCCACAGGGCATTCTCGTCGAGCACGCGCCGGGAGGGGACCTCTCGCGGCTGCTGGGCAGGCGCAGCAGTATGAGGGCGGGCGAGGCGGCGACCATCCTGCTGTCCGTGGCGCACGGGCTGGAAGCGCTCCACGACAGCGGCTGGGCGCATGGAGGGGTGACGCCGCGGGCGGTCGTGTTTCGTCGCGACGGATGCCCGGCGATCGCCTCACTGGCGAACGCGCGTCCTCTCACCTCTTCTGCTCTGGACGAGGATCGGCGCTCGTTTCTACGGCTCACCGAGCAGGTGACAGCGTCGATCGCGCGGGGCGAGGGGGAGCGGATGTTCAGGGCTGTCCACGAGGCGTTGGCCGATTCGGACTGGGAGGGCGTCGCTCGCGCGGTGACGGAGGAGGCTGAGCCCGAGGCGGTGCTCCTGCCGGTTGATGTTCCGGACCCGGGGCCGCCTCCTCGACCCGCCACCGAGGCCGCCCGCCGCCTCGCGGTGATCCTCGACGGCCACCCGGTCACTGCGCTGGTCGGCGCCATCCGGGAGTGGCTGCAAGGCCGCAAGAAGCTTGTGGCGGTCGTCGGGGTCCCGCTCGCAGTGGTCGCGCTGATGCTGGCTTTGATGCCCGCGCGCGGAGTGGCTCCGGGAATGACGCCGGTACAGACACCGATGACCACGCCGACAGCGGCCCTGGGCCAGGCGAGCGGCGAAACGCCGTCACCTCGGGTTTCAAAACCGGAGACCGCACCGTCGTCGCCGAACGCGATCGACGACGCGGAGGATCCGGTGCCCGCCGCGCAGAGGCTGCTCGACGCTCGGCACGCCTGCTATGCAGCGCCGCGGCCCAGCGCTCAGTGCTTGGAGTCGAGCGTCGAACCGGGATCGAGGCTGTTCCAAACGGATTCCGCGGCACTGGGGGAGACCGGAGCGTCGGAAGCTCGCGATCTGCGCGGGGCCGTGCTGGAACTCTCTCAGCAGTGGGGCGACGCAGCTTTGGTGTCGATCTCGGGGAAAAGCAAACCGGCTTCGCTTCTCTTGGTGAGAGGCGAAGCCGGTTGGCGGATCCGGGAGGTGTACCCGTGACTAGATGCCGAGGTTCCCCTCGAAGTTGCCCTCTTCGAGGCGGTTCTTCACCGCAACCAGGAAGCGGGCGGCGTCCGCGCCGTCGACGATGCGGTGATCGTACGACAAGGCCAGGTACACCGTGGAGCGGATGGCGATGGAGTCCGTTCCGTCTGCGCTGATCACGACCGGCTTCTTGGCGACGATGCCTGTTCCAAGGATGGCGACCTGAGGGAGGAAGACCACCGGGGTGTCGAACAGCGCGCCGCGTGAACCGGTGTTGGTCAGTGTGAAGGTGCCACCGGCGAGTTCATCCGGCTTGAGGCGGTTGTCGCGGGTGCGCTCGGCGAGGTCCGCGATCTCCTTGGCCAGGCCGGCGAGGTCGAGCTCCGAGGCGTTGCGGACCACGGGGGTCAGCAGGCCACGCTCGGTGTCGACCGCGATCGACATGTTCTCGTGGTCCGGGTAGACGATCGTGTCGCCGTCGATCGTGGCATTGATGACGGGATATGACTTCAACGCCTCGGCGGCGGCCAGACCGAAGAATGGCAGGAACGACAGCTTCACACCGGTCTTGGACTGGAAGTCGGCCTTCACCTTGTCGCGCAAAGCGGCGACCTTGGTGACATCCACCTCCACGACCGTGGTGAGCTGAGCGGAAGACTGCATCGAGATGACGGCGCGTTCGGCGACGACCTTGCGCAGACGCGACATCGGCTGAGTCGTTCCCCGCAACGGCGACACCTCAGGCGCCGGCGCGGCTGTCGGAGCGGAGACACCAGAGGCGGCGGGAGCCGCGGCGGGAGCGGCGGCCGAAAGGATGTCCTCCTTGCGGATGCGCCCACCTACACCGGTTCCGGTCACAGAGGCGAGGTCGATGCCCTGCTCGTTGGCCAGCTTGCGGACGATCGGGGTGACGTAACCGGCGTTGCCGGCGTGTGCGCCGCCGACCGAGGGAGCCGAAGCGGCGGCAGGTGCGGGTGCAGGAGACTCTGCAGGCGCCGGAGCGGCAGCAGGTGCCGGAGCAGCAGCAGCAGCAGGCGCCGGAGCAGCAGCAGGTGCCGGAGCCTCTGCAGCCGCCGGAGCGGCCGGCGCTTCAAACGACGGTGCGGGCGCCGCGAAAGGCTCGGCAGGAGCCTGCGGCTGTGCCGGTGCGGCCTCGACGGGCGCAGCCTCAGCCGGTGCGGCCTCGACGGGCGCAGCCTCAGCGGGCGCAGCCTCAGCCGGTGCGGCGGCCTCAGCCGGTGCGGCCTCAGCGGGCGCAGCCTCGACGGGCGCAGCCTCAGCCGGTGCGGCCTCAGCTTGCGGCGCTGCCGGAGCCTCACCGCCGCCGGAACCATCGCCGATCGTCACGAGCGCTGTTCCCACCTCGACCGTCTCGTCCTCCTGCACCAGGATCGCCTCGATGACGCCCGCGACGGGGGAGGGGATCTCGGTGTCGACCTTGTCGGTCGAGACCTCGAGCAGTGGCTCGTCCACCTCGACACGGTCGCCAACGTTCTTCAGCCAGCGGGTGACCGTGCCTTCCGTGACACTCTCGCCGAGTGCCGGGAGGCTGACGGATTCGCTCATGAGCTTGTCTCCTTCAAACCAGTTCGTTCAGTAGTTTATTGCAGTCGCGTCGCGAATCGACGGACCTAAAGGGTGTGGAGCGGCTTGCCTGCCAGATACAGGAACGCCTCGCCGAGCGACTCGTTCTGTGTGGGGTGGGCGTGGATGAGCGGGGCGATGTCCTCGGGGTAAGCCTCCCAGTTCACCACGAGCTGGGCTTCGCCGATGAGCTCGCCGACCCGGGCGCCGATCATGTGCACGCCGACGACGGGGCCATCGTTCACGCGCACGACCTTGACCGTTCCGCTGGTGCCGATGATCTCGCTCTTTCCGTTGCCGGCCAGGCTGTAGTCATAGCTCGACACTTTGTCGGCGCCGTACTGCTCGGCTGCCTTGGCTTCGGTCAGACCGACCGACGCGACCTCGGGGTCGCAGTA
>DASYGJ010000305.1:0-10751 GCA_035999915.1 Leifsonia sp.
TACGAGTACCGGGTCGCCGACAGCATCTCGTTCCGCGATCCGCTGCAGCGCCACCGCACGTCCTGGCTGCCCACCGAACTCGACCTTGCGGCGATGGATGCGGCTGCCCTCAGCCTGCTCGGGCTACACGACTTCGCGAGCTACTGCAAGCCTCGGACGGGTGCGACGACCATCCGCACCTTGCTCGGTTTCAGCTGGCGCCGCGACACCGATGGCGTCTTGCTGGCGGAGGTGCGGGCGGATGCGTTCTGCCACAGCATGGTGCGCGCGCTCGTCGGTGGATGCGTGACCGTGGGGGAGGGCAAGCTCGACGTGGAGAACCTTGTCACGTTGCGCGACGAGCGGCAGAGGACGAGCGCCTTCCGGGTGATGCCGGCGCGCGGGCTGACCCTGGTTCAGGTGGGGTACCCCGACGATGTGGGGCTGGCCATCCGCGCTGAGCAGACTAGGGCACTGCGGTCGCTATAAGCCACACCCACCCCGTCCGGGCCCATCCAATGTCGGAGAAATGCGTCGCTGCCGCGAAGAAGTCCGTCCTAACGGAATGTCTGGCGGCGTGTCGCAGGAGATTTCCGTAGCGACGGAGATTTGGACCGGGCTGGGCCGGGCTGGGCCGGGCGGGGCCGGCTGCGGCCCGGCCGGCCGGCCCGGCGCAAGCCGGGCCCATCCGAATGTCGGAGATCTTCACCGACACGCTGTTGAAGCGTCCGTCCCGACGGAGATTTCACCCGAATTCGGTCGATTCCTCCGACGGGCGACGCGGCGCACGGAGTTGGCGCAGGGCGTTGGTGCACGGCGCACCATCAGCCACCTCGCCGGAATCGCCTGGACCCCGGATCTGCTACGATTGATCTTTGGTGTCCGTGCCTTGGCGGCGCGACACACGAACGTGAGCCCTCCGAACGATCGGTTCCCTTCTCATCGAGAGGGTAACCGCCCTGGAGTGGGATTCACGAACACCTCCGTTCGATACAGAAAGCAGCCACTACTGTGACGCGCACTTACACCCCGAAGGCAGACGAGATCCAGCGCGACTGGGTCGTCATCGACGCGACCGATGTCGTGCTCGGCCGTCTTGCCAGCCACACCGCCGCTCTCCTGCGTGGAAAGCACAAGCCGACGTTCGCCCCGCACATGGACAGCGGCGACTTCGTCATCATCATCAATGCGGACAAGGTCGCCCTGACCGGCGCCAAGCTTCTGCAGAAGAAGGCATACCGCCACTCGGGCTACCCGGGCGGCCTGTCGGCCGTCACATACGCCGAGCTGCTCGAGAAGAACCCGATCCGCGCTGTGGAGAAGGCTGTTCGCGGGATGCTCCCCAAGAACTCGATCGGCCGCGCCCAGCTTCGCAAGCTGAAGGTCTACACGGGCAGCGAGCACCCGCACGCCGCCCAGCAGCCGAAGCCGTACACCCTCGGCCAGGTCGCGCAGTAGCGCGCCAGCAGACCTTTCAGACTTAGAGAAAAAAGGATTATCACCATCGTGGCGAAGATCGCAGACAGCATCGAGTCGGCTCAGGCCGACAACGTCGAGTCCTACTCGACCGAGACCCCGGCCAGCGAGGCCCCCCAGACCCAGCGTCCCGTGCTCACCGTTCCGGGTGCAGCCGTCGGACGCCGCAAGCAGGCCATCGCCCGCGCGCGGCTCGTTCCGGGCTCCGGCACCATCACGGTCAACGGCCGTGAGTTCGCCGACTACTTCCCGAACAAGCTGCACCAGCAGCTGATCACCGACCCGTTCAAGGTTCTCGACCTCATCGGCGGCTACGACGTCATCGCCAAGATCACCGGTGGCGGCCCCTCGGGCCAGGCCGGCGCACTGCGTCTGGCGATCGCTCGCGCGCTCAACGAGATCGACCGCGACAACAACCGCGCCACGCTCAAGAAGGCAGGCTTCCTTACTCGTGACGCCCGCGTCATCGAGCGCAAGAAGGCCGGTCTCAAGAAGGCCCGCAAGGCGTCGCAGTTCTCGAAGCGCTAAGCGTCCACAGCGCTTAGGCTACGGTTCATGCCCCGCCTTTTCGGAACGGACGGCGTTCGCGGACTCGCGAACGGCTCCCTCACCGTCGACCTCGCGCTCGGCCTTGCTCAGTCAGCTGCGGCTGTTCTGACGCAAGGCCGCAGCGCCGAGGCGCGCCGCGCCGCCGGCAAACGCCCGGTGGCGATCGTCGCCCGTGACCCGCGCGTCTCGGGCGAATTCATCTCGGCAGCCGTGTCGGCAGGTCTCGCCAGCTCGGGCATCGACGTGCTCGACGCCGGAGTCATCCCCACACCGGCTGCAGCCTTCCTGATCGGGGACATCGACGCCGACTTTGGTGTGATGGTGTCCGCCTCGCACAACCCGGCGCCGGACAACGGCATCAAGATCTTCGCTCGCGGCGGCACCAAGCTGCCGGACGTGGTCGAAGACCGCATCGAAGAACACTTGGGACTCGAGAAGCTCGCGCCGACAGGTGCGGCCGTCGGGCGCATCCGCCGCTTCGCGGACGCCGAAGACCGCTACGTGGTTCACCTGCTGGCAAGCCTTCCGCACCGTCTCGACGGCATCCACGTCGTGCTCGACTGCGCCCATGGTGCCGCGGCGGGCGTCTCCCCCGAGGTATTCACGGATGCGGGTGCCCGCGTCACCGTCATCGGCGATTCGCCCGACGGGATGAACATCAACGACGGCGTCGGATCCACGCACCTCGACAATCTGGCCAGGGCTGTTCTCGAGGCAGGCGCCGACGTCGGCATCGCCCACGACGGTGACGCCGACCGCTGCCTCGCGGTCGACGCCAATGGCAAGATCGTCGACGGGGATCAGATCATGGCGATCCTCGCTCTCGGGATGAAGGATCGCGGCAAGCTACGCGACAACACCCTCGTCGCGACCGTGATGAGCAACCTCGGCCTGAAGCTTGCGATGCGGGAGCACGGTATCCGCGTGGTCGAGACCTCCGTCGGAGACAGGTATGTGCTCGAGGAGATGAACGAGCACGACTTCTCGCTCGGCGGTGAGCAGTCGGGCCACGTGATCATGCGCGAGTATGCGACGACGGGCGACGGCATCCTCACCGGACTGCACCTGCTGAGCGAGATGGCGCGCCAGCACAAGTCACTCGCCGAACTGGCGCGGGCGATGACCGTGTACCCCCAGTTCATGGTGAACGTGAAGAACGTCGATCACCACGCCGTGCACACCGACGAGGTGCTGCGGGCGGCCGTTCAGGCGGCCGAGGCGACACTCGGCGACACAGGCCGCGTACTGTTGCGCCCGTCGGGTACCGAGCCGCTCGTGCGCGTCATGGTCGAGGCCGCCGACCAGGAGACGGCCGAGCGACTGTCCTACGAACTCGCGGACGTCGTCCGCGAGCGGCTGGGCGTGTAGGAGCTACTTTTTGTCCGCGGCCTTGCGGGCGGCGAGGAAGTCGGCCACGGAGTAGGCGCGGGCGTGCTCGGGAAGCATGTCTTCGCCGTAAAGTCCGGCGAGCAGGATGGCCGGATCGACATTGAGCGCCGTGGCGAGCCGGATGATGGTGTGCAGTTCGGAGTTGGCCTCTCCCCGTTCCACCCGCCCGTAGTTGGTCACGTGCATGTCGGCCAGGTGCGCGATGTCCTCCTGGCTGAGCCGGAGGGCGATCCGTGCTTCGCGCACGCGGGCGCCGAAGATCTCGGCGGCGCGGGAACGAGGGGCAGGCATACCTCATGACTACGCCACCACGGTAGGACAGGCCAGAGCTTCAACGCTCCGGGCGTTATGACCTGTGGTCTTTATACCTGGGTTCGGAAACCCTCACAGCTTGCGGAGCAGCACCGAACTCACGGCATGGTCGGCGCCTTTGCGCAGCACCAGTTTGGCGCGGGAGCGGGTCGGCCGGATGTTCTGCACCAGGTTGGGTTCGTTGATGCTGCTCCAGATGCTGCCGGCGCGTTCGCGTGCCTGCTCCTCGCTGAGTTCGGAGAACCGGTGGAAGTAGGACTTGGGATTGGCGAAAGCTCCGCGTTGCAGCTTGAGGAACCGCTCCTCATACCAACGCGCAATGTCGCGGGTGCGGGCATCCACGTAGACGCTGAAATCGAAGAGGTCGCTCACGGCGAGGCGGTTGCCGCCGCCGGCCGGCTGCAGCACATTGAGCCCTTCGACGATCAGGACGTCGGGACGGCGCACCACGATTTCGGCATCCGGAACGATGTTGTAGCTGAGGTGCGAGTAGAAGGGTGCGCGGACCTCTGGTGCGCCACTCTTGACCGCGGTGACGAATCTGAGCAATGAGCGCCGGTCGTACGAGTCGGGAAACCCTTTGCGCTCCATCAGGCCCCGCCGCTCGAGTTCGACGTTGGGCAAGAGGAAACCGTCCGTGGTGACCAGCTCGACGCGGGGCGTGTCGTCCCAGCGGGAGAGCAGTTCGCGCAGAAGGCGGGCGATGGTCGACTTGCCGACGGCGACGGAGCCGGCGACCCCGATCACGAACGGGGTGCTCGCCGCACGCTCGCCGAGGAACCGGCTGGTGACCCGGTGCAACTGCTTCGCACCGCCGACGTAGAGGTTGAGCAGCCGGCTCAGCGGCAGATAGACCTCCTCGACCTCGCGCATGTCGAGGGGATCGCCCAGGCCGCGTAGCTGCACGATCTCGGTCTCTTTAAGTGGGAGTCGCGTGTTCCGTGCCAGCTCCGCCCAGTCTGCGCGGGGCAGTTCGACGAAGGGGGACGAGTCGCCGTTGCCTGTGGATCCGCCTTGTGCTGCGCCGTGCTCCGCCATAGGCGACAAGTCTATGGTGTCCGCGCAGGCTAAAATCGGGTGCATGTGTGGAATCGTGGGGTATGTCGGTACGGATAAGAGCCTCGAGGTGCTCCTCGGCGGACTGAAGCGTTTGGAGTACCGCGGATACGATTCGGCGGGAGTCGCGGTGATCGACCGGGATGGCGAGCTGCACACCGCGAAGAAGGCCGGCAAGCTGTCGGCCCTCACCGGGGAGTTGAAGAGCCACCCGATCCCGAACGGCGGAACGGGCATCGGGCACACCCGCTGGGCTACCCACGGCGGTCCGACCGACCGCAACGCGCATCCGCACCTCGGCGACGACGGCCGGCTCGCGGTCATCCACAACGGCATCATCGAGAACTTCGCCTCGCTCAAAGACGAGTTGCTGGCCGACGGCTTCGCATTCGAGTCGGAGACCGACACCGAGGTGGCCGCCGTGCTTCTCGGTCGCGAATACCGCACTACCGGCGACCTCAACGAAGCGTTCCGCAACGTCGTCTCCCGCCTGGAGGGTGCGTTCACCCTGCTTGCGCTGCACCAGGATGCGCCGCACGTCGTCGTCGGCGCCCGCCGCAATTCGCCGCTCGTGATCGGGCTGGGCGACGGCGAGAACTTCCTCGGCTCCGATGTCGCGGCTTTTGTCGAGCACACCCGCAACGCCGTGGCGATCGGCCAGGACCAGATCGTGACCATCACCCCCGATTCGGTGTCGGTGACCGACTTCTCCGGCGCGCCCGTCGAGGTCGAACCGTTCGAGGTCGCTTGGGATGCCGCCGCCTCCGAGAAGGGCGGCTGGTCGTCGTTCATGGCGAAGGAGATCGCCGAGGAGCCGGATGCGGTGGCGAACACCTTGCGCGGCCGCCTCGTCGACGGCACGGTGCACATCCCCGAGCTGGACGCCGTCGGCGACCAGCTTCTCGCCGACATCGACCGCATCACGGTCATCGCGTGCGGCACCGCCGCCTACGCCGGAATGGTCGGCAGCTACGCGATCGAGAAGTGGGCGCGCGTTCCCGTGTCCGTCGAGCTGAGCCACGAGTTCCGGTATCGCGAACCGGTGATCACTGAGCGCACCCTGGTGATCTCGATCAGCCAGTCGGGCGAGACCATGGACACGCTGATGGCCGTCAAGTACGCCCGCGAGGCAGGGGCCAAGACCATCTCGGTCTGCAACACCCAGGGTGCGACGATTCCGCGCGAGTCGGATGCTGCGCTCTACACGCACGCCGGCCCCGAGGTGGCCGTCGCGTCGACCAAGGCGTTTGTGGCGCAGATCACAGCGCTCTACCTGTTCGGGCTGCACCTCGCGCGGGTCCGCGGCACTATCAGCGACGCCGCCCAGCGCGACGCGATCGAAGAGCTCGCCGCCGTGCCCGCGAAAATCGCGACCGTGCTCGAGTCGCACGCCACCATCGCCCAGCTGGCCCGCTGGATGTCCGACACGCGTTCGGTGCTCTTCCTCGGCCGTCATGTCGGATACCCGATCGCCCTCGAAGGCGCGCTCAAACTCAAAGAGCTCGCGTACATCCACGCCGAGGGGTTCGCTGCCGGCGAGCTCAAACACGGCCCGATCGCGCTCATCGAGCCCGGCCAGCCCGTCTTCGTCGTGGTGCCGAGCCCGCGCTGGTCGGATGAGATGCACAAGAAGGTCGTCTCGAACATCCAGGAGATCCGCGCCCGCGGCGCCCGCATCATCGCGATCGCCGAAGCCGGGGACGCGGCCGTGCTGCCTTTCGCCGACGAGGTCATCCGCATTCCGCTCGCCGCTCCGCTGTTCGAGCCGCTGCTCGCCGTCGTCCCGTTGCAGATCTTCGCGATGGAGCTCTCCGCGGCCAAGGGCCTCGATGTCGACCAGCCGCGCAACCTGGCCAAGTCGGTCACGGTCGAATAGGGCGCAATGATCGCCGGTATCGGGGTCGACGTGGTCGATCTGGCGAGGTTCGCCCTCGCGATCGAGCGCACGCCCCGGCTGCGAGAGCGCCTCTTCACCGAAGCGGAGCGCGGACTTCCGGTGCATTCCTTGGCCGCCCGTTTCGCCGCCAAGGAGGCGCTGATCAAGGCGCTCGGCGGGTCGGAAGGGGTGCGCTGGCACGACATGGAGATCGTCCCCGACGACGAACGGAATCCGGGGTTCGTGCTGCATAACATGATCGCGCGCGAGGTTCGTGAGCGGGGGATCGCGCGCATCCACGTCACCATGTCGCACGATGCGGGTGTCGCGACGGCTTTCGTGATCGCGGAGCGGGACGACCGTGGCTGACGCCTCCGACTTCCCTGAGGCAACGGTCTTCCGCGAGGCGGTGATCGACCTCGCGGCGCTGACCGCGAACGTGGCCCACCTGCGCGGGGTGGTCGGCACCGAGCATGCGATGGCCGTGGTCAAAGCCAACGGTTACGGTCATGGCGCAGTCGAGTGCGCCCGGGCAGCGCTCGCCGGTGGTGCGGACTGGCTGGGCGTCGCCGACTTGACCGAGGCTATGCAGTTGCGCGACGCCGGCATCGAGGCACCGCTGCTCGCCTGGTTGCACGAACCGGATGCGGATTTCACCGGCGCGATCGAAGCCGGGGTCGACATCGGGGTCAGCTCGGTGTCGCAGCTCGTCGCCGTGGCGGCGGCGCGGCGTTCACTCGTGGACGCGCGACGGCTGCACGGCCAGGCCTTCGTCCAGCTGAAGCTGGAGACCGGCCTCAGCCGAAACGGGATCTCGGAGCCCGACTGGGCGGCGGCCTTCAGCCGGGCCCGCGAACTCGAGAAATCCGGCGACATCGTCGTGCGCGGAATCTTCAGCCACGTGTCCAATGCGTCTCCCGCCGACGACGTGGAGGCGCTCGTCACGTACACCCGCGGGCTCGACGCGGCGTACGCCGCAGGCCTCACCCCGGAACTCAGGCACCTCGCCGCGACCGCCGCGGCCCTGCGCATCCCCGACGCCCGGTTCAACCTGGTGCGGCTGGGAATCGGAATCTACGGACTTTCGCCGTTCGAGGGTGTTTCGAGCGCCGATCTCGGGCTCACGCCGGTCATGACGCTTCGGGGCCGGGTCGCCGCAGTGCGTCGGGTGGTGGCCGGCGCGGGCGTCTCCTACGACTACACGTATCGCACCAAGAATCCCACGACGTTGGCGCTTGTGCCGCTGGGATACGCCGAGGGCATCCCACGTCACGCGTCCAACCGTGCTTCGGTGGCCATCGGCGGCCGGCGGTTCCGGATCAGCGGCCGTGTCGCGATGGACCAGTTCGTGGTCGACGTGGGCGACCATCCCGTGCAGGTGGGCGACGAGGTCGTTCTGTTCGGCGATCCGGCGACCGGTGTGCCGTCGGCAGACGACTGGGCCAAGGCCGCTGGCACCATCAATTACGAGATCGTCACCCGTATCGGCGCCCGCGTGCGCCGCACCTTCGTTGAACGCCCCTTCGCGGGTCGCCAAATGGTGGGATCCCCGTGACCGGGTACCTCTGGCCTCCCGCGACCCGGGTCGTTCCGACCGCAGCGGACATGCACACGCTCGGCATCGAACTGTCGGCCATCCTGCGCGCGGGCGACCTCGTCGTGCTGACCGGCCCGCTCGGGGCCGGCAAGACCACTCTCACCCGTGGCATCGGCGACGGCCTGCAGGTGCGTGGGCCAGTGACGAGCCCCACGTTCGTGCTCGCGCGCACGCATCCGAGTCTCGTGGGTGGCGCGCCGCTCGTGCATGTCGATGCGTACCGACTGAGCAGCGCGCTGGAACTGGACGATCTGGACATCGACTTCGCGACGTCCATCGTCGTCGTCGAATGGGGCTCGGGGATGCTCGAGGGCGTCGCCGAATCCTGGCTCGAACTCGAGATCGCCCGGCCCACAGGAGGCATCGAGCAGGAAGGTCAGGAGGATCCCGACCTCGACACCGACGAACCGCGACAGGTGACCCTCATCGGCTACGGCCCGCGCTGGGCCTCCTGACGTTCTGGTTCTCGAAACACGGCGTCGCGCGCTCGCCTAGGCTGGAAGCATGCTTCTCGCCATCGACACCTCCGCCGGCACGAGTGTCGCCGTCGTCGACCGCGAGGGCGGAATCCTGGCCGAACGGTCCCAATCGGATTCGATGCGGCACGCCGAGGTCGTCGGCGAGTTGATCGAGGCCGTGCTCCGCGAATCCGGCGTTTCGATTGCTTCGCTCTCGGGCGTCGTCGCCGGCATGGGGCCCGGACCGTTCACGGGTCTGCGCGTCGGCATCGCCGCCGCCAAAGCCTTTGCGTTCGGGGCGGGCAAGCCGCTGGTTCCGGTCGTCAGTCATGATGCGGTCGCCTTCGAACGGTACGGCGCGGGGCAGGAGGGCGGGCTTCTCGTGGTCACGGATGCGCGGCGCCGTGAGGTCTACTGGACGGCGTACGTCGGCGTCGATGAGCTCGGCCTTCCCATCCGGGAAGACGGCCCCGGGCTCGCCAAACCGGACTCGGTTCCGCATCCCGGGCTTGTGCGGTTCGATGCTCATGTCGTCTCCGCGGGAGCGCTCGGGATGCTCGCCGAGCACCTCTTCGCGAACGGCCGCCGGTTCGCCGCCGACGAGCCCCTGTACCTGCGGTCGCCCGATGTGACCCTCTCGAAGGGTCCGAAGCGGGTGAGCTCGTGACCGCATGGCAACTTCGCCGCGCGACGACGGACGACGTTCCCGCATTGATGGAGTTGGAGCGGGCGATCTTCACGACGGACGCCTGGTCCGAGCACTCGATGTTGTCGGAGGTCTCGGGTGAGCACGGCTACTACCTGGTCGCTTTCGAGCCCGAACAGCCGCAACGGATCGACGCATACGCCGGACTGCTCGCGCCGCGCGGTGCGATCGAGGGCGATATCCAGACGATCGCTGTGGCACCGCGCGCGCGCCGGAACGGCCTGGGGCGCACCCTGATGAACGCGCTGATCGGCGAGGCCCGCAAGCGCGGGGCCCGTGAGGTGTTCCTGGAGGTGCGCGCCGACAATCCCGGTGCCCAGACGCTCTACCGGCAGCTCGGCTTCGAGGAGATCGGCATGCGTCCCCGCTACTACCAGCCCGACGACGTCGATGCGCTCGTGATGCGTCTCACCGTCCCGACCCCGGAGACCACGATCGCATGAACCGCACTGACTCCTCGGCGTCCGGTCCTCTGGTGCTCGGCATCGAGACGTCCTGCGATGAGACGGGCGTCGGCATCGTGCGCGGAACGAGGCTGCTGGCCAACACGATCGCTTCCTCCATGGACGAGCACGCCCGGTATGGCGGCGTCGTCCCCGAAGTGGCCGCGCGTGCGCACCTGGAGGCGCTCACCCCGACGCTGCGCACGGCCGTGGCCGATGCCGGCATCGAGCTGGCCGACATCGACGCGATCGCGGTCACCAGCGGTCCGGGGCTCTCGGGCGCACTGATGGTGGGCGTCGGAGCCGCGAAGGCCCTCGCGCTCTCCCTCGGCAAGCCGATCTACGCGGTGAACCATCTGGTCGGACATGTGGGTGCGGACTTGCTCGACGCATCCGGCGGGCCGGGTCATCCCGTGGAACTGCCCACCATCGCACTTCTCGTCTCGGGCGGCCACACCTCGTTGCTGCTCGTGCGTGACCTGGTCTCAGATGTGGTGCTGCTCGGCGAAACGATCGACGACGCGGCGGGCGAGGCGTTCGACAAGGTCGCGCGCGTGCTCGGACTGCCGTACCCAGGCGGCCCGCAGATCGACCGTGTGGCCGTCGGCGGAGATCCCAAGGCCATCCGCTTTCCGCGTGGACTCACCAAGCCGAAAGACCTCGAGGCGCACCGCTACGACTTCTCCTTCTCCGGGCTCAAAACGGCCGTCGCGCGGTGGGTGGAGCAGCGCCAGGATGCGGGCGAACCCATTCCGGTGGCCGACGTGGCCGCGAGCTTCCGCGAGGCGGTCGTGGATGTGCTCCTCACCAAGGCGATGGCAGCGTGCCGGGAATTCGAGGTGCCGCGGTTGTTGCTCGGCGGAGGAGTGGTGGCGAACGCCCGCGTGCGCCAGGTGGCTGCGGAACGCGC
>DASYGJ010000318.1:0-2084 GCA_035999915.1 Leifsonia sp.
CGCGATGGTCGAGCGATCGGGCCTCACCCCGCTGCTGTGCGTCGGCGAGACGCTCGCCGAGCGTGAGCGGGGTGAGACTTCAAGCGTGGTGACGCGGCAACTGCGCGAGGGGCTGTCCAAACTGGACCAGATCGAACTCACGACGTCAATCATCGCTTATGAGCCGGTCTGGGCCATCGGGACGGGGAAGAACGCGACGCCGGCAGATGCCGCCAGGACCCATGGTGAACTGAGAGCCGTGTTGAGTGACCTGATTGGCGATCGCGCAGCCCTGGTCAGCATCCTGTATGGTGGCAGCGTCACACCCGCGAACGCCGCCGAGATCCTGGCCGCCGACGATGTCGACGGGGTCCTGGTCGGCGGGGCAAGCCTGCAGGTCGATAGCTGGTTGTCCATCTGCAACTCCTAGTCTAGATTTAAGGGCTACATGTACACATTTCTCCTAGTAGTTCTCATCCTGGTCAGCATTGTGCTGATCGTGGCGATCCTGCTGCAGAGCGGGACCGGGCAGGGTCTGTCGGCCAGCTTCGGCGGCGCCAGCTCGTCGCCCGATTCCTTCATCGGGATGCGCCAGGCCGGAAACCTTCTGACAAAGATCTCCTGGTGGGGCGGCGGTATCTTTCTCGCGCTTGCCTTCATTCTCCAGCTGATGTCCACACAGCAGCGGACGCCGAAGTCGGTACTCGAGGGTAAGCTCGGTGCACCAGCGCCTTTGACCTTGCCGTCACCAAGCTCGGCGGCGCCAGCGATTCCGCTCACGCCAGCACCAAAGGTTCCGGCGACTACCACGCCTCCCAAGAAGTAGGAACCGAGTGGCCGAAGTCAAAGCTGGTCCAGGGTTCCTTCTCCTCGAAGATGGAACCCTTTTTCACGGTCGTCTCCACGGCACGCCGCCGCTCGATGGCGCTGAAGTCGTGTTCACGACGAACATGACTGGCTATCAGGAAGTGTTCTCCGATCCCTCGTATCGCGGCCAGATTGTCGTGATGACGACGCCTCAGATCGGCAACTACGGCGTCAACCTCGAAGACCCAGAATCCGCGCGTGCGCAGGTGGCCGGAGTGGTCGTGCGAGAGCTTTCGGCGACCTATTCCAACTGGCGCGCCAGCGGCGACCTCGTCTCCTGGCTCCTCGACGCCGGAGTTCCGATTCTCGAGGACGTCGACACGCGTCGTCTCACAAAGCACTTGAGATCCGCAGGCGTCATGCGCGGCATCCTGGGTCGCGGCGAGACACCGTCACTCGACGTCGTGGCACAGCTCGAGTCCTGCCCCTCGATGGAAGGGCTCGACCTCGCAAGTGTTGTCACGACCGATGCCTCGTACGAATGGGGGGAGGCAGCGTCGCCATGCCACATCGTCGCGTACGATTTCGGAATCAAGCGAAACATTCTCCGCCTGTTCGAAAAGACGGGCTGCCGAGTGACCGTAGTGCCGGCGTCGACCCCAGCCGCGGACGTGATCGCAATGCAGCCTGATGGAGTGTTCCTCTCCAACGGGCCGGGCGATCCGGATGCGATCGAATACGCCCCTGCGATGGTTCGTGAACTCGCCGAATCCGGAGTCCCAATGTTCGGTATCTGTCTCGGACATCAACTTATCGGACTCGCCTTCGGGGGAGAAACGACCAAGATGTCGTATGGGCACCGTGGCGGAAATCACCCCGTCCTCGACGTTGCTACCGGGAAGGTGCTCATCACCTCGCAGAACCACGGCTTTGCTGTAAAGGGTGATAACAGCGGGATTCCCGGTGCGCCCGATCTCGAAGTGACACACGTGAACCTGAATGACAAGTCCGTCGAGGGCCTGAGGCACCGCACATTGCCGGTCTTCGCGGTACAGTATCACCCGGAGGCCGCGCCCGGCCCGCACGATGCCCAGCCGCTGTTCCGCCAGTTTCTGGATAGCGTAAAGGGAGCAGCTCGGCGGAGCTGAGCGTTGATCGCGACGGCCGTCAATAGTCGTCATCCCTGGCTTCGGCGGGATGACGACTTATGCTGAGCCGGCGTCCCCAAGTGCAGGTGCCTCCCGTCAGCTTAAGTCGCAGCTTGCGCGCCTGTTAGTAAATCCATACATTCCAACGAC
>DASYGJ010000374.1:0-25925 GCA_035999915.1 Leifsonia sp.
CCACGCCGTACTCGCCAACTCGGTCTCCCTGAACATCGCCACCGCGCTGTTCGAGGCGAAGCGCCGCATCGAGGCCGGCGAGCTCGAGGTCGTCTCCGCCGACACCTCCGAACCCCAGCACCTCGCCACCGACTCCCCCGCAGCAGCCGCGGATGCGAACATCCCTGAATCCGTCACCGCCGAGTTCGGCGGCGAGACGGGTGAGCCTGCCGCCTTCGGCTGGGAGCCGGCCCCGATCACTGTCTGGACCGACCTGCGCAAGCCCGTCACCGGCGAGATCCCCGCGATCATCCAGCATCGCACCGCCGCCTAGTTCTCCCCACTCCAACCGCCGAGTCCTCACAAAATCGGCCAAAAACCCCCGAGCCCGCAGAGAGTTCGTGGACTCGGCGGTTACTTTGTGCGGGGTCGCCGAGGTGAGAGGGCCCGAGTCAGCCGAGCGGGAGCCAGGATGCCGGCCCGAGCGATCCGGCGCGGTACACGTCGAGCGCCACCTCGTTCTTCCGCCACTCGGTGACGACCGGGGCAACGATCCGCCAGCACTCGACCGCGGTGTCGCCGCGCACCGAAAGCGCCGGATCGCCGTCGAGGATGCCCTCCAGAACCTCACCGTAGGCCAGCAACTGACCCGGCCCGAAGTCCACCGAGAGCGATGCCCGCCCGATTTCGTACGGATTTCCGGGTCCATTGACATTCAGTTCGAGCGACATCTCGTCGGGTGCCAGCATGATGCGGAGCTTCGTCGGCTCCTTCGTGCCCTTCAATCCTGTCGGAATGTGGGATGCAGGTTTGAACGTGATCACGATCTCCCGCCGCCGCTCCCCCAACGCTTTGCCGGAGCGGAGCGTGAAGGGTACCCCGGACCACCGCCACGTGTCGACCTCGAACGTGACCTCCGCGAGCGTCTCGGTGTTGCGCGCCGGGTCGACTCCCGGTTCCTTCACGTACGACGGCAGCTTCCGTCCATCGATGGTGCCGGCGGTGTACCGCGCACGTCGACTCGACTCCGCAGGGCTGTCGCCGCGCACCCGCGTTGCGCGAAGCACCGCGCCTTTCGCATCCCGCAGATCCTGAGCCGCGAGCGTCGATGGCGGCTCCATCGCGAGCACGGCGAGCACCTGCAGCAGGTGGCTCTGGATCATGTCGACCATCGCGCCGGCATTGTCGTAGTAGCGGGCGCGCCCTTCGAGCCCGAGGGTCTCGTCGTAGATCACGTCGACCCTTTCGATGTGCTGCGAACTCCACAGCGGTTCGAAGATGCGGTTGGCGAACCGCAGTCCGAGAAGGTTGAGAACGGTGGACCGGCCGAGGAAGTGGTCGACGCGGTGCACCTGGTCTTCGGGGACGAGCTTCGCCAGCTGCTTGTTGAGTGCGATCGCCGTGCGCCGATCCGTGCCGAACGGCTTCTCGAGCGCGAGCGTGATCCCCTCAGGCAGTTGTATCTTTCCGAGCGCAGTGCAGGCCAGCGCGGCGATGGCGGGCGGCAGCGCGAAGTAGAGGGCCGGCACACCGCCGCAGGCGTCGAGGATGCGCGTGAGATCCGCAGGCTTCGTCACGTCGGCCTGCAAATACTTTGTGCCTTTCAGAAGCGCATCGACGGCCGGACCGGAGCAATTCTCCGTCTTGAAGGAGGCGCGAACGACGGAACGCCAGTGCGCATCCGTCCAGTCCTCGGCACCCGAACCGATGAGCTGCAGACGCCGTTCCGGATGATTCGTGAGCAGTTGGCCGAGCGCGGGAAGGAGCAGCCTCGATGAGAGATCACCGCTTGCTCCGAGAATCACGAGAGTGGTCACGGACTGCGTCATGGTCCCAACAGTACGGCCATACTGGAAACCATGTCGCTCCCCATCGAGGATTACGCCCTGATCAGTGACTGCTTCACGGGAGCCCTCGTGGGCAAGGACGGCAGCATCGATTGGCTCTGCCTGCCGCGCTATGACTCGCAGTCGATGTTCGGCGCACTGCTCGGCACCGAGGACCACGGCCGCTGGCTGCTTGCCCCCGCCGATGTCGGCGCGACCGCCACCCGCAGCTATGAGGGCGACACCATGATCCTGGTCACCCGCTGGACGACGGCCGACGGGGAGGTCGAGGTGACCGATGCGATGCCGATGGGCGACAAACGCGCTGATATCGTGCGCCGGGTGCGAGGTGTCCGAGGAACGGTTCGAATGCAGCAAGACCTTCGATTCCGATTCGGCTATGCCGACGCCATCCCGTGGGTGCGCAAAGACCATTCAGAGCGTCCGCCGTCGCTGATCGCCGTTGCCGGCCCGGATGCGGTCGTCTTGCGCGGCGCAGCACTCCATCCCACCGACCACAGCCACGCCGGCGTGTTCGACATCCAAGCCGGCCAGACGGTCGACCTCAGCCTCACCTGGTTCCCATCGCACCGCGCGGCGCCGAAGCCGCTCGACATCGAGGCCTCGCTTCAGAAGACGCGTTCCTGGTGGCTCGAGTGGGCGAAAGGCGCGGTGCACGAAGGGCCGTACCGCGCGGCGGTTGTCCGCTCGCTGCTGCTCCTCCGCGCACTCACGCATATCGAGACCGGCGGCATCGTGGCCGCAGCGACCACCTCGCTGCCGGAGGCGTTCGGCGGTGAGCGCAACTGGGACTACCGTTACGTCTGGCTGCGGGATGCGTCTCTTACCATCGCCGTGCTGCTGGCGCACGGCTACAACGACTACGTCGACCACTGGCGCAACTGGTTGTTGCGGGCGGTGGCCGGTGACCCTGCGGATGTTCAGATCATGTATGGGCTCGCCGGGGAACGCGACCTGTCCGAGCGGGTGATCACGAGCCTGCCCGGCTATCAGGGCGCGGCGCCGGTGCGCGCCGGCAACGGCGCCTCCACACAGTTTCAGGCCGACGTGATCGGCGAGGTGATGCTGGCCCTCGACCGGGGACGCTCCAACGGCGTCAAGGAGACGCGCTTCTCGTGGGCGCTGCAGCGTTCGCTGATGGGCTATCTCGAGGAGCACTGGCGCGATCCCGACCACGGCATCTGGGAGATCCGCGACGAACCCCAGGCTTTCACGCACTCGCGGGTTCTCGTCTGGGCCGCCTTCGACCGTGCGATCCGGGCGGTCGAAGAGTATGGCCTCGAGGGTCCGGTCGACCGGTGGCGGGTTCTCCGCGACGAAGTGGCGGCGGACGTCGAGGCGAACGGCTACGACCCCGAGCGCAACACCTATGTGCAGACCTTTCACAGTCACGAGGTCGACGCTTCGCTGCTCCAGCTTCCGCAGGTGGGCTACTGCGATTGGAACGACCCGCGGATGCTGGGCACCGTTCGCGCCATCGAAGAGGACCTCCTCCGCAACGGTCTCGTACTGCGCTACCGCACGGAGTCCGGCGTTGACGGACTGCCGCCGGGCGAGCATCCGTTTCTGGCCTGCTCGTTCTGGCTGGTCGAGCAGTACGCACGCTCCGGCCGGAACAAGGACGCCCGCAAGCTCATGGACAGGCTCGTCGGCATGGCCAACGATGTGGGCATGCTCTCCGAGGAATACGATGTGGACGCGCACTCCCAGGCGGGCAACACGCCGCAAGCCTTGACGCACCTCACGCTCGTGCGGGCGGCGGACGCGATCGCCGGTATGGGCGACTGACGGATTGACGGATTGACGAGAAGCATGGCCGAACCGCACACGCTGGAAGACACCCGTCTCGACGAGCGGACCGAACTCGGTTCGCCGTGGGTGACGATCGTGTGGAACGACCCCGTCAACCTGATGTCTTACGTCACCTACGTCTTCGAGACGTACTTCGGCTTCGCGCGGCCGGAGGCGGAGCGTCTCATGCTGCTCGTGCACGGCGAGGGACGGGCGGTCGTCGCCACAGGAATGCGCGAGGAGATGGAGCGCCATGTCGAGGCGATGCATGGCTACGGCCTCTGGGCCACACTGACGAAGGCCGACGGATGAGGGACTTCCGGCGGGAACGGGACGGTTGCGTTTCTGCGCTGTTCGAACCCGAAGAGGTTGAGATCGTCGTTCAGCTCGCTACTGAGAGCGCGGCCCTCGCCCGCGCGGCGCAGGACGGCGCTGACCTGCGGCAGGACCCCGCCCTCATCCGCCTACTGCCGGACGCTTATCCCGACGACCCTGCGGCGTCCGCAGAGTTCCGGCGATTCACGACGAGCGGTCTCGCCGAGCGCAAGGCTCTGAACGCGCGCCTGGTCGTCGAGTCTCTCGCGCGCCCGGCCAACGGTGCCGTCGAGGTGCGGCTGGACGAGGCCGGAGCGGCGGCTTGGCTGAGAGCGCTCACCGACATCCGGCTCGTGCTCGGCGCCCGCCTCGGCATCGTGCAGGATGGCGACGAGGGCGAGATCCACGACGACGAGACCGCGCTGATGCGCGCCGCCTTCGACTGGCTGGCCTACGTGCAGGACTCGCTGGTGATGGCGCTCAGCCGGTGAAGCCGGTGAAGCCGGTGAAGCCGGTGAAGCGCTAGACGGGGAATCGCACCGCGGCGGCCACCGCTCCCCCGCCTGGGACGTCTTCGGCTCGCAGGGCGTAAACCTTCGCATTGGACGCCAGGGATCGGCGCAGGATCTCATCGACCACACCGTAGTTGCTGGGCTCGTCTTCGTCGGCCAGGGCGATCACGCCGGTCTCGTCATCGATCGTTCCCGGCACCCGCCGGTCGATGTCCGCGATAAGGATCTCGATGGCGCCGTATGTGGCGGCGCGCGCGATGTCGCTCAGGTCGACGTGAGCGGTGCCTGCGGCGACCCGGGCCTCGAAGTCCTCCTTCAGCTTGGCGACCTTGCCCGAATACAGCTTGTCGAGCACTAGCCGTGCCGCAGTGGCGAGTTCTTCGTCCGACTTCTCCTCGGGGTTGCCGGTGATGACCTCCTCGACGAGGCGTGGAAAGCTGTTCGCGCCACGGAAGATGCCGACCAGCGGTTCAGCCGCGGCGAGGATGAGCGGTTCGGTCGTGCCGGCCAAAAAGGGGCGCAGCGCGCGATCGATCGCCTGCACATATTCGAGCATCCGCACCTTCTGGCCCTCGGAACCCTGGATGCGTCCCTCCGCGCTGCGTCCGCTCACGGATGTCTTGCCCACGTTCGACGCCACGTCGACCGGCAGCCCGGGTACGTTCTCGACGGAAGCCGGCGCGTCAGGCGAGATCTTGATCAGTCTCACCGAGTTGCCGGCCAGGGCGAGGACGAAGGCGGTCTGCGGAAACGTTATTGCGCGCAAGAGGGGCTTCACGTAGAAGCGGTCGGCGACGTCGCACGACGAATTCAAGCGGTTCGGCAGCCGGAACGTCTCGCTCACCTCGCCGTTCAGGAACACCGCAAGCGACCGGGACTGGTAACGCCAGAAGTCGCGGTCTTCGAGGATGGTCTCACCCTCGCGCTGAATCGCGCCGATCCGCTGCTTGGGAATCCTGTGCTCTTCGAGGCTCCTCACCGCCTGCGCGAGGTGGTTCTTGAACTCGATCCTGGCGCGGTCGGCCTCAGCTGGAGTTGTGCCCGTTGTCAGGTAGATCGACACGGACCCCGGAGCCTTGTACGCCGAGATCCTGTCGATGTCGGCCTTCGTCGGGATGTCTTTGTATTCCATGAGCAGCTCCCTCGGTCGTCGTTGTCCGGTCTCGCCAGTCTGCTGCTGCACCTTGCGCGTTGACAACCCCTGAATACGCGTCTACCGTGCGTTAAACCGGTTTAGACGACAGGAGCGCATCGATGCGCGGTTTAACAGATTCCCCCATGCTTCGACGGATCACAGCGTCGGCGACACTCGCTCTGGGCGCGGTACTCGCGGCCACAACGGGGCCGCTCGGCGCCATCGCCTCGACGCAGGCCGGAACGTCTGCAGCGCGCATAGCGCCGGCGAGCGCATCCGCCACACCCCCGAAGCTCACCAACCTCGCACATCTGAACTTCCTGCTCGACACGGTGCAACTGCTACCGAACATCCCCGGCCATACCACCTACCGGCAGAGCACGGAGGCAACCGCTCGAGCGCCCTGGGTCTACGCCAATCGGCAGAGCGACGGCACGTTCCAGCGCGTGGGCGGCGGACCGATCACGAATGCGGCCAAAGGCTGGTACGCCCAGGGTGCATTCGACGCCGACGACATCTCCCGCGCTGCCGTCGTCTACTTGCGCGACTGGGCACAGAACGGAACCGCCTCCAGCAAGCAATCCGCCTACGAGCTGCTCCGCTCGCTGACCTACCTGCAGACGAGTTCAGGTGCGAACGCCGGGAACGTGGTGCTCTGGCAGCAGTCCGACGGAACCCTGAATCCGAGCGCGATCCCGGTCGAGCAACCCAACCCCAGCGACTCGGCCGAGTCCTTCTGGCTGGCGCGCACGGTCTGGGCGCTGGGTGAGGGCTACGCCGGCTTCAAGACCTCCGATCCGGCGTTCGCGTCGTTCCTGCAGCAGCGGTTGACCCTCGCGCTCGGTGCACTCGAGCGTCAGTCGCTCGCGAAGTACGGACAGACCGAGGTCGCGAACGGCGTGCGCGTTCCCGCGTGGCTCATCGTGGGGAGCGCGAGCGCGACCTCCGAGGCCGTCCTCGGCCTCAGCGCCTACGTGAAAGCCGCGCCCGAGGACCGCACCGCCGTCATGGCGCTCTCCCGGTACAGCGAAGGGATCGCCCGGCTGTCAAGCGGCGGCGTCGGCCAGTGGCCCTTCGGCGCCCTCCTGCCGGAGGCGAATTCGCCGACCTTCTGGCACGCCTGGGGCGGAATGGAGCCGGCAGCGCTCTCGACGGCCGCCACCGTGCTGCACCGCGATGACCTTCAGCGCACCGCCGCCACCGACGCTGCGCAGTTCACCGCCCAACTCCTCGCGACCGGTGGACCGGACAACGGCTGGACGCCGACGCCTGCCGACCGTTCGCAGATCGCGTACGGCGTCGACTCGCGCGTCGAGGGACTCCTCGCGGTCGCCGATGCGACCGGCGCGGACGGACTGACCCAGCTCGCCGCTGCACAGGCCGCGTGGTACTTCGGGGCCAACCCCGCCGGGGTTCCGGTCTACGATCCGGCGACCGGTGTCTGCGTCGACGGGATCGGCGGCGACAAGACGGTCAACCGCAACTGCGGCGCCGAGTCGGTCATTCACACCGAGCTGTCGATGCTGGCGTTGGATGCGCATCCCGCCGTCGCGGCACTCGCCACGTCCCTGACCAAGACCACGGCGACCGACGGTATCACCGTTGCTGAGGCCGAGAGCGGCGCGCTCACCGGCTCGGCCGCTGTCGTGACCCCGCCCTCCGCGTGGACGGGCTCCGCCAACTGGTCGGCAGGCGCGTATGTGCGAGCCTCCTCCGGTGACACGATCACCATCACCATTCCGACCACCACCGGTCCGGTCAGCATCCTGCCGATCGCGAACCTCGGAACGGGAAACGGGCGCACGGACTGGACCGCCACTGCCGACGGAAAGACGGTCTCGCTGGGGTCGTCCGACAACGCCCGGCCGGCCCGCCAGGGCATCGCGCCCACCACGGTCTTCCTCTTGCCGCAGACGCTCCGCGGGCGTGCCGGCGCGGGCACCACGACCCTGACGGCGACCGTCCACGGCTCAGTGCAACTGGATGCCGTGCTCGTGCAGCCCGCCGTCTCCCATCTCGGTCTCGCCGGCGCGAGCGCCTCACTCGACGTCTACGTCAACGGCACTGATCGCGCCGCCCGGCGGCACCTGTCGGACACGGCACCGGTCACGGTGACGCGATTCGACCGGCGAGGTGCGCAGGTCGAAGAGCCGGCAGCGGCCGGCCCCGGCGCCACGATCACGGTCGAACCCGGAGGATTCACAACGGTGACGCCACGATGAATGGACATATCACGATCAACGATGTCGCCCGCGCGGCCGGCGTGAGCAAGGGCCTCGTCTCGCTTGCGCTCAACGAGCGCCGGGGGGTGTCCCCGGAGACGCGGGACCGCATCCTCGCCGCCGCGCAAGACCTCGGCTGGAGCCCGAACCCGGGCGCCCGCGGGCTCACGACCCGGCGCGCATACGCTCTCGGCCTCATCCTGCGGCGGGACCCACGCACCATCGAAGTCGACCCCTTCTTCGCGGCGTTCATCTCCGGTGTCGAGACCGTGCTGTCGGAGCGCGGACAGGTTCTCGTACTGAGCGTCGTGCCCGACCACGAGGCGGAGGCGAAAGCCTACTCGCGGTTGGCCGCCGACAACCGGGTCGATGGTTTCCTCCTCACCGACCTGCTGGCCGACGACGAACGCATCAGACTCATCGAGTCGCTCGGCAGCTCTGCGGTCTCGCTCGGAGAACCGACGAACACAAGTCCCTTCCCCGTGATCTCGCGCGACTACGACCAAGGCATCGACGCGTTGATGGCGCACCTGTTCGAGCTCGGCCACCGCGAGATCGCCCACGTCTCGGGTGACGAGCGGATGCTGCACGGCCGCCAGCGCCGAGCCCGCTACGACCACGCCATGCGCGAAGCGGGGCTCGAGCCGCTGGTCGTGCCCACCGACTTCTCGCCCGAGCAGGGTGCGGAAGCGACCAGACAGCTTCTCGACGGATCCCGTCGGCCCACCGCCATCGTTTTCGGCAACGATCCCATGGCTGTCGCCGGGATGGGCGTCGCCCACGAACGCGGACTCGATCTGCCAGGGGACCTTTCGATCACCGGACTCGATGGCTCGCAGATGGGCGCGTACGTTTTTCCAGCCTTGACCACTCTCGACAACGATCCGACCGAGTGGGGCGTGGCCGCGGCCAACGCTCTCCTGCGGCTCGTGGAGCACGGCGAATCAGCGGACATCAGCCTGCCCCCGGCCGGACTCGTCGTACGGACATCAACCGCTGCACCAGCGACAGCGGACAGCAAGACCCAGCACCAAAAGTAGAGATAAGGGAACAACCATGCAAAGACGCAGAATCTTGATCAGCATTTTGACAGCGGGCGCTATAGCCGGAACGCTCACCGCGTGCGGGTCGAGCGGCGGCACCACGAGTGCGATGACGGCTCACGGTCCGATCACCATCTGGTATTCGAACAACACGCAGGAGGTGCAGTGGGGCAAAGCGATGGTCGCCTCCTGGAACTCGTCGCACCCCAAGGAGCAGATCAAAGCCCAGGAGGTCCCGGCCGGCAAGAGCACCGAAGAGGTGCTCGGCGCGGCGATCACGGCCGGCACCACACCGTGTCTCGTGTTCAACAATCTGCCCGCCGTGACCGGCCAGTTCAAGAAGCAGGGCGGCCTTGTCGACCTCTCCAAGTTCCCGGACGCGAACTCCTACATCCAGGCCCGGAGCGGAAGCACGGCCGGCCAGTACAAATCGGCCGACGGTGACTACTACCAGATGCCGTGGAAACAGAACCCGGTCATGATCTTCTACAACAAGGCTCTCTTCGCGAAGGCCGGCCTCAACGCGGACTCTCCCGACCTGTCGACCTACGACAAGTTCATCGCGGCCGCCAAGCAGATCCAGTCGAGCGGCGCAGCTCCGTACGCGATCTACCCGGCACCGACCAGCGAGTTCTTCCAACCGAACTTCGACTACCTGCCCCTCCTCGCCGCGCAGACCGGCGGCAAGGGCATGATCGAGAACGGCAAGGCGACGATCGCCAATTCCGACGGGATCGCCGTGGCCAACTTCTGGCACACGATCTACGCCGACGGCCTGGCCGGCAAAGAGCAGTACCAGGGTGACGCGTTCGCCGACGGCAAATCCGCCATGGACATCGTCGGACCGTGGGCCATCGCCTACTACGGAGACAAGGTGAAGTGGGGCGTCATGCCCGTTCCGACCAAGGACGGTGTCTCGGCCGACAAGACCTACACCTTCCCCGACGCGAAGAACATCGGCATGTACACGTCGTGCAAGAACCAGGGAACGGCGTGGGATGTGCTGAAGTTCGCGACAAGCAAAGACCAGGACAACAAACTGCTGAACGTCACCGGTCAGATGCCCATCCGCAACAACCTCTCCACGGTCTACGCGTCGTACTTCGCCTCGCACCCGGCGTACAAGGAGTTCGGCGCCCAGTCTGCGCGCACCGTTGACGACCCGTCCGGGCCGAACACGGTCGCGCAGCTCCAGGCACTGCGGGATGCGTACACCAAGTCCGTCGTCTCGGGCTCAGGAACCGTCGTCGACGCATTCAAAGCGGCGGCCGACAAGATCGACAAGCTGCAGACGCAGAAGTAGACCATGTCCACCATCCGCACCAACCCGGCGGCCGGGGGCTCCAGCGCCCCCGCCGCCGGTGGGAAATCCGTCCGGGGCGACCGGCGCGGCCAGGCCAGGAAGCCGTTGCGCATCCGTATCTTCGGCAACAACCCCCTCGGGTGGCTGTTCAGCGCGCCGTATCTGATCTTCGTGATCGTGATCTTCGCCTATCCGCTGCTCTTCGCGATCTACATGTCGTTCTTCGACTACTTCTTCGCGGCCCCCGGCGCTGTCGTCGACCGTCCGTTCGTCGGCCTCGACAACTACGTCAACGCGTTCACCGACCCTGCCGTGCTGCAATCGTTCGTCAATGTCGGAATCTTCCTGATCATCAACGTTCCGCTGACCGTGGTGCTGAGCCTCGTTCTCGCGAGCGGGCTGAACAGCATCAAGCGTTTCCGCACGTTCTTGCGGGTGAGCTACTACGTGCCGTATGTGACGGCCAGCGTGGCGATCATCGGTGTCTGGCTTTTCCTGTTCAACGGGGGTGGACTCGTCAACCACATCCTGGGTCCGCTCGCACCGAATCCGAGCTGGTTCGTGAACCCGGTGCTCGCGATGCCCATGATCGCGATCTACGTCACCTGGAAGCAGCTCGGGTTCTACATCCTGCTTTACCTGGCGGCGCTGCAGAACGTGCCGACGGAGCTGTACGAGTCGGCTTCGACAGACGGAGCGGGCCGAGTCCGGCAGTTCTTCTCCGTCACCATTCCGGGTGTGCGACCAGCGACCCTCCTGGTGCTGCTGATTTCGACCATCGTGGGAGCGAACCTCTTCACCGAGCCGTACCTGCTCACCGGCGGTGGCGGCCCGAACGGCGCCTCCACTTCTCCGGTGCTGCTGATCTATCAGCAGGGCATCCAGCAGGGGCACCCCGGATACGCGGCCGCGATCGGCATCGTGCTGGTGGTCGTCGTGCTCATCATCGCGTTGCTGCAGAACCGATTCGCGGGAGAACGAAACTCATGACCACCACCGCACAACCCGCATCCACCAGACGACGCAAGAAAGTCGACCTCTCTTCGCCCCGACGGCTGAGCCGGGGCCAGGCCGTGCTTCAGGGCATCGTGCTCACCATCGGTGCGCTCGCTTTCCTGTTCCCGTTCTATTACATGCTCATCGGATCCCTGCAGACCGCACCCGACACCACCGTCGGCGGCGCTTTCCCCAACCCTTCGAACCTCACCCTGAACAACTACTCGAACATCAATTCGCGCATCAACCTGTGGAGCGGGCTGGCCAGCTCGGGGATCTTCACCGGAGGCGTGATCCTGTGCACGGTCGTCTTCGGGCTGCTCGCTGGATACGCGCTGTCGGTACTCCAGTGGCGGGGCCGCGGCGTGACTTTCGCGCTGGCGCTGCTCGTGCAGGTCATACCGTTCCAGCTGCTGATGGTGCCGCTGTACGTCCTCATCGCCCGCAACTACGGACTCGCCGACAACTACATCGGCATGATCCTGCCGTTCGCGATCAACTCCACCGCGGTCCTGATCTTCCGGCAGTACTTCCTGCAGATCCCGAAAGAGCTGTTCGACGCCGCAAGGATCGACGGCGCGGGCGAGATCGCCATCCTGCGCAGGATCGCACTGCCGCTGGTTCGGCCGGCCCTCGTGACCGTTCTGCTGCTCACATTCATCGGCCCGTGGAACGAGTTCCTCTGGCCCTTCCTGATCACGAAACAAGCGAGCTTGCAGCCGCTCGCGGTGTCCCTGGCCAACTACATCAGCACGGTCGCGGGCTCAACGAGCAACCCGTATGGGTCGATTCTGTCCGGCGCGGTGGTTCTCGCCGCACCCGTGGTCGTGCTCTTCATCGTCTTCCAGCGCTACTTCACCTCGACCGATCTCGGATCGTCGGTGAAGGGATAGTCCGCCTCCCCGTTCCACCGTCCGCTTCACAGTAAGGAAACTGAATGAGCACCCCCGAAAACTTCCCGTATGCATTGACTCGGGCGGGCGTCGTTATGACCCCGGAGCCCGGCAACCCACTCGAAGTGGAAGGCGTCCTCAACCCGGCCAGCGGGCGCGGCCCCGACGGGCAGTTGTACCTTCTGCCGCGGCTCGTCGCCGAGGGCAACATCTCCCGGGTGGGCCTCGCTCGCGTCGAGGTGCAGGATGGTGTCCCCGTCTCGGTGGTGCGAGAGGCCGTGGTGCTCGAACCCGAACGGGAGTGGGAGAAGGGTGCGAACAATTCGGGAGTCGAGGATCCGCGGGTCACGTTCATCCCCAGCCTCGGCCTCCACGTGATGACCTATGTGGCGTTCGGCCCGCTCGGTCCGCGCACCGCGGTGGCGACGTCGGCCGACCTTCGCGAGTGGCGACGACTCGGACCGGTGACGTTCGAGTACGACGACGAGCTCGGCGTCGACCTCGGGCTTTATCACAACAAGGACACCGTGTTCTTTCCGGAGCCCGTCATGGCGCCCGACGGCACCCCGAGCCTGGCAGTGCTGCACCGTCCGGCCTGGGAGCTGGGCGAAGTGCGTACCGGAGAGGGCAACCGGCCCCCGGCGTCCATTCCCGATCCGCGGCCGAGCATCTGGATCGCGTTCGTGCCGTTGCAAGCCGTGCTCGCCGACCACCGCGAACTGGCCCACTGGCGTCAGAACCGCTTTCTCACCGGCCCCGAGTACCCGTTCGAGGAGCTCAAGATCGGCTCCGGCCCTGCCCCGCTGCGTGTGCCGGAGGGCTGGCTGCTGCTGCACCACGGCGTGACCGGCGTGATCGAGAACTCGATGGCTCAGCAGCAGAACGTCAACTACGGTGCCGGGGCGATGATCCTCGACGCCGCCGAACCGTGGCGCGTACTCGACCGCACCAGCGCTCCACTCCTCTCGGCCGAGACCGAAGACGAGCGAAGCGGCATCGTGCCGAACGTCGTCTTCCCGACCGCGATCGAGGAGGTCGACGGCCAGACCTTCGTGTTCTACGGCATGGCCGACTCGAAGATCGGTGTCGCACGACTGGTTCGGAAGTCGTCTTCTGCGCAATGATGTCGAGAATGGCCGTTCCTGTTCGTGTAGAGAACAAGAGAAACGGAGAACATCATGACCCAGTACCTGCTCAGCGTGTATCAGCCCGACGGTCCCATCCCGTCACCTGACGTGCTCGCGACGATCGGAGCCGACCTCGACGCACTCAATGCCGACATGCGCGCGGCCGGAGCGTGGGTCTTTTCCGGGGGCCTGCTGCCCGCGGAATCGGCCACGACCCTGCGTCCATCGGCTGAGTCGGCCGAGATCCTGATCACCGACGGGCCGTTCGCCGAAGGCAAGGAGCACCTCGGCGGCTTCACCATGATCGACGTCCCCGACCTGGATGCGGCGCTCGAATGGGGCAAGCGACTCGCCACCGCGACGACCCTGCCCATCGAAGTGCGGCCCTTCGCCGGCTGAGACGACTGTGGAAGCGGCGGAGGTCGACCGTGTGTTCCGCGCCGAATACGGCCGGTGCGTCGCCGTGCTCTGCCGCGTCTTCGGCGACCTCGGTGTCGCCGAAGACGCGGTGCAAGACGCGTTCACGGCGGCGATCGAGCGCTGGCCACGCGACGGCATCCCGCCGAGCCCGGCCGGCTGGATCATCACGACCGCTCGCCGGCGAGCCATCGACCGACTCCGCCGCGAGGCCAAGCGCGACGATCGGTATGCCGCCGCTGCGCTCTTGCATGAGCAGAGCGTGCCTAGCGGCGACGATCCGCGCGACGCCCCGACCGCTGAGGACTCCCCCGTGCGCGACGACCGTCTGCGCCTGATCTTCACGTGCTGTCACCCCGCCCTCGCGCCGGTGACCCGGGTGGCGCTCACCCTCCGGCTGCTCGGCGGGCTGACCACGGCCGAGATCGCGCACGCGTTCCTCGTATCGGAGGCGACGATGGCGCAGCGCCTGTCGCGGGCGAAAGCGAAGATCCGCGATGCGCGCATCCCCTACCGCGTGCCGGCGGACGCCGACCTGCCCGAGCGGCTCCGTTCGGTCTTGGCCGTGATCTATCTGATCTTCAACGAAGGCTATGCCGCCACCTCCGGCGACCGGTTGCTCCGTGAGGAGCTCTGTGCGGAAGCCATTCGCCTGGCCCGGCTCGTCGCCGAATTGATGCCGGATGAAGAGGAGGCACTCGGCCTCCTCGCCCTGCTGTTACTCGTCGAATCACGTCACGAAGCGCGGATCGGTCCGGACGGAGCGCCGGTGCTGCTTCCCGAGCAGGATCGTGGCCGCTGGAACGAGACCTTCATCGCCGAAGGCCAGCAGCTCGTGCGCCAGTGCCTCCGCCGCAACCGCCCCGGACCGTATCAGTTGCAAGCCGCGATCCAGGCGGTGCACAGCGACGCCCGGATCGCAGGACACACCGATTGGCCGCAGATCGTCGCACTGTACGACCAGCTGCTCGCCGTGCAGCCTTCGCCCATCGTCGAGCTCAACCGCGCGGTCGCGGTCGGCGAAGTGGACGGACCCGCCGCCGGACTCGCGCTCGTGGAGGCTCTCGCTGCGTCCTCCGCCACGGTCGCGACCGTTGCCCAATTCCACCTGATCCGGGCCGAACTGCTACGCCGCCTGGGCCGAGGCGCCGACGCGGGCCCGGCTTACGAGGCCGCGATCGCACTCACTGACAACGAAGCGGAGCGCGACTTTCTCGTGAGGATGCGCGCCGCGCTCGCGTAGGACGACGGCACCGAGTGGCGGCGAATCGACCTTCCGGCCGCTCGAGAAGGTCGATCTGCCGCCATTCGAGGGTTCCCCCTGGCCCACCGAACGCTCTTCCGTTGCCGGCCGAACAGCGCTAGGGTCCGAGAACAGGTCTACCCGACAACGGGGGTCACTCGCTGCACCGTGGTCGGCCACGAATGCGTGCGCCCAACGTGAGGGGAAGCGTGCTGGATACGAATGTGGAGGGCGTCGAGCAGTCGGTCTCGACGGGGCGTCTTCCGAGTGGGGAACGGATCGACGCGCTGGTCGCAGCGGCCTACAACCGCAATCGCGTGAGTACCGACGGAACAGTCGCCGACTACATCCCCGTGCTGGCCGAGGTCGACCCCGACCTGTTCGGCATCTGCGTCGCCGAAGTCGACGGCGGCATCCACGAGGCGGGAGACTCGTTCGTGGAATTCTCGATCCAGTCCATCTCGAAAGCCTTCGTCTATGCGCTCGTCTGCGAGGCGTTCGGTCATACCGAGGTCGGCGACCGCGTCGGGGTCAACAACACGGGCCTCCCCTTCAACTCTGTGATGGCGCTCGAGCTCAACAACGGGCATCCGATGAACCCGATGGTCAACGCCGGTGCGATCGCGACGACCGCACTCATGCCCGGAGCAACGCCCGCCGAGAAGTGGGAGCGAATCAGGTCGGGCCTGTCGGCATTCGCCGGACGCCAACTGGAGCTGGATGGTGTCGTCTACCGATCGGAGGCGGCCACGAACCAGCGCAACCAGGCCATCGCCCGCCTCCTGCAAAGCTACGGCCGCCTCGACTCCGACCCGCTGGAGATCGTCGACGTCTACACGAGGCAGTGCGCGTTGCTGGTGAGCGCCCACGACCTCGCCGTGATGGGAGCAACACTCGCCGACGGCGGCGTCAATCCGGTGACGCGCGCGAGCGTCGTCTCCCCCGAGGTCTGCCGGGACACGCTGGCTGTCCTCGCCGCCAACGGTCTCTACGAGCGGTCCGGCGAATGGCTCTTCGAGATCGGCCTGCCGGGCAAGTCCGGCGTGGCCGGGGGCATCGTCACGATCGCGCCCGGCAAAGGAGCGATCGGAACGTTCTCTCCCCGGCTGGATCCGGCCGGGAACAGCGTGCTCGGTCAACGTGCGACGGCGTATCTTTCGCGCGCGCTCGGGCTGAACATCTTCGCATCCGACAGCAAGGGGATCTGACATGACGACGAACACGGAGGCCGCGCCGGTCGTGACCGAGAAGGCATCCTGGGTGCCGATGGTGGGACTCTTCCTCGCCCAAGTGCTCATGTCGTTCAACGTGGCGGCGCTGCCCGTCTCGCTCGGCGGCATGGTGCACGACTTCGGCGTGCCACCGACAACCGTCAGCACGGCCATCGTCACCTACGGCATCGCCGTCGCGGCCCTGGTGATGGTCGGCGCCAAACTCGGCCAGCGCGTCGGGTGGGTGCTGATCTTCCGTATCGTCGTCGCGATCTTCGCGGGTTCCGCACTCATGATGGTGCTGGCGCCGTCGGTGGGATGGGCGATCACCGCGCAAGCGCTGGCCGGAGCATCCGCGGCGATCATCGTCCCTTCGCTGGTCGCACTTATTGCGGAGAACTATCAGGGCGCCCAGCAGGCCACCGCAATCGGCTCCCTGGGATCGGCGCGGGCGCTTTCCGGGGTCAGCGCGTTCTTCATCGGCGGGGCCCTCGGCACGCTCATCGGCTGGCGGCCAGTGTTCCTGATCGTGCTGGCGCTGGCGATCGCGGTCTTTCTCTTCAGCTTCCGTCTGCGCAGCGCCGGAGCGAATCCCGCAGTCAAAATCGACGCCGTGGCCGCGGTGCTCATCGGCGCCGCGGTCATCCTGCTCACGCTCGGGTTCAACAATCTGAACGCGTGGGGCGTGCTGGAAGCGCGCGCGAGCGCGCCGTTCGACATCCTTGGACTCTCGCCGGCGCCAGTGTTCATCGTCGTCGGTCTTGTGCTCGGCCAGGCGTTCTTCCTCTGGACGAGACGGCGCACCAGAGCAGGCAAGGTGCCGCTGGTGAGCCTCGCCGTGCTGGGGTCCTCGCGGGAGCGCGCCGCCGTCTACGCGATGTTCATCGTGGTGGCGCTCGAGGCAGCACTCAACTTCACGGTGCCGCTGTACATCCAGATCGTGCAAGGCCGCACACCCTTCGACACCTCACTCGCCATGATGCCGTTCAACCTCACGGTCTTCATCGTCGCCACCCTCGTCGTGCGCTTCTACAAGCGGTTCAGTCCTCGCACGATCGGTGTCTTCTCCTTCAGCCTCACTACGATCGCCTTGGCCTGGCTGGCGTTCGTGGTGAACAACAACTGGGAGTCGCTGCCGACCATCCTCGGCCTGATCGTGTTCGGCATCGGTCAGGGCGCCCTCGTCACCCTGGTCTTCAACGTGCTCGTCACGGCCTCGCCGAGAGAACTCGCCGGGGATGTGGGATCCGTGCGAGGCACGACACAGAACCTCGCCTCGGCCGTCGGCACCGCCCTCGCTGGAGCCCTCCTTGTGACCATCCTCGGAATCAATGTCGGTCAGGCCGTCGTCAGCCATGTCGACCTCCCGCCGTCCCTCGTCGCGCAGGTCGACCTCGACAATGTGAACTTCATCAGCAACGAGCAGCTCAAGGAAGCCCTGCAGCGCACGAACGCCACAGAAGCGCAGGTGTCTGCTGCGGTCGCTGTCAACACGGATGCTCGGCTCCGCGCGTTGAAACTGGGCCTGCTCATCCTGGCCGGCATCAGTGCCATCGCGATCATCCCTGCGGCCCGGCTGCCCCGGTACCGGCCGCACGAGATCCCTCTGCCCTAGGTGCGGCGGCCGACCTGCGAAATCACGTCGCCCTCGCGGAGGTCAGGCATTCACCGACGCTTGACCGAGTAGCGATGTTCGGGCCGTCCCGCGGATCCGTAGCGCAGTTCCAACTTGAGGGCGTCGCTCTGCTCGAGTTGGGTGAGGCAGCGCTGCGCGGTGGCCCGGCTGATTCCGACGGCGGTCGCAACGTCCGTCGCGGAGAGACTGGCACCGCTCGCGACGAGAGCTTCGTAGACCAGCTTGAGCGTTGGGCCTAGGCGGCTGAACTCCTGTGTGGGTTGAACGGCCGTCGGGCGGAGCAGATCGAAGATCAGGTCGACGTCGTCCTGCGTCGCCTCCTCCGGCCAATCCGTCATATGCGTATGCATGTCCCGAAAAGCCTTCAGTCGTTCCGCGAGTGCGGCCAGACTGAACGGCTTGACCAGATAGTGCACCGCACCCAGTTGGACGGCCTGCTGCACAGCCTCGATGTCACTAGCCGCCGAAATCACCATCACCGCCGGTGAAGGCGGCGCGCTGAGGAGCTCGCGTGCCACCTGCAGACCGTCACCGTCGGGCAGGTAGATGTCCATCAGCACCAGATCGGGTCGGAGCGTTCGAGCGAGTTCCCGCGCGTCGGCTGCCGTGTGCGCCTTGCCGACCACCCGGAAACCCGGAACGCGTTCGACGAAGGCGACGTGGACGGCGGCGACGCGGTAGTCGTCATCCACAACCAGCACGGAGATCGGATCAGGTGTCGTCATGAGGCTTCCGGGGTGAGCACGGGCATTCCTGGTAGTTGCACGGTGAAAGTCGCTCCGGGGCCGTCGGAGACCGACACCGTTCCGCCGAGTTTGACGACGGTGCTCTGCACGAGGGCGAGCCCCAGTCCACTGTGACGGACCAGCGACCCGCGTTTGGTCGTATACCCCTTGGTGAAGATGTTCGAGCCGGAGTCCGGGTCGACGCCGGGGCCGTTGTCGCTCACCGTAATCGTCAGCGAGTCGTCGGCCTCAACGGCCCGCACCTCCACGCGGCGCGGTGCCGACGTGCCGGCCAGCGCGTCGAACGCATTGTCGATCAGGTTTCCGAGGATGGTGGTCAGCGCCTGTACCCGCCGCGGTGTCTCGCCGAGATTCGTGTCGGTGGAAATAACGAGGTCGATCCCGCGTTCACTCGCTTCAGCCGCCTTGCCGAGCATGAGCCCGATGAGCTGCGGAGAGGCGATATGTGTCCGCAGGGTCTGATCGAAGTCGGCGGTGGTGCCCCGGATTTCGTTGATGTACTCCAGCGCTTGTGCCGGTTCTCCGAGCTCGAGCAGACCGGCGATGCCGTGCATCCGGTTGGCGAATTCGTGCTGCTGCGCACGCATGGACTCGGTGAGGCTGCGTTCGCCGGCCAATTCGCTCATCAGGCCTTCCACATCCGTGCGATCGCGCAGCGTGACGACGACGCCATGCGCGCGGCCGCTGAGGGACACCGGCATGCGGTTGACCACGAGGCAGTAATCTTCGGTGAAGACGATCTCGTCGGTGACCGCGGTGGTGCCGGTCAGAAGGTCGCGCAGAGCACCCGGAGCGAGCACATCTTCCAGGCGTCGACGGCGCGCGGCGACATCCGGTCGGATGCGGAGCAGTCTCTGGGCCTCATCGTTGACCACCGTGATGCGGCCGGACGGGTCGACGGCGATCACACCCTCCCGGATGCCGTGGAGGGTCGCCTCCCTCTCTTGCAGCAACCGGGCGATCTCGTCGAGTTCGAGGCCGAACGTTCGGCGCTTCAGGACGCTCGCAAGGCCGAACGAGGCGATCGCCCCGATGCCCAGCATGACCACGAACCAGGCACCATAGGTCGGCAGTTCGCTGAACAGTTCCGTGGAAACCAGGCTCTCTTGGATTCCGACTGAGACTTCGCCCGCCAGAGCACCGGTCGGGCCGTACAAGGGCACGCGGGCGTTGGCGCTCACGCCGGTCGAACCGGGGTCGATCCTCAGGTGAACGTTGCCGTCGCTCGCCACGAGCGGCTCGCTGACCTTCTGACCGATGAGCGCGGGGTTCGGATGCGAGTGCCGTACCCGGTTCAGGTCGATGACGACCACGTATGCCGCCCCCGTCGTGTGCGCGGTCTTCGTCGCGAGGTCCTGGATCGTGGCAGCGCATCCGGGGCCGCCATCGGCCATGCAGTGCTGAATAGTCGGGATCCCGGCGAAAGTCTGAGCGATGAGGGCGGCCCGTGCCTCGAAGTCCTCATCGAGGTTGCCGCGAGCCGTCTGGGCGAAGAGAGTGAACCCGACCGCCATGGAGACGGCCAGGATCACGAGCTGAGCCAGGAATATCTGGCTCGAGAGTTTACGGATCCGTCTTCGCATCACCTCTGATTCTCTCAGCGCAAGATGCGGATATCACGTGAGCGCAATGCGCAAAATCGATCGCAACGCGCACAAAGGGCCAATGGCGCACAAGCGAGACACCGGCACGCCTGAAGGATCACCATGATTCATCACCACCGAAAGACAGAGAGGTCTTGGCATATGAGTGATCACACTCCCCGCCGCGCGTCCACCGCACAACTCAGCGCCGACGACGCAGCGCGCATCGAGATCGTCAATCTGACGAAGCGATTCATCACCCCCAAGGGCGAGCCGTTCACCGCGATCCGTGACGTCTCCCTCGTGGTCGAGCCGGGCCAATTCTGCGCCATCGTCGGCCCGACCGGTTGTGGCAAATCCACGACGCTCGCCCAGGTCTCCGGCCTTGAGCACCCCAGCGGCGGACGGGTCACCGTCGGCGGCCAGATCGTCGACGGCGTCACCAAAGGCGTCAGCTACATGTTCCAGGCGGACTCGCTCTTCCCGTGGAAGACCGTTCTCGCCAACGTGATGGTCGGACCGATCCTCCTCGGAACGAGCAAACGCGAAGCCACTCTGCTCGCGATGGACTGGCTCCGCCGGGTGGGTCTCGCCGGTTTCGAAGACCGCTACCCGCACCAGCTCTCCGGCGGAATGCGCAAACGCGTTGCGATGGCGGCGGCGCTGATCAACAACCCCCGCATCCTCTTGATGGATGAGCCCTTCGGCGCGCTCGACGTGCAGACCAAGGCCATCATGCAGACCGAACTGCTGCAGCTCTGGGAAGAGTTGCGCCCGTCGGTGCTTTTCATCACTCACGACCTCGACGAGGCCGTCGCCCTGTCCGACCGGGTGGTCATCATGACCAGCAGCCCGGGGACCGTCAAGGACATCTTCGACATCGACCTGCCCCGCCCCCGTGGCGACGTGCAGGAGATCCGGCACGAGGAACGCTTCCTCGAGATCCAAGGGCAGATCTGGGCCTCTCTCAAAGATGAGGTCACCCGCGCATACCAGCAGACTTCAGGGGTAGCAGCATGACCACCGCAGTGAACACAAATGGAAAAACGGTGAACACGACGGGAGCTTACGTCGTGCCGCCGGAAGCAGAACTGCGGGCCAACGCCCGCCGGGCGCGATCCCGGCGCACTGCGTGGATCTGGATCGGCCGAGTGCTCCTCGCCCTCGTCGTCATCGGGGGCTGGCAGTGGTTCACCTCCGCAGGCTGGGTCGACAAGTTCTTCTTCGGGCAGCCCTCCGGCATCTGGGACAGCCTCGTGCACCTCTTCACGGTCGGCACGGCATTCGGCACCATCTGGGACAACCTCTGGGTGACCGTGCAAGAGGCGTTCCTCGGCTTCCTGCTCGGAACGGTCACGGGCGTGCTGTTCGGCCTCCTCCTCGGTTCCAACCGGTACCTCGCCGCGGTGTTCGGGCCATACATCAAGATCGTCAACTCCATCCCCCGTATCGTGCTCGGTGCGATCTTCATCGTGGCTTTCGGCCTCGGGGTGTTCCCGAAGGTCCTGCTCGCCGCCGTGCTCGTGTTCTTCGTCGTCTTCTTCAACGCCTTCCAAGGTGTGCGCGAAGTCGACCAGAACCTGGTCGCCAACGTGAGAGTGCTCGGCGCCTCTCCGCTTCAGGTTGCACGACACGTCACCGTCCCCTCGGCCATGACCTGGATCATCGCGAGCCTCCACACCGCGTTCGGCTTCGCGATCATCGGTGCGCTGGTGGCCGAAGTGCTCGGCGCCCAGCACGGCATCGGTCTCCTCATCAGCCAGGCGCAAGGCAACTTCGATCCCAACACCGTCTTCGCCTGCATGGTGATCATGTCCGTCGTCACGCTGGTTGCGGAGTACCTGATCACCCTGCTGGAGAAGGCCCTCCTCAAATGGCGGCCCCCGGTCCGCTCCGAGGCTCAGGCCATCTGACGGCCCCTACAACTCATCCGACCTTGCACCACAGCCGAATCCTCGGCACCAACGAAAGGAACAGCATCCACATGAACAAACGCATGATCGGCGCAGCCGCGGCCGCGGGAGTGCTCGCACTCGGCCTCGCTGCGTGCAGCAGCAACTCCGGAGGCGGCAGCGCTGCCGGCTCCGCAAGCGCTGCGCCGGCCCAGAACGTCACCATGATGGTCGGCGGCATCGACAAGCAGATCTACCTCCCCTACCAGCTCGCCCAGAATCTCGGCCTCTACAAGAAGTACGGGATCAACATGCAGCTGTCCACCGAATCGGCGGGCGGCGTGGGCGCCGAGGACGCCATGGCCTCGGGCCAGGTCGACCTCGCTGGCGCGTGGTACATCCACACGGTCGACTTCCAGTCCAAAGGCAAAGACGTCATCAACCTGGTGCAGCTCTCCGGAGCACCAGGCGAGCGCGTCATGTGCAATCCCAAGAGCGGCGTGCACTCGGCAGCCGACTTCAAGGGCAAGACCGTCGGCGTGACTGACCTCGGTTCGGGCACTGACGAACTGACGCAGTTCCTGGCCTCGCAGCACGGCATCACCCGATCCGACTACCACACCCTGGCCGTCGGCGCCGGTTCGACGGCGATCGCCGCCATCCAGCGCGGATCCGCCGACTGCGTCATGACGACGCAGCCGACCGTCGGCGCGCTGACGTCGAAGAACCTCGCCACCACGGCCGTCGACCTCGCCACCGCCGCCGGTGCGACGAAGGCCCTCGGTGGTGACTGGCCCGCTGCCGGTCTGCTCGCCAACGCCTCGTGGGTGAAGACACACGAAGACGCCGCGCAGAAGGTCGTGGATGCGCTGGTTGCGACCATGCACTGGATCAACACGCACTCCGCCGCCCAGATCGCCGACAAACTGCCGCCGGAGTTCGTGCAGAACAGCACGATCACCAAGGCGCAGTACGTTGCCGGCCTGACCACCGACAAGGGTCAGTTCCTCCCCGACGGCATCATGCCCGCCGGTGGACCGAAGGTCATCTTCGCAATGGAGAAGGCCATCGGGGTCGACACCTCCAAGGTGAGCATCTCCGGAACGTTCACCAACAAGTACGCGGAGGCGGCCAACAAGCTCGAAGGCACCACCATCACCACCAAGCCGGCCGGCCCGAACGGCTAACACCGGCCCCGCTCCGAGGGGCGAGTCGCTGCAGCCCGTGAGCACACTGTGCCCCAGCGACTCGCCCCTCGTGACACGCGAAGCCCGGTCAGATCACGTATCTGGCCGGGCTTTCGTCGTGCCGCTGGGATTATCTGTTAACCGGCGTCGAGGAAGCGTGTTCGGACATTGCCCCGCGCGGAATCGTCGACCACGACATCCGGCTCGGCAGACAACACCGAATGATGCACCCTCGGCTCCACTAATTCGTCGGTGACAAGCTGGTGCGCTCGCTGAGGTGAGACGCCGAGAATGGTACCGATATCCCGAACGGTGAGGCCCTTCCCCGCGAGACCGCGGGCGGCGAGCCGCGCTTCGAACGCGGCCATCGCGTTAGCTTCGGCCGAGATCGTCCGGAAGTTTGCCGACTTTCTCCTGTGGAGTTCGAGGTCCGGGTCCAGTCGGGGTACGACAACGATCTCGATCTCGGACTCAGTAGTGCTGGTGACGAACGCAATCGCTTCCTTGATCTCGTTCACCTGATCCAACCGCGCCACCTGACTGATCGCCCCGGGAGCCTCGACGGATTGGAGCACCCACCAACGCCCTGAGCGCTCGGCCGTCACCGTATAGGTAGTCACTTGCGCCACCATCCCTTTCCGAACTCGGCTGCGAACTGATCAAAGAACTTACTCGCAGTGAGATCATCGATCTCAGTGTGACGTGCAAGCGTAGAGGCCGTCCCACCAATTCTGATACCTGTGTGGTTGGTCAGCTCGTACTCGGTATAGCCCAGGCCCGAAGCCTTGGCCTGAGCCCTGAGCTTCTTGATGACGTCCCTGCGTTTCATTAGGATAGTCTAGGCCGACCTTGATGCTCAAGTCAATCCCGCACTAGATGCTTTCGCAGAGTGGCTGACGCCCCCGCCGTTTGTCGCTTTGCGCCGTTATGCCACAGTGATTGCGGCGCGTCGTGCCAACTCGGCACTCGCCGAACCTGACAACCACGTCGCTCCTCGGCGCACGCGAAAGCCCGGTCGGATTGCGTATCCGACCGGGCTTCGTTGGTGCACCCCCTCGGACTTGAACCGAGAACCCACTGATTAAGAGCTATATGGTACGCTCCATACAGGTCAGTGAAACCGCGGAAAGTCGCGGAAACTGGCCTCATAACTAGGTCAGGAATCCCCCAGGGGGTCCTAGCAATGGCTGTCGGAATGGCTGTCATGAGGCTATAGTGAAAAAGAAAGGCGGCCCGGGGGTGCAACCCCGAACCGCCAGTCCCATCCAAGTTGTACGCGAGGAAGGAACGAAGATGCAGTCTATCCGACGCGCCACCAGAAGACCCCGGGCACCCCTCGCCGCAATATGCGGCATCAGGTGGCAAGCACACGGCAGAAGAATCTAGGGAGCCCCGTGGCACAGAACAAACTCGCAAAGGGCGAGGGCAGCGTCTACCAACGCGCATCTGACAACCGATGGTGCGCCGTGCTGACACTGCCCTCACCTGACGGGAAGCGGCGACGGAAGACCGTCATCGCGAATACCGAGAAGGAAGCGAGGGCGAGCCTGTCCAAGCTGCGCCGCAAACTCCTTGTCGAGGGTGACCTGCCGACGAACTCGCAGACGTTCGAGTCGTGGCTGAATGTCTGGTTCACGACGATCGCCCTCAAGAAGATCCGGCCGAAGACCGCCGCCACCTACCGCACTCTCATCGAGCAGCACATCATCCCCACTGTCGGGAAGGTGCAGCTCGAGAAGTTGACGCCCGCGCACATCCGCCGCGTCGCCGATGCGATCGAGGCGAAAGGGCTCAGCTCGACGACGGCGATGCAGGCGCACCGGATCATGGCCGTAGCGCTCAAGTACGCCGAACGCGAGGGCCGCGTGCTGAAGAACGTCGCGAACCTCACAGACGCCCCCAGGCGCGCCGCGCGAAACCTCACCGTCCTCACGGCCGCTGACGCCGTGAAAGTGCTCAGGATCGTCTCTGGTGACCCGCCGTGGCGGATAGACCCGATCGCGTCCAGGTGGTGGGCTGCGTTCCTCACCGGCGCACGACAGGGTGAACTCCTCGGGCTTGAGCTCGACCGGGTCGGTGACGACCTTGACCTGTCCTGGCAGCTGCAACGCGTCGCGTGGGAGCATGGCTGCAAAACGAAGTGCGGGCGGAAGCGCGCAGCAGAGTGCCCAGACCGGAAGATCACCTTCCCGCCCGACTGGGAACACCGGCACCTCACCGGCGGCCTGTACCTGTCCCGCCCGAAGTCATCCGCCGGCTACCGTGTCATTCCCCTCGTCGAGCCGCTACGCACAATCCTCGAACGACACATCACCGCGTCTCCCCCGAACCGCTACGGCCTCGTCTGGACGGTCAACGGTTCACCGATCGACCCATCACGAGACAACGCCGCATGGCACGCCGCGCTCGCCAACGCCGGAGTGCCCGATGCGCGCCTCCATGACGCCCGCCACACGACCGCGTCACTGCTCCTCGAAGCGAACGTGCCCGAACCGATCATCATGAAGATCCTCGGTCACAACTCCTACGCCGTGACCCGCAACTATCAGTCCGTGGACCGGCGCCAACTCTCCGACGCGATGACGTCGATATCAGCACTGATGCAGACCCCCAAAACGGGGGAGACAGCACGCCTGTCAAGTCCTCCATCCTGAGGACAATCCGGGGCACATATGACCCCCGCGCGGGGCACGCCCCGGCGGTTAGCTAGGCAGCCTAGGCAATCGGTATGTTTCGAGTGTCCCCAGCGTCCCCTATCGTCACTCTCAGGTACACGAGAAATGAGAGGGTTCACAGCATGGGGAAAGTGGCGTATACGACCGAGGGAGCGGCGAAGGCTGCATCTGT
>DASYGJ010000006.1:0-1500 GCA_035999915.1 Leifsonia sp.
TTGCGGCGCGCCATCGTCGCACTCGGCTTCGGCGTTATCGGCTTCTTCATCGCGTGGAGCGCCCTGCCCGATGCGGGCACCAACTATGAGAACTTCCTGCTGGTCATCGCGTACTGGATCGCGCCGTGGCTCGGCGTAGTGCTCACCGATCGCCTCCTGCGCCGTGGCACCGAGATCGCCAGCCTGGTGCCGAGCCACGCCAAGCACCGCAACCCGGCCGGTGCGATCGCTCTGATCGTCGCGGCCGTCGTCTCGGTCTGGTTGTTCTCGAACCAGACCTTCTACACCGGCCCCATCGCGAAGGCGGCGCCGATCGGCGACCTGACCCCGCTCGTCGGCTTCCTGCTCGCGGCGGTGCTCTACTGGATCCTGTTCCGCGCTTTCAAGGTCGAGCTCGGTGCGCCCCTGGACACCGAGCCTGCGATCATCGTCGGCGTCGACGCCGCAGACGACGTCGCGTGAGCGGCACCCCCGAGCGGTTCTATCGCACTGACACGGAGAAGCTGGCGGTCGCGACCGCCGAGGCTCGTGCGGGGGCGGCCGAGGGCGGCATCCCGATCGGCGCTGCTCTGTTCGACCGGGAAGGGCGGCTGCTCGGCAGCGGTCACAACCGGCGCGTTCAAGACGGAGACGCATCGATGCACGCCGAGACCAACGCGTTCCGCAACGCCGGCCGCCAACGCTCCTATCGCGACACCGTGATGGCGACGACGCTCTCGCCCTGCTGGTACTGCTCGGGACTCGTGCGGCAGTTCGGCATCGGGCGCGTCATCGTCGGCGACGACCAGAACTTCCTCGGCGGTCAAGACTGGGTCGCCGCCAACGGCTCCGAGTTGACCGTGCTGAACGACCCGGAGCTGATCGCCATGATGGGCGAGTTCATCCGGCACCATCCCGAACTCTGGAACGAGGACATCGGCGAGGAGTGACGCGCCCGTCGTTCATTCTTCGGGCCGCGAGGGGCGTCCGGCCCCGAGCCCGGCAGCCAATTCGGCGAAGACCTCGGCGGCGGATTCCCACTGCGACAGCCCCGCCGCCTGCCCCGCCCACAAGGACTGCAATTCGCCCAGACCGATCCGCCCCGCTTCGGCGCGAAAGCGTCCGGTGAGCCAGTTCTGCGCGGGGAACGGCGCAACCGCTCCCGTCGACTCGATTTGGCGCATCGCGCGGTTGGGGATGCCGCGCGCGAGTCGCCCGCTCATCGCGCGGGTCAGCACCGTGTCATGCGCGGCAGCGGAAGCGATCGCCTGACGGTGCGCATCCGTGGCCGCCGACTCGCGCGTGCGCAGAAAGGCGGAGCCCACCTGGATCCCGTCAGCGCCGAGGGCCAGCGCGGCCGCCGCTCCACGGCGGTCGGCGATGCCGCCCGCCGCTATGACGGGCACGTCGACCGCGTCGGCGACCTGGGGGATCAGCGCGAATGTCCCGACCAGGGAGTCTTCCGCGGTGCGGAGGAAGGAGACCCGATGGCCGGCGGCTTCGGCGCCCGTGGCGACCACC